>CATLHJ010000005.1 GCA_949949035.1 uncultured Clostridia bacterium | reverse complement strand
GATTTTGACAATGGCGCACCTTTTGTAAATGTCCCCAATTCGCCCAACGTTGAGGTATGCCATTTATCTTCAAAGCCCTTGAACCGTAATTTGGGTTCACAATCCTTATGACTATAACTTGAGGATAATTTCGAAAAGTTTTCGTCTGCCTATTCCACCTGTAAAAGTTTTAATTCATAATGGAGCAGGAGGTGTCATAATGACAAAAAATACATATTTTAAGACGCTGGTGCATGAGTGGTTAAATGCAAAACAACCCATGATTGCAGCGTCAACACACGCAAATTTTACATTGATTGCGGAAAACCATTTGATTCCGTTTTGGGGAAAACACCGTATCGGTACCATAACGGAAGCCGACATTCAGGATTACATACTTTATCTTTTTAAGGAAGGGCGTTTAGATAAAAATGGTGGTTTAACGGTTAAGACAATCCGGGATATTATTCTAGTTATACGATTGTCGTTGTTTTATGCGTACAAAGAAAAAGTAATACCGATGTTGAATTGGGATTTAATCGAATATCCTAAAGAAGTAAACGGGAAAAGTGTCATGGCATTATCCAAGGACGACGAACAAGAACTTATCCAAAGTATATATTTTAACCTTAACCGAAAAACTGCGGGAATTTTGATTGCTTTATTTACAGGTGTCAGGATCGGAGGGTTGTGTGGGCTGCAGATGCGGGATATATCGCTGTCAGATAATACTATTTCAGTGAATAAAACCGTGCAACGTGTTTATGATAAATGTAAACGAAAATCATATATCAATATCGGAAATCCCAAAACAGAAAGTTCACAACGCATAATTCCGTTCCCGTCCTTATTATCAAACATAATAAAAAAATTCTATTTGGATAATCCTAATCAATATTTCCTTACGGGACGGGTAAAACCGACCGAACCGAGAACGTACCGGCAATTTTTTACACGTTTCCTTAAACGAAATAATTCGCCAAAAGTTAAATTTCATGAGATTCGTCACACATTTGCTGTTAGAGCAATTGAAATTCCAGATTTTGATATTAAATCTTTATCGGAAATTTTAGGCCATAAAAACGTTTCTTTTACGCTTAATGTCTACGGTAGGGCGAACTTAAAACAAAAGATTAAGTGTATGAATTTGTTGAACGACCTTTTGTAAACATTAGTTAGAAATAACAGCTATCCAAATTGTGTTATTAACCTGTTACAGTGTTACGGGGTGGCGTGGTAATACTATACACGCCACAGGCAAGGCGGCTGCGCCGCCATTGCCCGTGCTGCGTTTAGCCGTCATCGGCTTTGCCTTTCAATTTCGAAAAATGTTCGGTTAAACGTTGCTCGTAATGGCGACACATAAGTTCGCTGATGCGGTGCATTAGTTGCTCGTGATTGTCGCTGATGCCGTTAGCTTGCAAATCTGTTACACGGACAAAAAGTGGTACGTTAATTAATAACGAACCGTTGTTTTGACGTAAAATGATGTACGCAATCTTTTGAAATTGTCGCTCCATAATTACCTCCTACTAATAACCACTTTTGGGTGGGGGTGTTAAGGTTTTATTTTTACCGCCCCTACCTATAAGCACACGGAGTGGCAAACGGCAAGGTTTTTAAAAAAATGTCCCCTAACTATAAGCACGGCGGAAGGCAAAAGTTCACGGTTTTAAAAAAAATTTATTGTATTTGCCAAAATAAATAAAATTACAACAAAAGCCGACAGACCAAACTAGCAATTTATATTTACTTTGCAGTAATGTTTTATCTCTGCTACCACTGGCGACAAGCACCGTCGAGGGCGGCGATTTATCTCCCGACAGGCATAAAACGCCGTCCACTGCGTGGCAGACCCTTGACTGTCCTTGCCAATGCCAGTGGGACGGGTAACCAAGCGGCAATGGCGAGCCATTGCCTTTTAAGGCAGAAAAGGAGTAAAAAATGAAAAATGCCGTAATTTACGCCCGGTTTAGTTCACACGGGCAAAACGAACAAACGATTGACGGGCAAGTCAATATCTGTCGGGAGTATGCCGAACGCATGGGGCTACACATTATCAAGGTTTACGAAGAGAAAGCCAAGACGGGAACGAACGACCACCGACCCGCATTTCAAGCCATGATACGGGACGCCATGAGTGATAACTTCCAATACATAATTGTCTATATGTTAGACCGTTTTGCTCGCAATCGCCGTGATAGCATCATGTACAAAGAAATGCTCAAACAAGAACATGGTATCCGTGTTTTGTCGGCAACCCAACAAATCAGCGACGACGAAGGTGGCGAACTGTACGAAATGTTTACCGAATGGAACGACGAAAAGTATAGCAAGCGATTGTTAAAGCGTGTCCACAACGGACTAGACATGAGCGTGGAAAATGGTACGTTCACGGGCGGTCATTTACTGTATGGCTATAAATTGGTTGATACCGACCGTAAAGGCAAAAGCGGCATAATTCACAAAGTCGAGATTGACGAACCCAAAGCCGCGATTATTCGTTATGTGTTTACCGAATACGCCAAGGGTGTCGACAAGAAAGATATTGCCCATGCGTTAAATACCAAGGGTGAACGCTTTAACGGCAAGCCGTTTCATTTCCGCAGTTTTGACAACTGGTTATATAACCGCAAATACACGGGCAAGTTTAATCTTGGTAAACGTGTGTGCGATAAACAATACCCACCAATCATTGACGAAACCACGTTTGAAAAAGTCCAACAACGATTACATCGTAATCGCCATTTATCTGGCAGTAAAAACGCTGTCGAGCCGTATCTCTTAACGGGTAAAGCATTTTGCGGAATCTGCCATACACCCATGACTTCCGATGTGGGGACAAGTCGCGATGGTACTAAACATTATTATTACGTTTGCAATCACAAACGTAAAGGTAAATGCACCAAAACTCGCGAAGACAAAGATTTTTTGGAAAAGTATGTTACCGAACAAGTTTGCGAATTTTTAAGCGACCCAGTCAATGTGGACTATGCCGCCCAATGTGTGGTGGACTTTTACGAGCAACGCACCAGTAACGATGAACTGAAAAGCATTGAAACCAAAATTACACAAACCCAACTTGCCGTAGAAAAATACACGGTCGCGTTCGTGGAAACCGATAACCAATTACTCAAACTGAATATTGAAAAGAAAATGAAAGAGTACGAACAATTACTGATTGACCTAGAAAAACAAAAAGCCCAAATCATTTTGGAACGTGGGCAAAAAGTAACCAAAGCCCAAATTGTAAACTTTATCGCTGGCCTAATCAAAGGCGACCCCAACGATAAAGATTATCAAAAGCAAGTTATCGACAACCTAGTTTTGTGGGTCGAAGTTGACGATAAATCAATTACTCCTTATTTTACTTTCGGTGCTGGCAAGAATTATCTTAACACTCGTCAAAAAGAAACCAACGAGTTTATGACTTATGTGTTCGAGAATAAACATGCTTGGCAGGGGTAGCAGGATTCGAACCTACGAATGCGAGAGTCAAAGTCTCGTGCCTTACCGCTTGGCGACACCCCTACGAGCGTAGCGAACAGGGGTTGAGCCGTGAACAAAGTGAACCGATACCCCTACGAACGTAGTGAGCAGGAGTATCTGGCCTAAGCAGGACAGACACCCCTACGCTTAAACTATTATATTGCAAAAATTTACAAATGTAAAGTGTAATTAACTGTGGATAAATAAGTAGCAAAACTTGGCCGTTGTGTGTTATAATCTAAAGTTAGATGGGGTGTCGCCTCGCCTTGTTCGCGGCGACATCTTGATCATCACCGGGGTAGTTGTCTTACTGACGTAGGTTAGACGCCCTGTGGGTTGCACGCGTAGGGGTATCGCCAAGCGGTAAGGCAAATGGCTCTGACCCATTCATCGTAGGTTCGAATCCTGCTACCCCTGCCAAGCATGTTTATTCTCGAACACATAAGTCATATTGTGTGTTCGGGAGCAAACATCTACACTCTGCCAAGCATGTGAAAGATTGAACCCGACAAAATACGTCTACTATTGCGTGGACGGGTTTGTGGGGTTCTATGTTCCGTTTGAATATTAAAGATAGTGCAAAATTTGTAATAAATTTTCTTTTGCCATGTTAGATCTATTTGTTTAGTAATATGGATAAAGTTCTTTGCATTTTTGTAGTACGGTATTTATTTCATCATAATCAGAATCAAGTTTGAATTCATAATCATTTAGACCCAATGTCAACTGAATCTTGGTGTATTGATATTCAATTCTATATTTTGTTCGTATCTTTAATTTTTTTGTGATTTGTCTAACACGATTTTCAAATAACTGTGCATTGTGGATAATTTCCAAAATTACTGCATCGGGTGTTTCTGACGTCACTACGACCGTAAATAAAGTCATAGTCATATAGAATTCTTGTCCGGTACTCAAATGTAGACGTAATTGATTAGTCAATGGGTAGCGAATACTTTTTAATAAAACATTGACACGCTGATTGAGCGAATCGAATTGCACCCTAAATGCTCTAATTTGATTTAATTTAGCGTCGTTTATTTTTTTAGCAGTAGTTTCTTCGTGGGGCTGGTTAAAGCAATGCAAATTTCTGATAAGAATTTGCTCTAATTCCGCATCGCTGTTTTTCGCCGTTACGTTTTCTCCACAAAAATTCCACTTGAAAGTGTATTCCAATGAATACAGTGGCTTAAGACATTGAAATTGATAATCATCAAAAAATTCTTTCTTTAAGGTAATGCCGTGTTTTAAGGCAATCAACCGTACACGATGGTTCATAGAAATAAAATCATTAATCGTTGGTAATAAAGGCTCAATGCCTTTGTAAACATCAACCCAAGTTCGTAAAAATTGCAACCCACCAAACATATAGTCGTGAGTAAAATATCTATCTTTAATTTCAAAATTGTTTCGCAAAAAAATGTCTGCGATTTTTTGGTGTAGTTGATGATACAGGCGATCAATTTCACGAATTTTTTTAGCTGGTGTTTTAATTGTAACCATTTGCCCATAAAGACTGGGAATATAGCCATGGTTAGAATATAAAGGATTGTATCCTAAAACTTTTAAAACCTTTTTTGAGTTTTTTCGTAGTGTTGTTTCGCTTAGAACATTTGATATGACGAACTAATGCTCATTTTGGTTTCTCCTGTGTGTAATACATCTGCATCATATGAAAAATTTGCAAATGTACGAATTGTATAATTACACCATTAATATTGATTAAATAATTCACTTGAGAAATTATTGATACTTTGCGATAATAAAAACATCTATGGATACAAACGAAAAATGGAATTTACTTGTAAATTTAGTATATCAAAAATTGACTGCCAGAGAAAATGAAGTACAGTCATTGTGGGAAGAAATTTTTGCCGATGCTAATTTTTTTGGTTACAGCCGTTTTGGTGGTGAAATTGACGCACACCGCACAATGCACATCGGATCATCTGATCGCACAATTCCGGACATCATTATTCGGGATAGTGTTAATCATCAGGATTTGTTTGTAGTTGAATTAAAACAGCACAATATGCTATTTGACAACCGATATAAAGAACAATTGTTTAGTTACATGCGTTTATTACAACTCACTATCGGAGTTTTAATTTGCGACAAAATTTATTTATATAATTTAGAAATTAACAACGAAATTGTAATGGAAATTCCTTTTATCAAAGACAGTGCGAATGGTAGTAAGTTTGTTGAATTGCTGAGTAAGGGGAATTTTAAGCAAGAGCGTGTAAAAAACTTTATTCGTGAAAAATATGCATTTGATCAACATGTTAAAGAAATCACACAAGATATATCTGCACTTGATATCAAGCAATTAGTTATTGAATATTATCAGCAAAAATACACCACCGAAGAAATTGAAAAGGCATTAGCAAAAATTAAAATAGAGATTAAATCAATTGCTACAAACTGTCCGCCTAAATCAAAATCAATTGTTTTTAACAAACTAATGACGCGTAGTAGAGCAATTGAACTTTTTAGAAATTGTGGATACCAATTGAACAATAATATTACTTTTGCTTCGAAAAATAAATCCGCTAATAATTATTGGGCTAATCCGAATATCACCTGTCTAGAACAAGATTTTTGGCTAATCTTGAATGATAATATGGGCAATAAATTATATTTGTTCAAAATTCCAGCCAACGCCATTCAAAAGTCGCAACTGGTTACTAGAAGCGATAAACCAAACAAGATTGACTTGCAAATTGATTACCACAACCCATCCTTCATTGACAACCGCAGCGGTTATAGTTTCCAATCTTTCCTAGCCAAAGAAATTGATTACTAGTTAGTTATAAATCCCGTTCGTCTTACGTCCGTTTCTCCCTGCCAAAAATGTTAGTACCCGAACCACACAGCAATGCTTTTGCATTATCGGGTTCTTTGCTCCGTTCGAAAAAAAGACAGTGAGTAAATCGCTGTCTTTTTTATTTTTATAACGCAATTAGATATTCCGCGGCAAATATTTAATCATGAGCTTGATATTATCAAGTAATTTTACTGCGGACGACTGGGCGGGGTGGGACGCGACGGCGGGGTGGTCGGCTTCGTGTATGGGGCCGTGGGGCGCGTCGGAGTAGTTGGTCGGGGCGGGACGGCGGTCGGGCGCGCATAAGTGCTGGTCGGCTTGGCCGGCGTCGTCGGGCGGGTAAAGGTGGTGGGACGCGTCGGCGTGGCGGTCGGACGAGGCGGGATCGAGGTTGGTTTGATGGTCGTGGTCGTGGGCTTTTGGGTGCTCAGTTTCTTGGTTTGCCGTTTGGCTTGGCGTTTGGCTTTGCGGGTCGCCAGGTGGCGATCCAGGGCGGCGATTAAACGGTTGTTGCCCATCGCGTGGCGGAATTTAGGGATAAACAACAAGCACAGCAGGAACACCGTGACCGCGACGAACAGGGCGATAAAGACGATTAGCGAGATAATCAACGCCTTTTCCAAATAAATGTTCGGGGCGTTTAACAAGTTGGCAGTGTAGGGAATGCTGATGGCGCTGAGTTTAACGGTGCCGGCATTGTTGGTGATAATTTCCATGGTGTGCTCCTTATCTTCTAAATTTATATGATAAATCAATTTTCGTAAAGCGTGTTGTTCCGTGTCTAAGTTGACCGTTGCCATTTTTTTGCCGTCGATTTTAATGGTGATACTGCCGTAGTTGGGGGCGGTGGCGGCGTACAGGGCAATGCTGTCGCCCTGGAAACGAATGACGGCGCGGGCGTCGCGGCGGTTGGCAATCAAGTACCCGCTGGGTTCGGTGGGGATGGTCGACGAACTAACCCAACCCTGGGTGAACAATTTGCTGCTGGCCGTGCTGACCAATTTTTGGGTTTCGGCTTTGATGCCGGCGTCAATTTCGGACAGGACCGAGAAAGTGCCGCCCGTGGTCTTCTTCACCACCAGGCGTAAGTAGCGGGCGTTTTGGTCGGCGAAGTTAACCGTAATCGTGTTGCCGACGTAGTCTTGGCGGTCGCCCGTGGCAATGTGACGCCAGTTAAAACTGCCGTCGGCCGCGCGTTCATCCGCCAAATAGAGTTCGTACTCCGTGATGTAGGAGTTAGCGTTCGCGCGCGTGGTGACCGCAAAGTAGTTCAGCGGCTGCACGCTTTTGGTGTCGATAATAAATTCGTGCGGATTGGTGGCGGACAAGGGCGTGTACCCGGTGCCGGAGTAGGGCGTGTGTAAATAAGTCCCCGTTTCGCCGTCAATCAAGTAGCCCCATAAATCGAAGTAGCGGGTGTATTCCGTGCGTTGGTCTTCGTAACCGGGTTTGACCGTGCCGTCCGGATTATAGGCTTCGGGCGGTAACACGTATTGAACTTCTTTGCCGTAATGGCCCCGCTTGGTTTCGTCGGCTACGCCCGTGGTGGGGTTGTAGGCAAAACCACCGTGAATGACATCAGGGGCTTTGATGACCGACCAGGCCGATTTGTCCGTGCCCACCACGGTCAAGTTAATGTGGTCCTTTTGGGAAACTAGGTAACTGGGGGCAAAAACATAGGGCGCGGGCGTGACTTTACTTTGGTAATTTGGGTGGTAAATTTCCGCCGTGTTTAGGGGCTGCCAACGCGCACCGTCGGCGACAAACGCCGTAAACTGGGCGTCGTCAAGTTGGTCCGCCGTTAAGACTTGGTTGTCTTTGCTCAGCACATAGACGGTGCCGCCCGAATTACCACTGCCGTTGTTGTAGGACATGACCCGCAGTGGGTAGCGGTGGCCTTTCTCCACGCGCATTACGTATTTGCAGCGGTTGTTGCTGAGGTAATTGTTAGGGTTAATGCTGCCCGAAAAGGTCAGGCCGGTGTCTGGCAAATTGGCGAAACTGTCACCCCCGGCGTACAGGCGGACCGTGTTGCCACCGACCATTAAGGCGACTTCGCCGGTAACCGGGGCTTCCCAGTAAAATTCGGCGGTGTGCACGGTCAGTTGGCTGGCGTTAAAGGTCGGTACGCCCGCCGTGGTGGCGGTTGCCAAAATTTGTGGGGCTTGGTTGGCAATTTGACTGGCTAAATTATCAAAGTTGGCGGGGGCGCTTAGGTTGTCGTAACTGTTAACGCGGGCGCCGTGGTAACTGATGCGCAGGTAAACCGTGAAGGTGTGAATTACGCCGTCCGCTAACTTGACGCGGAAGTCGAATTGGTCGGTATTGCCGGTGTAATCGGGGTCAAAACTGTACGTCCATTGCCCTTGCCCGTTGGCTTTAATCGTGCCGTGTTGCGGCCGGCCGACCGACACCACGGTAAAGCCTTTTTTGCCGTCTTGGTCCAGGGTGGAAATGGTTTTGCCTTGCAGGTCGAAAGTGATGTCGTCCCCGAAAGCCACCAAATAATCGCCGGCCGTCTTCACGCCGTCAATGCCGCCCGCGTAGTAACAACTGACGGGTTGGTAATTCGGCAGGGCGGTCATGGTTGCCCATTGTTCCGGGCTGAACATGGCTTGGGTGAGGTTGGCGGCGTAAAAGTCGTTAAAATAGGGGTAAAAGTTCATACCGTAAATCAAACTGCAACGGTAGGCAAAATCCGAACGCTTGTTGCCCACGGTGTTGCCTTGCGGAATGTAAGACGGTTGGGTCTTGTAGGTGTACAGCAGTTCGTAAAACTTTTTCGCGCCGAACGAGTGCATGATGTTGGCGTACATCCCCAGGGCGGGGAAGTAGCCTGCGTTCGCAAAATCGGTAATGACGCCTTTGCGGGCGATGGTTTCGGTTAAGGTGTTATAGGGGTTAGCGTAAGTCCCGTGTTCGGCCCCGCCGTCCATGCGGATGGTGGTCCCGACGTCGCAGAACAAGATGTAACTAAGCAAGGTTAGGGCGTTGTTACGGACTTCGCCTTCTTGCGGCGTATTAAAGCCCCAAGCCTGCCCGTAAGCCGCCGCATGGTTATGCCCAATCTCGTGCAAGGTTCCCCACGTGCCGGTGGCCAGCAGACCGCGGTAATTCATGGCCGCGCCGAACCAGCCCGTCGGCATCGCGAACGAGTAGTTACCCAGCGACACCGCGGCCCCCGCGGGGACGTGCCAATCAAACATCACTTTGTTGTGACGGTTGTAAGTCCCCCCGGTAAAGGTTTCGTTCACGGCGAGAAATGAGTGCCACAACATCGCCAGTTGGTCGACTTCGTCGGCGGACACCGTGCGCATATAGTTGCAGTAACTGTTGCCCAGTTCGCCCGTGGGCCCGGTCAAAATGCCGTTTTCCGTGTCCAAAGCGGCGATAACCCCGGGGGCGTCCTTTAAGTAGGTGCCAAAGTAGGCGGGGGTGGTCACGCCCAAAATGTAGTGCGGGGTTTCCACCGCGCCACTAATGGTGACCTTAACTTGGGAAAAAGCGTTGCGCATGTTGATTTGGATTAAACCGCCGTAGGCAAAGCCGAAAGTGTAGGTCTTGTTCTCGTTAAAAACAAAATCGCAAGACGTCCACGGCGCGCGTCCGTTTTGGCGTTTCCATTGGGACTGTAAAAAGGGCGTGCTGTCGCCGTGGTTGTAGTTAAAGAATTCCCCACAAGCCGTTAGTAAATCGGCCTGCTTAAAGAAATTGTCGGAGGTAGTGTTACGGTAAGTAACATCGCGATAATTGATACCGTCCGCGGTGGTCGCGTTCGCACTGCCGCGCCAGGCCAAGGTGTTGTTGGAACCTAAGGTGATGCCGATACTTTCGCCGGCCGCCAAGCCTTCCACCTTAATGGTGACGGGTTCGCCCGCCGGTAAGTACAGCCCGGTGGTGTGCAGCGAACGGTACAAGGGGTCCAGGATAATTTCCTTTTCCACGGCGTTATCCGTGCCTTTGACCGCGCCATATTGCCCATCGGCGGACGGGTGTTTTTTCAGCCATTGGATAAATTCCACGGTCTTCGCGTAATTGTCGCCGGTTTCGGCGGCACGGCGGGCGGCTTCGTGGGCCAAGTGTTGCCCTTGGGTCATGTACATATATTTGTAGTAGGCAAAGTAATCCGCTTCGCTTTTACCGGCGGTCGCCGCCGCGGCGGTGTAAACACCCGTGGTTTGACTGCCTTTGCGGTAGTAGGGTTCCGGGTAGTTATTGGGATTAAACGCGATGCTGGCCACCTGTTCGTTGCCCCGCGCGGTGTACTGGTCGTAAACGGGGTAGAGTTCCTTGGTGTCCGGGTTATAGACCAGCGCGAAATCGTTGCTGAGCAGTTGCGGGGTCGTCCGGGGTAAGTTGCGTTTGGTCACGTTCATGGCGTCGGCCCGCACGGTAGTCTGCACGTCGTTTAATTCGTCGTATTGGTATTGCTGCAAGGCGTAGGTGGCGGGTTCCGGCAGGTCTAGGGGCGGAATTTGGAAGGCCGCCTCTTCCCGGCGACACAAAACCAGTGGTAACACGACGGCCAGGGTAACCAACACCACGGCCAAAGCGGCACTGACGCCGATGATAATCTTGTGATTAGTGTTAAGTGTTTTTTTGCCTTTGCGCATGTTCAATTCCCCTTAATACTATTATTTAATTAACTAACCCTATTATAAGTGAAAACCAGCCTAAAAGCAAATATGATTAGGGCAGGCGGTCGCGGACGTAGGGGTTGCTGGCGCGGGCGTGCGGGTTAGTAACGACATAGGTCCCACACAGGTCAAAGTAGGGGGCCCGCGGGGCCTGGGCGTCATGGTACTTTAACGGGGGCAGGGCGCCGGCAAAGTGTTCCACCGTGGTGCCAAAGCCGAGTTTGCCACTCCATTGCGCGGGCGCCTCTTCCAGCAAATAATGAAAGTCCCCCGGCGCGAAGTACAGGGCGATTTTCCACGACTTAAAATCTGTCACCGGCTCGGCGGGCGCGCAGGGGGTTACTTTCAAACCGGTGCGGCGGATAAAGTGCAACATCTTGTCGGCCGGTTTGATAAATTCGTCCGCTTGGTCTGCTTGCATAAAGCCCGTGAAGTAAGGGTCCAGGCCGCGGGACACCGCCGGGTCAATTTAGTAATCGTTAAACTGGCGGTTACGCAAGTTGAAAGTATGGCCCAGGCAGTTAACCATGTTGTTCGCCGTGGTGCCGTTGTCCAGGGCCACGCCGTAGGGTTCGTCGCCGCGGACCGGGCGGTAGCCGTCCCGAAAGACTTGCCGCAACTTTTTTAACAGATAGTGGGTTTGGGCGTGATTCATCGCGGCTATTATAGCATGGCCGGCCGCCCTATGTAAATAGTGACTTCGCCAAAGGCGGGCCTTAAAACAGGTTGATCAGGTGCTTGTGTCGGGCCTTAGCGTATTGCCACGCGACCGCTGTGCCACTGTGCGGCTGGTGGGTAACTAAAGCGCGTTTGTGGTTTTTACGTGGGGGTGGTAAATAGTTTTGGTCATAGTAAAATACACAAATATCGCTGTGGTCAATCATGACTTGGTTACGCACGACATAGGCGTTCTTGCCCGCGGTCAAGGCCGCTGCGCAGTCAATTTCTTGCTCATATAAAGTGTTGCTCCCGGCCTTGGTATAATTTTCGTACGCGGTACAATAATGCACCCGCTGAATTTGCGGGGATTGCCGACGTTGCTTACTGACGATTTCATAACACAAATCATCAAATTGGCTGTGACTGCCAAAGATAAAATTAACCACGCCCGCCGCCACCAACTCCTGCACCAATGTGGTTAAGGTGGCGGTCAGTGCGGCGGTAACCGCGATTTTGCGATGACCAATAAAACAAACAGTGGCATTCATATAGTATTGTATAAACAATATTACATTGGGTACTGCTATTTTGCCAAGTAAATAGTATTGTTTCTACGATATTATTTTTAGACAATTCATTAGTAATACTAGTATTGTGAAAACAATAGCCAAAGCAGTCGTGAAACGAATTAAAGAAATTTTGAACGAAAAGGAAATGTCAGTTTATCGTTTGGAAAAAGTTACCGCGTTATCGCACGGAACGATGCAAACTTTAATGCGCGCGGACAACAGCAGCGTAAATCTTAAAACAGTGTTATTGATTTGTCGGGGCTTGGGCGTCACCACCGCATATTTTTTCGCGTCGCCGTTATTTGAAGACCCGGAGTTAGAAATCGATTAAAGCCAAAAAAGTCGCGGTAGTTTTGGTTGTGTGAATGCCCGGGTGGTGTTACGCTGTGGTGATGAGTGAAGAAATGTTGGACACTTACGACCGCGACGGCCACTTTTTGGGGGTTAAGTCACGCCACGCTTGCCACTACGAAGACACCCAGTCGTACCACCACGTGGTGTGTATCTGGGTCCTCAACGACCGGGGCGAAATCTTGGTGCAAAAGCGCGCGGCGGATAAAGAGAGCAACCCGAACCTGTGGGATAACGCTTGCGGCGGCCACATCAGTGCGGGGGAAAGTCCGTTACAAGGTTGTGTGCGCGAAATTGGCGAAGAGTTAGGCCTGCCCACCCAGCCCACGGACTTCCATTTCTTGACGGACTGGGTTTACCCGGAAAAACGGCACTTCATGCACGTGTATTATCTGCGCACTAACCGGACGCCGGCGGAGTTTGTGCTGCAAGCCGAAGAAGTCGCGGCGGTGCAGTATTACCACGCCACCCCGTAACAGTGTAACAAGTGGTGGCAAACCAAAACTATGGGAGCAAATATGAACCAAGAGATTATTAACCTTGACCCACCCAAGAAAAACACCCAAGCCCGTGATTGGTGCTTTACCGTCAATAACCCCGTGCAAACCGAAACCGAGTTTATTGCCTATTTACAAACCATTCCCGATTTACGTTACGCGGTTTTCCAACGTGAACAAGCACCCGCAACGGGGACGGAACATTATCAAGGTTATTGCGAGTTCACCCAACCCAAGTGGTTCAGCACGATTAAAAAGATTTTGTCTAAATCGACCATTGGTGTCGACGCCCACCTTGAACCCCGGCACGGTAAACGCAGCCAAGCCCGCGAATACTGCATGGACGAAGACACCCGCATTAGCCCGACTTACTACGAAATTGGCGAGTTTATCGGGGACGGCGAACGCAGCGATCTCACCGACATTATGCAAGACATTGAAACGGGTATGAGTTTTTACGACTTATCCAAAAAGCACGGCAACCGTTTTATTCGGGTGATGAAATGGGCCAGCGAATACCGCCAATCGCATTTAGAGAACAAATACAAACGCATGTTTCGCCACATGAAAGTCTATTACATTTACGGTTCCGCCGGTTGCGGCAAGACCAGTTACGTTTTTAACAAACACGGCTATGATGATGTTTATCGTACCACCAACTACGAGTTTGGTTGGATTGACGACTATAACGGCGAACCCGTCTTGTTCTTGGACGAATTCCGCAGTTCGTTCAAAATCAGCGAAATACTGGACTACCTTGACGGACAACCGTTACGCATTCGCGGCCGCCATTATAACCGCGTGGCTTGTTACGACACGGTTTACATTGTTTCTAATTTATTGCTTGCCGAACAATACAAAAACATTCAAGACAAAGAACCCCAATCGTGGCAAGCATTCTGTCGCCGCATTACCGCCGTCTACAACTTCGACATCAGCCGCGACCAACCCATGAACAAAGAACTGGAAATCAACCCACCAAAAATCGTACCCGTACCAGACACTACGCCATTTTAGATTTAACACTCAAAGTATACTGGTAACGTTAAAAGGAGTAAAAATGTTATACAAAAAATGGTTAGAAACTTGGTTAGAAAACTATGTCAAACCAAGCAACAAAGGTCGCACCTACACGCGTTATACGGAACTGGTACGGCAACATCTTGGTGGGGTTGGTGGTTATGAATTAACCGACTTGACACCATTGATTTTGCAGCAGTTTGTCATGACTTTGCTACAAAGTGGTAACTTAAAAACACGGCAAGGTTTGTCGGCTAATTCCGTCAATACGATTATCTCGGTAATGCAGAGTTCCTTAAAAACGGCGTGTACTTTGGGCTTAATTGCCGAAAACATTGGCAGTAAAATCCAACGACCCAAAATTACTGAAAAGCAGATAGAGTGTTTTACCACGGCGGAACAAAAACAAATTGAACAATTTGTCTTAACCAGTAAGAAAACGAAACTGTACGGTATTATCGTGTGTTTGTACACGGGGTTACGCATTGGCGAATTATTAGCGTTAAAATGGGGCGATATTGATTTTGGTAAAGGGTTATTGCACGTCAATCGTACTTGTTACGATACGCGTTATGGTCGAGTCGACGACACGCCCAAAACCAAGACTTCGGTGCGGGTGATTCCCATTCCAAAACCAATCATGGCATTGTTTAAGGGACTAAAACGGGCAACCAATCACGCTTATGTCATCACCGACCAAGACCAAGTTATTGCGGTACGTTCTTATTAACGCAGTTTTGAACTGTTGTTAAAACGCTTGCATATTGCCCACAAAGGTTTTCATGCGTTACGTCATACTTTTGCCACGCGGGCTCTGGAGTGTGGTATGGACGTCAAAACCTTATCCGAAATTTTGGGTCATAAAAATTCCCAAATTACCTTAAACCGTTACGCCCACAGCCTATTGGAACACAAAACCGATATGATGAATAAACTGGGCAAGTTGTTGCAATATTAACCCAATAAAAAAGCCACCGAATAAACTATTCGGTGGACAAGTTTCGCAACTATTATATTCAAACAATGTCTAAAATGCAAGTATTTTCATTAAAGGTGTTCACCTAACAATATTTTTTGTAGTTTTAATACTTGTTTTGTTCATCAAATAGTTTATTCGGTGAACAGAATTTCTGCAAAATGTTCATCAAAAAGGAGATATGAGTATGTGTGATATGGATTTACCAAATAACAATTATTCTGTGGTGGGTGAAGCACCTTCGCATTTAACTTCTGAGGAAAAGCTCAAAAAGGGCGAAGATTTGGGAAATACATTGGTTGACATAACAGATTGTATAATCGCTGCTTCTTCCAAGAAAAAAGAAAAAGATGAAAATATAAATCCAGTCTATACGACTGAAACAATAGATTGAAATTTTGCATGGTACAAATATTATAGGGAGAATAAAGAGATGAAAAAATGGAAAAATTGGTTCAAATGTTTGGTACTGGTCGGTGTGCTGTTGTGTTCCAGCGTGGCAATGACGGCGTGTGGTTTCGGTAGTCAATCCCATGGCTATGAGATTACTTATTATGTTAACGATGGAACAGGTCGTTACAGAACCGAAACTTGCCATGATTATAAAAAAGATGCTTTTCAGATTGGCGGGATGTTTTATGACCGTCCGTGGTATCGCTTTGTCGGATGGAATACTGCGGCAGATGGCACAGGTACGGCTTATAAATCGTATGCTGAATACCAAATCACTGGTGATCTTAATCTGTACGCTATTTGGGAAGATGCGACACGAGAAATTACTTATCATGCTAATGATGGTACGGAACAAAGTACTACCCAAACATTTGATAGCAGTCGTTACGTAGACCTAAAATGGAAGGATACATTCACGCAGAACGGGTACGAAATTATCAAATGGAACACCGCTGCGGACGGCAGTGGTACTGCGTATTTCCCCGAAAGTTCTTATAACCTAAACGATAACCTAGATTTGTACGCCATTTGGCAATTAAAAAATTATTCTGTATCTTACAATTATTATACTGATAGTGGCTCTTATTTATCGGGTGTAACCGCGGCAGATAATCCGTCCGAGTATAATATTGAAACATCAACCTTTACTTTACAAGCACCGAGTAAAACTGGTTATACTTTTGACGGCTGGTACAGCGAACGCGAATTCGTTAACCGCGTTACCGAAATTAACCAAGGTTCGACAGGGGATATTCGCTTGTATGCGAAATTTTCGCCGACACCGTATGCCATTACCTATGAACTAGACGGTGGCACAAATGGTGATAACCCGTCGACATATAATGTCACGACTTCGACATTTACGTTGCAAGCACCGACCAAAGATGGTTTTTACTTTGGTGGTTGGTACAGTGATAGCGATTATACTTGCAAAGTAACTTACATCAGGTATGGCACCACGGGAAATATAACTTTATACGCAAAATGGTACGCGACTGAAAATATTTTGAGCGTCACTGGAGATGGCACCATTACAGGATTTAACGATATTGGAAAAACTTTTAAGGTAAGTGTTTTAGACATCCCTAACCAAATTAATGGTGTAACTATTACGAAGATAGGAGATGAGGCGTTCAAAAGCAATGAAACCTTGACCGAAGTCACTATTCCTGACAGCGTAACCAGCATTGGGGATCGTGCGTTCTATAATTGCAGCGGTTTGACCAGTGTAACAATTGGTAACAGTGTAACCAGCATTAGCAGTTATGCGTTCTACGGTTGCAGTGGTTTAACCAGTGTAATTATTCCTGACAGCGTAACTAGCATTGGCAGTTCTGCGTTCTATGGTTGCTACCATTTGGCAGAAGTCTACAACTTATCCAGTTTAACGATTACTATTGGCTCAACTAATCATGGTTATGTGGGTTATTATGCTAAAGTAATTCATACCTCTCTTAGTGAAGCAAGTAACTTAGTAACAGCAAATAATGGTGTAATCTATTATGTGAGCGGAAATGATTATATCGCCGTAGACTATGTAGGTACAGCAACTGAAATAACACTTGACGAACGAACTACGGCAATAAATAAGTATGCGTTCTATGGATGCAGCGGTTTGACGAGTATAACGATTCCCGAACATGTAACCAGCATTAGCAGTTATGCGTTCTACGGTTGCAGTGGTTTAACCGGTGTAACAATTGGTAACAGCGTAACCAGCATTGGCAGTTCTGCGTTCCGTGGTTGCAGTAGTTTGACGAGTGTAATAATTGGTAACAGTGTAACCAATATTGGCGAAGAGGCGTTCTCTGGATGCAGCGGTTTAACCAGTGTGACCATTCCTGCTAGTGTTACCAGTATTGGTACAAGAGCTTTTTGGGGGTGTGATGGATTGAGTGAAGTACATGTTACTGACTTATGTGCTTGGTATCAGATTGATTATAGTAGTAATGCCTGGTATGCCAGCGATATTATTTATGCTAATCCACTATGTTACGGTGCTGAGTTGTATCTTAATAATGTCAATGTATCATTGACTGGAGATATTGTTATCCCCAATGGTGTTACTCATATTGGTAGTTATGCTTTTTATGGTCGTGACGATATAACCAGTGTGACTATTCCCGCTAGTGTTACCAGTATTGGTTATGGAGCTTTCCGCAAACAAAGCAGTAATTTAAGTAAAGTATATATTAGTGATTTAGGTGCTTGGTGCCAAATTGATTTTGAAGATATTAGTGCTAACCCGCTAGTTGCCCCCTATAAGGATGTGACAACTGCTACTGGTGATTTTATTAAAGTGATTACTGGTACTGGTGCTGCGTTGTATCTTAACGATAAACTGGTAACCGATTTAGTTATTCCGGACAGCGTAACCAACATTGGTAAGTATGCGTTCTATGGTTGCACTGGCTTGACGAGTGTAACATTTGCAGATGCTGACGGTTGGTATGTGTCAACATCGCCTAGTGCGACCAGTGGTACTAATTTGACTTTGACTGATACGGCTCAAAACGCAACCTATTTAACCAGTACTTATTACGATTATTATTGGTATAAGGGATAAATAAAAAATTGATAATTATAGCTATGTGACAGAAAATGATGGGACTGTTTTTAAGATAAAATAAAAGGGAAAATGCCGCAAATTATTTGGAATTTTATTAAAATTCTAAATTGACGCACTAGGTAGACAATAATTAGGGAATAACTAATGACAAATACAAATAATGTCAAACCCCAAAAGGGTAACCAAGAAAAAATTAAACAAATTGGATATGATGTAATGATTGACTTTGTTAAGGTAATATCATCAATCTTTTGTTATGCATTAGCAATTCATAGTATATGGAAAGATTTTGGGAATAGGACTCCTGAAATTAATATGACTATATATTTCCAGTTGATTTTGTTAATTGTCCCATTTGGAATAGACTCTTTAACTAACTTAGATTCTAATTCTAGTTCTAAACAAAGAAAATTGCAAGTTATACGAAAAATAACAGACCTTTATACTTTTATTATTGGTGTGATATTAACCGCAATGATTGTCTTGCTGATGATTATAGAATGTAACTTAAATCAAGTATTATTGGCAATAATTTTTGTTGTTATCGGGACTTTTAGTGCAAAATCATGTTTTAATTTTTTCCCGAGTTTTGTGCTTTGGGTGAAAGAAATAATAAAAGGGGAAAATAAGTAATGACCATTGTTTTGATTATTTGGATAGTATTATTAGTCATCTCTGGAATTGCTGGGACTATTGTTGGTATTCATCAATGCAAAGATTCGACAGCAAGTAGTACAAAAGACGACCTTGATGATATTAATAATGTAGCTCCTATGGAAGAGTGCGAGAATGTTAATTTACCAAAAAGTGATATGCACTGCAAACCTATTGCAGCGTCTGATGATAAAACCAATAAAGCAGGGACGGGTAAGAAAGTAAATAAAATATATAAATCAGGTAATACAATAAAGGCACCTATTGAATGTGGTAAAAGATTTGGTTCATTATACGGAAAAAGTTACACTGCTCGCAATAAAGAAAATACATTTAATGTAAGAAAAGTTTCAAAGAAGAGAAAAAATATAGCCTAAGGAACATAATGTTATCGTCAATGGTGGCATTGCTACTTTTGTACACAAAATCCGACAACGCCGTCCACACAAAAGCATTGATACTTCTTGTGTGTTCGGGAGCAAACATCTACACTCTGCCAAGCATTTCTATGCCCACAATAACTTACTGTTTGCCAGAGTTCTTAATGGTGAGTTGGTGATTGAACCAATCATAGCGGATAATCGCCCTAGAACGCAGAAAGAACTGCTGTGGCGATTATTTGTGGTCAAGTCCGTGGTTAGCAAGTCCGTACTTATTAACATTAAATTTATTAAGAAGTCATGTAAGGCGTACCAAGATTTGAACCGACGATGAATGGAAATTAGGCTAAATATGCAAAGCGAATAGTATTTATTCTCTCACCCATTTAAATAGTGTGTTACTTGTGGGTATTTATCTATTTTCTTATTAATAAGTTTTGAAATTTCTTGGTCTGCCATTAGAAATACAAATTGAACTGTGTAAAGATAAGCACACTATAAGTTATAGGTTAGATAATTCTATCTTAATAAATAGATTTTTAAAAGTATTTAACTTAAGATTGCTTTTCGTAAATTTTAAATGCCTCGACGGTTGCTTTATCAAGAAATTCAAAAAGGTCAATATTGTTGTATTCAAGCTTTACCTTGAACATTTGTGAAAACTCTTGTGCTAAATCTTTGAAAATGATTCCTATCCGACTAAGAATCCAAATAAAAACATACGGGTCAATACTTTGGTTTAAATAATTTCCGTGAGAAAACTTACAGCAATATTTATAAACAATTGAAAATAATTCCTTATTTCTTTCATCATTAAATTTTATAGTATTTAATAATTCATTAAAGATATATTTCGGCTGACTAGTTTTTAATTTTCTGTTGTTTAATTGATCTAACCAACCATAGTTTAAGTAATTTTGTTTAAGAACATTTTTAGGCACAAGATCTTTAAATTCATTAGGATATTTGCCCGTGTTTTCGTAATCAATTCTATATTGCATAAACTTATAGTATTCCTGAGCTACATTCTCTTTATCTTCAATAGCAAAATAAACGCAAGTTATTTCAATTATACTGCGCAATAACGAAAACGCACTGCCCGCATTATCACTTTCCACTAACAATAAAATTGACTTTATGGTTTTTAGAATAACTACCATTGTGTTTATTTTGAAATTTTCATTAGGTACACCCAAACGTTTTTTACTTTGCAGTCTGGCCTCTATATTGGAAATCATAAAATTAATCATACAACTTACCGCGTAATGAATCGGTGTGTGTTCAATGAAATAGTTAGTTTTATTAAAATACCTATTTAGTGGTCTCAGTTGGCATTGAAACAATGTTCTTTCTTTTAAGCTGTTAATAAAACTTTCGTTTTTATGTTTTTTACTTTTCTCTTCATCACTATCAAATAGTGTTAAATACCAGTATATCATAGCAATGTCTAAGCAAATTTCATACTCAGGGTCATCAGCACCCATTCCAATAATCATACTGTGCGTTAATTTAAAACAATTGAGACGAATAATATTCATAAATTCATCAGAATGTAAAATATCTTCTTTTAAGCGAATTAAAAGATTGGGTTTTATAAACTTCTTGAAAATTTCCCTTAATGCTTTGTTTTTCTCAATTTTAAAATTTTCTAGGTTCTTATTTAATTCTTGTTCTGTTATTAAATTTTCATACATAATTTACTCCTCATTTGTGAAATTATAATTTCAACCTAATAACTATAACATTTGATTAGTGAATTAATCAAAATACAAAGCAAGAATAGAATTATGATAATTGAGCTCAAATACTCATATTTTAAAAGAGTTACGAAACTAAAATTAAGTTCGTTTTACATCCCATTCCCTCCGTAAACAATTCTTTGCACACAAATGGTCATAGCTTTGCCAAAGTTATTAATGATGAGTTGGCAATTGAGTTTATCAAGGTAAGTCCAATTTAATCGGTTTTAATTCCAGAATTTTTAATATCTTTGATAAAAAAAGTATGTTACATTAAAATTGTAGAGATGGATAGCATGAAAATTGAAAAAAGGGCATACCACATACTTAAAGAACTTTATAGTGATAATGCCCAGTTTAGAGAAGGGCAATTAGAAGCTATTGTTGCAACATTATCCCGTAAGAGAACATTAGTAGTTCAAAAAACTGGGTGGGGAAAAAGTTTGGTCTATTTCTTGTCTAGCCGAATTTTAAGAGAACAAGGCGAAGGGGTCACGTTAATTGTGAGTCCACTGCTAGTCCTTATGGAAAATCAAATTCAAGCCGCTGATAAATTAGGTCTACTATGTGATAGGCTGAACTATACAACAAAAGATAGGCATGATGAAATCATTCTATTATTAAAAAATAATCAGCTTGATGTAGTTTTTGTGACACCTGAAACTTTATTCGCCCCAGAAGTTCAATCCGCATTATTAGAAATAAAAATAGGTCTGTTTGTTATCGATGAGGCACATTGCATTTCGACATGGGGCCATGATTTTAGATTAAAGTATTGTAAACTAATTAAAGTTGTTAGCAAATTACCTAGTACTGTTCCTGTTTTAGCAACAACGGCCACTGCAAATGATCGGGTGGTTGAAGATTTAAAAGCACAACTAGGCGGAGATGTTTATATTTCGCGAGGCCCTTTAACAAGAGAATCTTTGTACATTAGGGTCTTGTATATGCCCGATAGAGCAACTAGGTTTGCCTGGATTTTAAAAAACATTGCCAATCTGCCAGGCACAGGAATTATATATTGTTTAACTAAACGCGATTGTGATTACATGGCGGATTTTCTTAATCAACACGACATTAGTGCTATGTCTTATTATTCGGATGAATCAAAAGAGGATGAACTTCAAGAGACGATTGATAAATTCCAAAATAATGCAATTAAAGCGATTGTAGCAACCATTAAATTAGGTATGGGGTATGATAAAGCAGATATTGGCTTTGTAATTCATTATCAATGCCCGCCCAATATTATAAGTTATTATCAGCAAATTGGAAGAGCAGGAAGAAATATTGACAAAGCTTATGCAATTTTAATGTACGGAAAAGAAGATCAACAAATTAATGAATATTTTATTGAAACAGCATTCCCTAAAAAAGATGATTGTTAAAGGGTGTTACGAGTCTTAAGGGAACATAATGGCTTAAAAAAATGTGAAATCTTTTCTCGAATAAATATTGAAATTAAAGAGATTGAAAAAGTTTTAAGATTCTTAGAAGATGAAGCAGTAATCTTTAATGAAGGGAATCAATTTTTTGCGACGCCAAAAGATTATGTCTATAACGAAAATACATACAATGAATTGAAACAAATAAAAAGGAATGAATTAAAACAAATGCAAGAGCTGTTAAACACAAAAGAGTGTTATAGCAAATTCATTGTTAACTGTTTAGATGATGATACAGCGGAAGAATGCGGGAAATGTTCTAATTGTTTGGGCGAAACAATCTTTGACAATAATATTGATTTGGCCGATATGGAAGATGCTCAACGTTATGTTAATGGTTTAATCATCCGTTTTTCTCCGCGGAAGCAATGGCCAAATAAAAAGTATTCTGGCAAGACTGCAATAGAATTTATTAATCAAGAAGGAGTTGCTTTAAGCAAATATGGAGAAGTCGGATACGGAGAACTTGTCAAAAGGGATAAATATGAAAATCAACAATTCTGCGATGAATTACTTGGTAAAAGTGTTGAGGTACTCAAAAATATCATTAAAGTGAATAATATCACAGCGTTGACTTTTGTTCCATCGATTCGCAGTAATATAGTCAAAAATTTTGCCGAACGATTAGCAAAAAGACTTAAGCTCGAATTTATTGAAACTTTGTGGAAAAAGGACGCAGTGCAGCAAAAGTTTATGCAAAACAGTGCCTATCAATGCGATAATGCTTTTAATTCTTTTTATATTATTGATGGTGTTAATATTCCCAAAAACATTTTACTTATTGATGATATTGTCGATTCTAAATGGACATTAACTGTATGCGGCTATAAATTAATGGATAACGGAGCAGAAATGGTATTCCCGTTCGCATTGGCAGATAGCAGTAGGAGTGAGAAGTAAAATGGATCAAGATCATGAACTTGCTATAATTGCGTTATGTAGTCAAATTGGGACTACCAATAAATTGAAACCGCTTGAAAATAAGGAATGGGCGACCGTTGCTGAAAATTTAATTAAACATCAAAAGACTCCGAAAGATTTATTTGATTTCTCTAAAAAAGACTTTACTTCAATTCTCAATATTTTTGATGGAAAAGAAATTGAAAGATATCAAATGTTACTTGCTCGTAGTACGAGTTTGGCTTTTGAGTTAGAAAATCTTAATAAATATGGTATTAAAATTGTCACAAGAGCTTCTGAATTATACCCCAAAAGGATTAAAAAACTACTTGGGCAACAATCACCACCACTTTTCTATTATGCAGGGAGTTTAGATTTACTTAATAAAAAATACATTGGCTTTGTGGGTAGTCGAAACGTAAAAGAACCGGATATTAAAAAGTTAAAGAATTTGGTTAACCATGCCTTGACCCATGGTTATGGAATAGTTTCTGGTGGGGCAAAAGGGGTAGATGGTATTGCCACAGCAGAAAGTTTAAGCAACGGCGGATATGCAGTTGAATTTTTAGCTGATTCAATGATAAGGAAAATCAAAGACCATAACTATAGTCGATACATAAGAGAAAAAAAATTATTATTGCTTTCAGCTGTAAAACCCGATGCTGGCTTTAATACTGGTAATGCAATGCAAAGAAATAAGTACATATATACACAATCAGTAGCAACAACGGTAATTAAATCTAATTATAATCAAGGTGGAACTTGGTATGGAGCCGTAGAAAACCTTAGAAAAGGTTGGGTCCGTGAATTTTGTTTGAAAAATGAAAATTGTTTAGGGAATAATGAGCTGATTAGGAGAGGTGCAATCCCAATTGATGATAATTTTAATTTCTCAAATATAGAGAACAAAGAAAATATCAATATTTTAAAGCAGCAATCATTTTTTGATTAAAACCAAACAATATAACAAAATAGCGTAACAACTTGTTTTAGTCCTGTTTTACTCTTTGATATTCTACAAATCCTAATAAGTATAAGAATGCGGGGGCAGGAATTTTATAAATGCTTTTAATTCCATATTTAATTTCACCAAAATCGTTAGCTCTTTTGGTAATAACGATTCCCGGAAGCATACCATTTCCTTCGGTAACGATCGCATCGTTTTCTGCGATTTTAGACTGTTCTCTGTATTTAACTTCTATAAGGATTGACGGGGCTTTGATATATTTAACAACGATATCAATTTCTTTCTCTTTTTTATCGCCACGGTAATAACCTATTTGAGTGTTGGCGTTATAATAAAATGATTTGATATGTTTATAAACGGCAGTTTCAGCAATTACACCCAATTCGTCTGGATCATTTGTAATATCATCTTTTAGTAACACGGCATTTCGCATAGCAGCATCGGCAATATAAATTTTATTTTGTCCTTTTAGGATTTGTTTTGGACCAGTACTAATGACTGGACTTACATAAATTAAATTTGCACTTTCAAGATATTCAATGTATTTATCGATTGTGTTTCTGCTAACCCCATCTAATTCTTTTGAAATTGTCGCAACATTGACGATATTTGAAGATGTATAGCAAAGATATAAAAACAATTTTTCAATATCAGTAATGTTTCTAATGCCATAAATTGAAGGAAGATCTCTCTTTAAAGCCTTATCGACGATGTCTTCTCTTAAAACTCGCTGTGCATAAATGTCATCATGACTTAAAGCTAATTCAGGGAACCCACCAACTTGCAAATACCTTAAAAAATGTATTTGTAAGCCAGAAAGCTTATTAAATATATCCGTTTGTTCCTGCTTTGTTTTTTGATACAATTGAGTTGGTTTAATATCTTGCGGTAAGGTGGGAACTGAAATATTTAATAATTGACAATACTCATAAAATGATAGGGTAGGTACATGGATAATCGTCCATCTACCCAGCCCGCTTTCAGAAACTTTATCTTTTAAAATTGGACTTGCCGATCCTGTTGCCATGATTCGGATGTTCGGGTTTGTATCGTACAAAATTTTTAACCAATTATTCCATTCAGTAGCATATTGAATTTCATCAAAAAAACAATATAGCTCATTGTCCGACGAAATATTGTTACGGTAGATTTCAATTACTTTATCAATTGAACATAATTTCAATAATGGATGGTCAAAAGAAACGAACATTATATTTTTAGGGGAAACTCCGTCATTAATTAATTTATCGATTGCTTGGTACATTATTGTTGTTTTACCTGTTCGCCTTGCCCCACATAAAATGACAGATCTTCTTATATCCGTATTGAGCATTGTTTTTATTGCTTCATAATAAGCACATCTTTTCATCTCTTTGACAAATTCCTTCTGAACAGTCCCCGTTTGCCACCACGGATTGTAAGAAAATAATAGGTTTAAAACATTTTCATTAGTCGCTAATTCCATATTAGCCTCCTTAATTAATTATTTCTAAACTATATAAAAATATATAAAATAAGTCAACCAAATTGAGCATTTTTTAGCGTTTTATGCTCATTATATTGAGCATTCATTAATATAGAAACTATATTTAGATTTAGTAATTTTATGTTATATTGTTTATACTTGTATCAACTTTTTGCATTAGTGTAGTTTTTCTTGCCTTTTTTTCAAATATAAACTTAATACTTGTTACAGCCGTAAATAGTAGTCATATTGTTACCGAAATCATTTACATTTTGAATTTACTACCAGCTTTAGGCTTATGGATGCACACTAAAAACATAGATAAAATCTATGCTGATATGATTTCTTACGAATCAAATTTGCTAAAAAATTCTGGTTCTATTGTGCACGTATTCACAGATAAGGAAATAAAAGAAATTGAAAGAAAAATAAAAAAGACGCAAAAAGGTAAAAATGTAAAATAATTGGTTCGTCAATAGGTATGGCTTTAACCATTGTCAATGCAGTATCAGAATTTGAACTTACAGCTGGAAAAATTTATATATTCTGTCAATTTATATCTGGGTCATAACCAAGGCAATAAGCTTTCAAAAAATAAAAGAATAACACCATCTCGCTTGGAAAATATTTTTTCTCGTCTCCGCACCCATTATGATAATAATTATTTCTTAAGTTAAGCGAAAGACGTCTACATGCTAAATATTCTATCTCAAGTGTTAAATCTTCGCCCAGTATTTCTTTAATAGCATTTCTATATCTATTCTTTTTGCCATTTTTTTCCACTAACATATGATTGAGATTTACTATGTCTTCGCGAGAACCTTTTTTCATCATTGGATAAATTCCTTTAGTTTTTAAAAAACTTCGACACCCTTTTTCAAAAAGGGGAATAAGTTTATACATTACTTACCTAAAAAACGGGCGGGTGGTGGCGTCGGCGGAACAAGCCGCTTTCCGTAAACAAATGGGCGGCGGTACTTTGGAAGACATTATGTTACGGATTGAAAAGGGGGCAGCACAATGAAAAACTTATTACGTAAAGAAATGAAGTTCGCGTCGCCGTTGTCGTACTGGTTCATTGCCTTTGCGTTAATGGTGCTGCTTCCCAATTACCCCGTATTGGTCAGTGCGTTCTTTGTCAGTTTTGGGATTTTCCAAACTTTTCAAGCCAACCGCGAAGCCAACGACACTTTGTATGCGGCGATGTTACCCGTCGCCAAAGCGTCGGTGGTCAAGGCTAAATTTTTGTTTGCGGTGCTGATTCCCGTATTGTGGCGTGTTAAACAGCAATTACCATTATGCGCACCTGATCGTGTTGGCGGGCGGAGCCCTGTGTTACGTTGCCGGTACCTTATGGTCTTTACGCCGTGCTGTACGCCGGTTTAACGTTATCGACCTGTAAAGGGGTGGACAATTCATCTAATTATACAACAATTCAACCACCAGTAGAGTGTTTATGATTCCTTTGTCGGCAGATTATGCTATAATGAGTTAGGTAATAAAGGAGGACTTAAATATGCAACAATACGGTCAAATTATTGCTAAATTACGCAAGCAACATAATTTAACGCAAGCCGAACTGGGCAAAAAATTAAGTGTCTCCTACCAAGCGGTATCCAAATGGGAAAATAACCAATCGCAACCCGACCTAGATACCATTCAGCGGTTGGCTAACGTATTCGGGATTACGGTTGGTGAGTTCTTGGATTATGATCGCCCCCGTGCCCGAGTAGCCAGCGAACAAACCGCTCATCATCACCCGCATGGTATTTGGTATCTGGTGGCCACCTTGGCGGTGGTAATTTTGGCCATGGTTTTGGTTGTCACGTTGGTGCCGATTAAGTTAAGTGGCAACAAAATTTACGAGCGGGTAGACCCCGCCGTGTTTTGTATTACTTTGACCAAAGATAATGGCGACCAAATGGCGGGAACGGGGTTCTTTATTAACGACCAAGGTTTGGCGGTGACCAATTACCACGTGATTGAAAATTGTACCAGTGGGGAAGTGACGTTGAATAATGGCCAAACTTATCCCGTGACCAAAATTGTCGGGTGCGACGAGAAGCGTGATTTGGCGATTATCCAAGTCGACATTAAACATAACCCCCAAGTAACCTTAGGTAACAGCAATAAAATTAAAGTTGGCGAAACCGTTTATGCGATTGGTTACCCCGAATCTTTTACTTTGGGTAACGCCAACAGTACCTTGACGCAAGGGATTATTTCCAAAAAGTCCTACACTTACGCAGAAAACAACTACCTGCAAACGACGGTCAATATCACCCACGGCAACAGTGGCGGTGTATTATTGAACGAACAAGGGCAAGTCATTGGTATTACCACTTTGATGTTGACCGACGGTATCATTGATTACATGAACCTAGCGATTCCGGTTAACGCACTGAAAAATGTGCCACATAATTTGAACTATACCTTGGCGGAGTATAAAGACCAACACATCAAGTTTTATTATTATTCCGAAAACAAGGTTTACCAAAGCCTTGACGTAATGCGGGGCGATACAGTAAAGCAACCGAATCAAGCACCGACGAAAACTGGTTATCGCTTTGGCGGTTGGTACCGTGACCGTACGTACAGTGAAGAGTACGATTTTTCGGCACCACTTAAGGAAGTGGGTTATTGTTACGCCAAGTGGGAACCGATTTGTTACACAGTGCGGTTTTTGGCGAACGGCAGTGACGGAACTATGCCCGACCAAAACTTGGTTTATGACCAACCGCAACTGTTGTCGGCTAATTTATTTACTAAACGGGGTCACCAATTTTACGTTTGGGGCCGCGAATTTCCCGATGGACGTAATCCGCTTTATTATTACAACCAAGGCAGCGTTCGCAATCTGACCACCAAAGACGGCGACGTAGTTGAATTAAAAGCCTATTTTAAGCCCGCAACTTTTACTGTCAAGTTTGTCGCCAACGGGGGAACTGGCGCAATGTCCAAACAAGAAGCCGTGTACGGCGAGCAAACCCAGTTAACCCCCAATACCTTTACCCGCGTTGGGTACAACTTTGTTGGTTGGGAATACAACGGGCAAACTTACCCCGATGAAACAGTGATTGACCAGTTAGTTGATCAAGAAACCACCCTGACTTTGACGGCGGTTTGGCAACCGATTAGTTATACCGTGGTGTACCTGCCCGACGAACAAAACGCGGAGCAAGACGCAATTCGCGTGACGGTTAATTATGACGAAAGGTTTTCGTTGCTGTACGCCTCCTATCGGGTCGGTTATCATGTCTCCTATTGGCTTAACCGCGACACTAACGAAAAGTATTCAACGACAACCGAGCAAAGTAATTTAGCCACCACCGACGGTCAAGTAGTCTACTTAACCCCGACGTGGGCCATCAACGAATACGTGGTGCAGTTTTATTATAAGGCTCCGCCGGCAACGGGACGCTGTGACCAAACCATTCGTTGTCAATGGGACCAATCCTTTGCCCTAGCAGTGCCAACTGGCAAGTGGCCAAAAGGTTATCATTTAATTGGTTATACACTGGATGATGGTACCAGCCTCGTCCCCAACGCTGATGGTCAGTACGTTAATATCGTGGACACCATCAAGCACGGGGCTTACCTTAACGTTTATGCTGCTTACGCAGCCAATGCTTACAGCGTTTATCTGCGGCAAGAAGCAACTGATAATTATGATTTATTGGGCACTTTTGCTTATGACGAGCAGTTTATTTTACCAACTCTACCAACCAAGGAACATTATACCCAAGTGGGGTGGTTGATTGAAACGAACTATGGGTTACAGCGTGTTGAACCAATTGACCAAACGGCGTGGTTGGTGTGGAAGTTGTCCGCTAATGATGGTGGTAAAGTTTATTTACGCCCAGAATGGGTGGGTGACAGTTATACCGTTATTTTTGATGGCAATGGTGCCGATAGTGGCGAAATGCCTGCGGAAACTTGCGAATTTGGCGTCACCTATTATTTGACCAAAAATAATTTTGTCAAGGCGGGGTATTTCTTTGCTGGTTGGCAAGATAACAATCAGGTCTATGCCGATCAAAGTGTTTTTGGGCCGACAACGTATACCGCAGTGATCACCTTAACCGCGATTTGGGCACCGGTGTATGGCAAAGGCAGTGGCACAGCCGACGATCCTTATCAAATCGCCACGACCGACGATTTTTACCAATTGGCCACTTTGATTGCGGATTATTCCGTGTACTGTAAGGCTTATTACCAATTAAATAATGATTTAGATTTTGGTGGTGCGGCGGCCACGTTTACCAAATTCCAAGGGGTGTTCGACGGTCAAGGTCACGTGATTAAAAACGTGACTTATGCGGCGAACAATTTACGGAGCGGTTTATTTGGTTTATGTCTAAATGCCACGATAAAAAATTTAGGTGTGGAAAATTATCATTTAACCTTAAACAGTGTTTTTGACAGTGGTGGTTTGGTAGCGGTGATGTATGATGCCACCTTGTCTAATTGTTATGCTGTGGGTACGGTCACCGGAAACCAGACATTTGCGTGTAGTTTTGGCGGGCTGGTTGGGGAAGCGAATAAGGGGCTAATTGAAAATTGCTATGCGGACGTCAATTTAATGATGACGAACACCAGCGTTTACCTAACCGAAGTTGGCGGTTTAGCGGGAAAAGCCAGTGCGGTAATCAAAGATTCTTACGCGATAGTCAACTTAACACTTGAATTTAATAAACATAGTAGTTCTAAGGAGAAATTACTTGCTATCGCGGGCTTGGTTGGCAATTACTTTGGTACGTCGCCCATTACCAACTGTTTTGCGGTGGTGGATTTAACGGTTAACATTGCGGCCACGGTCGTCGATGGTTGCGAACCATTAGTCAGTGCTTTTGCCAATCTACTTGACGCAGGAACTTGTGATAATTGCTACGTGGCGGTTACGGCGTTTAATTATGCGGTGGACGGTCAAGAGCAACCCGCTTCGTCAACAACCGCCACGGCAATTACCGCAGACAATTTCCAAGATGAAGATTGGGTAACAACCAATCTGTTCACTGATAGTACGGCGTGGGTTTGTCGTGATGGGGAATATCCCCAATTAAAAGTGTTTAAGGAGTAAGGATGTTAAGTAAAATCAATAACGAACAAACAAAGTTTAAGGATCTGGTCTATGCGGAAAGTTTTTGGACGGGGCGGCGGACAATCACCTATGACGGGGTGCCGTTAACCAAACGTAAACGCGGCGTTTACGCGTTAACGCCGGATGAGTCCAGCGAGTTACTGACGGTTAAAGGCAACCAACTAATCGGGGTAACGGTGACGCTGTTTGGGCAACAGATTGAAGTGCTGCGGAAAGTAGTGTGGTACGAATGGGTTTTGGCGATATTAGTTTTTATCCCCGCGATTGTGTTTTGCGGCTTAAGTCATGACGGCGGCAATATCGGGCTGTGCGTGTTGGCGGCGGGAATTTGTGGCGGTATCGGCGGGGGTTTATACTTCGTTAACTTTTATTTGCTCCGGCGGCAGGATAAAATTTACTTGAAGATAATTTTAACGGCCGAATTATTAACGGTGTGTGCGTTAAGTTGTTACATCATTACGGCGCTGCTGTGTCACACTTTTATGCCGTTTTAATTGATGATCGTGGTCCAGTTTTTCGCCTTTAACTAACGGTAATGGTTTTGGCACAGTCGATGAAGTACGGTAGGCAATCAGAAAATTTGTCTTTGGCACAAGCGAATTGACAAAGCCAAAAAGCGTCGCTGCCTTTAATAATTACCGCGTAATAATGCATTATTTGCCCCGACACCCATTTTTCGTAAGCAAAATAGTGCAAATTGTTGGCTGTGTCGTATTGCAAAACGGTGTTCGTCAGTTGGTTGTTACGGAACACAACTTGCGCATAATCGGCCAGCGTAGAGTTTTCGTCGATACCTACCGCCTGTAAAATACCAAAGGTTTCTTTAAGGGCGACGAACCAGCCCCAATCTTGATAAACACAAAAAGTTTGCGGCGGAATGGTATCTTGGCGAAAACCACTGTCCAAGGTAATGGTTAAGCCCGCCGGACAAACAAATTGCTGGGGCTTTAAGTTAATCAGCGTCGGGCCGATTTTCAAAACTTTTTGCGTCGTGTCGCCATCAACTACGTTATATAACATAGCAGTAGTATAACACCAAACGTGACCATCACCAAAGGTATTAACTTACCGTGCTAACCTTAAATCGTCATTTTGCTTTGGCGGTTGTGTTTGGGCTGTCTTTAAGACTTGCACATCGATGCGTTCGCCTTGCACACAATGGTCGATAAATTCGCGGAAATTAAGTCTGGCGGGGGCTTTCTCTGTTTGGTAAAGGTCGACGCGGGCGTAAGGTTGTTGGCTGGTGGCGTTAAATTTTCGCAAGATGTCGTGCAAGGCGGTGGCTTGGTCGGGGTATTCCCAAAGCCCGCGGTGGGCTTGCCAAGCGTATTCCAGCCAGTAACATTTATCGTTCTCTTCAAAGGTCAAGAACGTGTGCGTGGGACCGCCTTGCTGCTGATTCAGCCACGACAGCATAAAGTAGCAGTGGTGCGGAATGTTATTCTGTTCGCAAAATTCGCGAGCCAGTTCGCAGAAGTCCCAACAGACGCCGTAACCGCTGTTAATCAAATCTTCGCCAGTTTTTAATTTATAGAATTGGTCCATTTGCGGACCGAACTCGGGACCTTCTTGGTAGACTTGACCATGGTCGGTAAACCCGTAACGCAGATTTTTTTGCATAAACGCCAGTAGGTCGGGGACGCTGTTAATCCCGTATTTTTCAAAATCCATAACTTAGTTGAGCACGGTCAATAATAAAAGGGAAGTGATTAACGTCCGTACTCAATTTGCTTTAACGATTGATTCCTGAAATTTGGCTAATTTAGGCTGGGCGTTACGAGTTGACAACTTTGCTAGTGGGGTAATGGTAATTTTGCATGCGGCATCGTCAGGGCGGAAATCACGAACACAATAATGATCGCGGTAGTCAAAACGGTCGTAGGGGTAGTCCACAGTACCGACTTGATGATTTTTGGCTGAGTCAACGGCGTCGTGATAATAATTCTCTGGTAAATCGTCAAGCTTAAAATCGTGTGATGCCACTAATTGCCAAGCGTCGTGGCGAATGCAGGTGCTGTTAGTTTCTGGTAGGACAGCAAAAACCTGTTTTAGTGACATGGTTGCTGGTAAAACCAATTCAACTGCGGCGTCGTTGTCGAAACAATCACGGTCTAAACGAACTGGGTAATGGTGCGGTAGGGTTAGTCGCAACCGCTTAATACCCTGAAAACAGCCCGCCGCGATGGTGACACTGCCGTTTGCGTACTTCGCTAATTGGGGTTGAGTCAGGCAGTCTGGTGCGGTCGCGTTATGTCCTTTGGGGTCAATGGGGTAGCCGGGAACGTTCCAATCGGGCAGTTCAACCTGTATAACCGGCGCAACTGTTGCCAGCAAAGGTTCGTCTTGCAAGCGGTAAAATTTGGTAAAAGTACGGCTGGCGGCGTGAAAGCCGAACGCATATTCGGGCTGTTGTTGCTGGTTAAATTGCAAAAACATTTGACCATAGCGGTGCATGTTCATTTTGGTACTCCTTTTAAGTTTTGGTGCAACCGGAGGGAATCGAACCCCCAACCGCCAAGTTCGTAGCCTGGTGCACTATCCAGTTATGCTACGGTTGCAAACGAGATAGTGTAACATACATCTTGACAGGACGCTACCAATTTTATAAAATATTTTTATTCTTGTGGGGGTGTAGCTCAGCCCGGTCGGAGCACTTGCTTTGCAAGCAAGGGGTCAGCGGTTCGAATCCGCTCACCTCCACCATTCAGGAATAATCCGAACCAAGATAGTATTTTATCGCATGTATTTTATGCGTGGGACTATTTTGGGGTGGTTTTGCTATTTGAAAATAACAAATAATTCAAATTCCATATCCCCGAACATTAGGGAATAATACGAACTATTTTGGTTTGTTGGATTTGGTCTTTTATGCCAGAGATTATTTTGGCATTACGGTACCGTTTAAGAAATAATGTGTAGTTAAAATTTTTCTTTACTTTTGTTTAATGAGTATTGATTTTTCTTTTTATCTTATTTATAATAAAACTTGAAGTTAATATCAAAATTTATTATTAAAAATAAAGGGGATTAAATGGAAAAGAAAAACTTATTTGTAGGTTCATCACATACTTGTATGGAAAATTTTTCAAATATTACAAAGTGGAAAATTCTTTTGCTTGAACATGGTGTTAAGTATTCAGATCCAGAGATGTTTAATAGTATTGATAATATAGATCAATATAAAACAAAAAATTCCAATGTAGAATTATCACTTGATGATTTTCAGGTTTTTGATGTTAGTAAAAAAATTACGCGGATACCTGCTGAGATTTTAATTATAGATGGTGATCGTACAAGTTTGACAAAATTACGGTTTAATGCAAATTCACCGATAGAAATAATTGGCGTTGCTGGAGATAAATTAAATCTTAGTTATAATGGGAAACTTGTAGACGACGTAAGCATTTCTCTAGTAAAACATAATAATGTGTTGGCACAAAATATACCAACATCGGATGGTCGTCTTCGACAAATAAAAGATTATGTTGGCATTGTTGGATTAAATAGAATTACTGCATTATTTTACGATGGGTGCTACAATTGGAATATTGGCAAAAATTGTAAATTTTGTGATTTACATCCAAGGCGTGAGGATGAAGAAGTTGCGATTCCTTCAATGAATACACTTAAAAAATATGGAATGAGTATAGAAAAATGGTGGAACTCGCAAAAAGATGTATTTAAGAATAATCTAAAGTATTCCCTTGGTAAGGTTTTAACGGAAAATGATTTAGAAAAAATATACTTGTATTTCATGGCGGGAAATTGTAAAACTAATACGCAGACATGGGATATCGCTGAAGAAACAATTGCGTCATTACGGCCACAGATTGATATTGGAAAATATCCAAATTACCTTAATATTGCACCACATGATAATACCGAACGGTTAAAGCGCTTAAAAGATTTGGGGATAAAGCAAGTTCAGTATAATCTTGAAGTAGTTGGAGCGAATAGATTTGCCGAAACTTGTCCGGGAAAAATGCCTTATCAGAAATTTGAAAATAAACTTTTTGAAGCCGTGGATATATTTGGACATGGAAATGTGCGATCAAATTTTGTATTCGGATTGACACCTGAAAACGAAATGTTGGAATATGCTGAATATTGTGCTGAACATGGTGTAGTTATGGATTACAGTGTTTTTCAACCAAAGAAAAATACGCAATTTGCGAATAAGCCAGCCCCATCGTTTGATAGCGTTATCAATTTTAGTACTAACCTTGTAAAAATATATAAGAAACATAATTTGAAGCCAATTTTTGATAGTAATGGTAGTCGATCAAGCATTATCAATGAAATGTATGAGGAAATCAATAAATGAAACTTTCGCGTTGTATAGTGATGGGAGACCATGGTCGAACGCAAACTATGAAGCGTGCACAAAGTATGCATGAAACTAATAAACTTAATCGACTTGGCTGGATTAAGCTTGATGATTCGTGGTTCCGTGGACCAGACACATGGTTGGTCGATTTAGCCGATTATCTGAAGGTGCAAAAATATGGTGATCCGATTACTAATCTAGCATATTTTCAATTTATAAAGGAACTTGTAGAGAGCGATTATTTTAATAAATATATCGCAGATATTATTAAACATGATGAATATTATCGTGAATTTGATTGTGCTCTAGCAACGGGCAATGTACTTGAGACTGAATATCGTTTTTTGGGAACTGATAAGCGTCTTTATCCATTGAAGGATAAATTATTTGAAGTTTTTGAAAACAGTAGTGATGGTAAATATTATAAAGAAAAAGCACAACTTTTCTTAGGAAAAACTAAAAATATTCCACAAATCAATATAGAATACCAAACATTGGATAAAGGTGTAAAAAAACTTTTTGATGATATCAAAAATGTTTATAAAAACAAGGGAGAAGATATTGAATACTATCCGCAATTTATTCCTAATATAAGTGCTAATTTGCCAACACATGATTCTATAGTTTTAGTCCCAAAAGGATGTTTCAGATATCTTAATTCTTTGCTTAACAAACATGACTGCGGAAACGTAAATTTTTTAGAATTACATACAGGGAAAAAGGATAGTAGATATTTGCAATATTTTAAGGAATCGCTTAATAATAAACGAGTGATTGTCGCCGATACGGCATACACTGGTGATACACTTGATGAAGTAAGTAAAAGTATTAAAAATAATGGTGGTATACCTATAAAGGTTGGTTTATTTCCTAAAAATAGAAAAGTAATCAGAAAACTTGATTCCTTTATTTTTGGTGATAAAGTCTTCAAATCACAAGATGCGAAAAATGGAGAAGATTGGTATTTGCAACAATACAAAGAAGTATTTAGTTTAGAAAAATAATTTGGTCATATTGTTTCTAGCTTCGGCACGAGTGAGCTCATTAAATTTACCTGAATTAACCATTAAGCCATCACCTTCATAGGCGTGGGCACCATTTTCTATGATATCGACAGCAAACAGATTATTTTTTACCGACAGGAATTGACGTAAGTCTGTTTTGGCAACCCATTTAACGGCGTGTTCGTTACTTTCTTTGGCGTTTAATTTTTCGTGTTCTTCACCGTTGAGATGGCAAAAAACAATATGTAAGGTGGCGTGGCGGTTGACGCCTTTATAATCGGCGTAAAAATGATTTAATAACATAATTGGGTAAACGCTATCTACCGTGATGTCGGTATAGCCAGTTTCTTCGGCAACTTCACGTATGGCGGCTTGGGACGGAGTTTCATTATTTTCGCGTCCACCCAACACGAAAGATTTACAATCACGGTGAAATGAGTCAACGCAAAGATAACTATTGTCTTGCCAATGTTTCACCACAGCAATCACACTTTGTCGATTTTGAATTGGCAGGTCGGGGCGGATCGTTTGTGAGCCAGTACCTTGAAATAATGGAGCGACTACTTGTTGAATTGGTAAATTATGGGTTTGAGCGATAACAAAGTGGTTTTGGATATGTGCCGGAATCAAAAGATACGGATTTTTAGTTTCGGGTAAGACGATCGCTGGTAATATTTCATTTGTGAGTGGATGAAAGATTTTACCTTTAATTACTTGGGGTACCACAACGGCGGTAGCACCGTAAATCAATTCGGGATATTCTATCTGGCAAGTGAAGTTTTCTTTGTTGGTGGTCTGCAAATTAATTTTTAACATATAAAATTATAGCATTTAGTTCTGGTAAAGAAAATAAGTTTATTTACCTTTGCCTTTCGCTGCCTGTGGGTGTTTAGCATGGTTTGCTTGCCGAGGTCAACGCGAAAAAAATATCGCTTAAACAATTAAACAAAAGTTTTGTAAGTTAGGTAGCAATGCCTGACTCTTTTATTGCCGATTTACAAGGCAATATTTTTGTTCTTGTTCGTTGACCTCTGCGTTTATCCGTAAATGGAAAGACTTAACAAACCATGCGGGGTTGGGCAGCCGAAAGGCAAATCTAAATAAGGAGGTAAGAAGAACATGGTTGAAAAGAACAGTGAAGTTCCAGATAGTAGAAGTTACTACTTAAAGGAATTTCAGTATTTCGATGGTGAATGTGATATCACTTTCAACATCGTCGAGATTGACTTCGATAAGAAAAGTATCCATGTCGCTGTAACCGATCGTGGCAAGATTTCCGTGCGTGAGTACGATTTACGCCAAGACGATAAAGGCAACCTGTATTTCACTTATGGCTGTCAATACGACAAAATTCAAGTCAATGACTTTGAAACAATTAATGATTAAAAGGAGAACAATTATGAAACTTTGTTTACAGAATTTAAGAAAACTGAAACAAAACACAGACAATCGTTTAACACGAAATGTTTGTAATTATGTCATTAGCCATTGGAATGACTATGACGACAAAAAGGCAATTTTTACCGATGTCTTAAAATATGGGTGCCAATCCGGAATTGTTGGTAGTTTGATTTACTACAACGACACAACAAAATATTTTGAGACCTACCGTCAAGAGATTGCTGAATTGGTATATGACTTAATGGTTAATACCGGAGTATTTGATATGACTCAATTATTCGGCGACAAGTACGACAAGGAAGATCCGTTAATTCGCGATATTACTAACCAGAACTTATTCGCGTGGTTTGGTTTTGAAGAAACATTACGCAACATTGGACTGAACTTTGAAGCAGTTCAAAATTATATTTAAGGAGTAAAAAATATGAACACAACAGCAACACAACGCAAACAAAAAGCAATTCAACTCATGAAGGAATTAAACATTTATAAGCCCTACATTGATGGTTTCGTTAAAGATAACAATGTTTGTTATTACGAAAACTATGCGGGCTTTTGGGCTTGGCAAGATAAAGAGTTAATCGACAAAATTAGAGAAATCGAAACGCAGAATAACTGTACCGTCTATGCCGTTACACACGAGTATGCCGACTTTGGCGAATGTTATGATTTCTTAATCGTAACGGATTACCCCGACGAATGGGAATACCTACTAACCAAACACGATGGTGAATTCTGTGTCTGTGCGTATGTCTGGAATAAAGACGATGAATGGTGCAGCGAATTTGGCGATATTGCCATAGCCAGTTTCGGTGGTGGTATTAAAAGGGTCGGCTAACATGGAAAAACAGAAAATATATGTAGTTCAGTTAGATTGGACCAACGAAGACGATGAAGGTGTGGTTACCGAATTGTTTGCAACTCGTGAGAAAGCCGTAGAAAAATTCAATGCCATTGTCCAAGAAGAAAAAACTTTGGACTGGTATTGGTCCAAAGATGCCTTTGATAAAGACGGCAAATTGGACACTGAAAACTACGAATTGCAAACCAACATTGATGACCCAAACGCCTTAGAACTGTATTGGGAACTGAAATGTAAAGGTAATTACTATTTACGCGATACCTTACAGTTACTGATTAAGGAATTGAACTAATGATTTACAGTTACCAAGTTTGTTACCGTGAACACAGTAGCAAAAGATTAAAGCACTATTTAGTAACTAACACTTACGAAAGTGCTAAATGGCACGTGGATGATTACAACGCACATCCACCCAATGGTATTCAAGCAACTTGGTTCGTAGTACCAGTTACCAGCAAAACAAAACACAAATGGTTATGGCGAAGGTGTCCGTTCTAGGGCACCTTTTCCAACTTTAAAAGGAATTAAAATGATTAAATTAAACTTAACAGCCAATGGCAATGCCGAGCAACGTGTGAAAGATTATCTTGAACAAAATGCCAGCGAAACCTTAGCCGATAAAATCAACAATGGTGTACAAATTCAAAAGGATAATTTGACACTATTAAACAAAAAAGACCTAACAGGCTTTTTGCAATATGCCAATAGCGAAGCCCAGAAACAAGCCGAACAAGGTGTAAGCTTCGCCTGTATAGATAGCCAAACCGTTTTTGGTTGGGCGGTGCATTATTTTGAAGAAGAAAGTATTGAAGGCAAATTGTATAACCTTGATGGCACAGAATACAAACCAGTCGTTAAAGAGAAACCAAAGACAATGGTGCCGAAAATCGAACCAAAACCGCAAGACCAACAAGCCAGTATCTTTGACATCCTTGGTGAAGATATTAAAATGCCGGCACCAATCCTAGCAGTAAAGGTTGAGCGACCCAAAGTCGAAACCGCACCGAAGCAAACCAACAATGAACACTTGTCATTGCTTAACGAGATTTTGGGCGGAATCGTGCAGGAGGCTTAACAATGATTACCGAAAAAAACATTAGACCAATCCCAAAGTATATGTTAAACAGAATCCGGCAGTTAGACCGTAACGAGTTCCCACAACCAGACGGCCATAAGCGGTTTTATAAGTATTACGCTTTATTCAATCGTGAACTGTGTGAAGTAATCGTTGCCGTTAGGCACTACCGCAAACAATGGTATTGCAAACAAGTTGTCGTCCATGGTGTTCACAGCAACAAAGTTTATATACAAGATATTGGCTGGATAAGGGGCTTCTATGTAGTTGGTTGGTACCGTGAAGGTATTTCTAAATACGAACACTGGTATGATTGCGATTGGGGTTACAATGACGAAAAATACTTTCATATTTATGCCCCGATCGTCAACAAAGAGTTTATTGCAACCTTGCCCGAATACAAATACTCCGCCGTGGACTTGTACATTTACAACGATATTTTAAAATATTTGCGGCTATATGAACAATACCAAAAAGCGGAATACTTAGTTAAAGCCGGGTTGGCGCAATATGCCACGAGCAAAATGATTTTACGCCAATGTGCCAAAGATAAGCAGTTTTGTAAGTGGTTGTACCAAAACAGATTTGTGATTAAACCGTATTACTATGTGAGTTCGTTAATTAAAGCCTACAAGCAAAAACGCAGTATTGAAGAAGTTTACCAATTCGATACTTTCAAAAAGAGTTTCGATCACCCAGATAATTTCCGTGAATTGAAAGAGAAATTTACGGATGCTGACCGACAAAAGTTGTTAGTGTATTTGGTAAAGCAACAGATTGATGGTTATTCGTACTTGGATTATTTACACGCTTGTGAATACTTGCATCTCGATATGTCCTTGGAAAGGAACAGATACCCACACGATTTCAAACGCTGGCACGATATTCGCATTGATGAATACCACAGCGCTAAGGCCTTGGCAGATAAGAAAGCCCGTCGTCAACTATATAACAAGTTTAGAAAAGTAGCAGAGAAGTACTTAGGGCTACAACACAACAAAACGGACTTTGCGATTGTGATTGCCAAGAGTCCAGCGGAACTAGTGCAAGAAGGCGATGCGTTACATCACTGTGTTGGACGCATGGGTTATGACCAAAAGTTTGCCAGGGAAGAAAGTTTAATTTTCTTCGTTCGCCAGAAAGACCAAATAGAAACGCCGTTTGTAACTTTGGAATATTCGCCCACACAACACAAAGTCTTGCAGTGTTACGCCGACCATGACAGCAAACCGGCGGACAAAGTACTCGATTTCGTCAATAAAATTTGGCTGCCATACGCCAACAGAAAAATTAAAAAGGTATGTGCATAAAAGGAGTAATTAAAAATGAACGACTATTTTAGAATTACGGGCTATGACCCAAAACACGATTTTAGTTTTATCTTGGATTGTAATGGTATGTTTGAAAAGAAATGGCAATTCAGTTCGTACTTGGTCCAACGCGGCTTGAAAGTATTAGACATTTCCGATGTAACTGATACGACTGAATATCCATTCGTACCCGAAGATAAAACACACTTGTTTTTGCGTAAGTGTGTAAGTGGAAAAATATTTAATAACTAAACAAGCCGTAAACGAAAGTTTGCGGCTTGTCTTTATATCTATACTAAGTATAGATAGTTTGTGAAAAAGCAATTCTTGTGTTAATATGAAATATGTCTACCAATGAAATTGTTGTTCAGGGTACAAACATCCGTTATTATCACATTAACCAAGAAGATTACATCTGTTTAACAGATATGCTGAAAGCCAAAGATGGTGATTTTTTTATTACCGATTGGCTGCGCAATCGCAACACTTTGGAATATATTGGTATTTGGGAATCGATTTATAATCCTAATTTTAATTATGGCGAATTCGCCACAATTAAAAGCAAAGCTGGGTTGAATAATTTTAAAATTAGTGTAAATGAGTTTGTGGAAAGAACTAATGCGATTTCCTTGCATGCGAAAGCGGGGCGGTATGGTGGAACTTATGCTCATCAGGATATTGCTTTTGAATTTGGCATGTGGATTAGCCCAGAATTCAAAATCTATTTAGTTAAAGAATTTCAACGGCTAAAAGTTCAAGAACACCAAGAGTTGGAATGGAATGCTAAGCGTGAACTTGCTAAACTTAATTACCATATTCATACCGATGCGATTAAAGAAAATTTAATTGTGCCCACCTTAACCAAAAATCAAATCAATCATGTTTATGCCTGTGAAGCCGATGTCTTAAATGTAGCGTTATTTGGTCAAACTGCGGGGGAATGGAAAAAACAAAACCCCACTCGCAAAGGCAATATCCGTGATGATGCCAGCATTGAACAGTTATTGGTTCTTGCGAACATGGAAAGTTATAATGCAATTTTAATTAAGCAACAAATGTCACAAAGTGAAAGATTAATTCAACTCAATCATGTGGCGAAGTCGCAATTACATGTTCTATCACAAAAAAATCCTAAATTATTTAATTTACCGACAAACACTAAACAGTTTTAAAGATTTTTGTCTTGTATAATGCGGTAAGTTTGTTATAATATTTAAATACCGAGTTCGGAGAATAAGGTTTACTGATGATTAAATACATTTGTAGGAATTGTAATGACCTAGAGTGTGAAACAAGTATATGTCCCATATGTAAAAGCAGGACAGAGATTTTATCGTCTAAAATATTCTGGTGTGATAACTGCAAAGCTCCTTCATATTCTAATATTTGTTATTCATGTAAGAGTCGCTGTACTTATATTGGTACAGATATTCGGCCTGTATTCCCGGAGGAAAGGCTTTTAATAGAAGTTTTACTAAAGAAACCATTTGAGTATTCAGATGCTGCTGTATGGAATGTCGGTGGTAGTTGTTATATAATTAACGGAAGCAAATTACATCTCAATTATAGCAAAATAATAAAAGAATCTAATGTTGATGATGTAATAGAGCTATTAAAAAAATATGAACCACAAAATCAGAAATATCTCGATAATTTTTTTAACTCAAATACAATTAAGAATTTTGCTCAAATGAATATTGGACACCTAAATTCAATCACTCACGAAGCAATATCTTATATTAGACAACTTGCGGACGGACGACATGAGAATAGTATGTTTGTAAGTTTTAGTGGTGGAAAAGACAGCACTGTTGTAAGCGATTTGGTGATTAACGCATTAAATCAAAATATTATCCACATCTATGGAGATACAACATTAGAGTATCCCACTTCTGAAGTTTATCTTAAACGATTCAAAGAGAAACATCCATCTATACCAATGTTAGTAGCAAAGAATAAAGACCAAGATTTCAATAACTTATGTGAAGTTATTGGTCCACCAGCGAGAATGCTTAGGTGGTGTTGTACTGTTTTTAAAACTGGAGCAATTACAAAAAAGATTGATTCAACATTTAAAGGCGAAGTAAATATTTTAACCTTTCAAGGAATACGAAGAAATGAATCGTTATCCCGTAGTAAATATGATAGGGAGTCAGATAATTCAAAAATTAAAAAACAGATAGTCGTAAATCCGATTATTGATTGGCTGGATTTTGATGTTTGGCTTTATATTCTGTCTAATAAAATTGATTTTAATGATGCATATAGGCAAGGATTCTCAAGGGTAGGTTGTTGGTGTTGCCCTAATAATAGTGCTTGGTCAGAATTTTTATCAGCAATTTATATGAACGATAAATATAAAACTTTTAGGAACATTCTTTACAAATTTGCACAGAAAATTGGAAAACCTGATTGGAAAGAATACATTGACAATGGTGAATGGAAAAAACGTCAAGGGGGCAATGGCTTGGAGATAAGTAAAAAATCTGTAGTCTCATTTAAACCCTGTGCTTTAGAGGAAAACACTTATAATTTTGCCTTAACAAAACCACTTGATATAGAGATTTATAAATATTTCAAACCTTTTGGTAAACTAAATTTTGATATGGGAAGAAAAGCCCTAAATGAAGTCTATGTATTGGATAGAAAAAATAATATGCCACTATTGAGACTAAGTGGAATTTTGGGATCAAATGAAATTAAGGTTGCTGTGGTTGGAAGTTCCCCAATGTTTGTAAATAAGAAAATAACTGAAATGTATATCAAAAATCAAATTAATAAATATCAAACTTGTATTGGGTGTAGTTACTGTGAAGCCGTTTGCAAATTTGGTGCAATTAAGGTATTTAATAAAGAGAAGGGAAATGTATCAAATGAAACAATTTCGTACTCAATTGATGAAAACAAATGTGTTGGATGTTTAGAGTGCGTCCGCCATTTTGATAATGGTTGTTATATTAATAAAGTCTTGAAAATAAAAAAGGAGCGCAATGATGACTGATTTAAGATTAAAGAGACATGAAACTTTCTCTATCCGTGAAGGGTGGTTACAAAAAGGCATTAATATTATCGCCGAGTCTCCTGAATGTTTCAAAAAAGATTCTGGACCCAAATATTTTGGATTAGGCGCCAATATGTGTAAATCATTGAAATATTGGCTAGCTGCTACTGATATAGCTAAGTTTTCCTCAATCGCTGAATTAACAAATTTTGGTAGTTTATTAAAAAGATATGATCCATATTTGCAAGATCAATTTTCGTGGTTTCTGATACACGCGAAACTTGCGATGAACTTTACAGATGCCCCAGTTATTAATCAGCTATTTAATGTCAGTTATTCAAAATTTGACAAAGAATCTTTTACATACTATCTGTGTGATTATTTTAAAGCGAAGGATATGAATATTAGCTCAAATTCTTCACTTGAATCAGATATTAATATTGCATTGAGGTCATATTGTATTATGGACGGATCCAATCCTGAAAATAATATGAACTGTCCGTTGGGCAGATTAGGGTTATTACAAATGGACGGGAAGAGGAATTATACCAAACAGCAACCAACTTATTCTTCATTGAGTTATTTGGCTGTGTATTATGTTATGGATACGTGTATGGAATCAAGGGAAGATTTTAACTTAGAAGACTTATTAAAAAAAGAGAATAATCCACTGAAAGTTTTTAATATTAGTAAATCAACTTTATTTTTATACTTAGACGAAATGAAAAATTATGGTATTATTAACTTAGTGAAGACTGCTGGTTTAAATACAATACACATCAATAAACCTTTGGCCCTAAACGACATATTTGAGCAATATTATAAGGGGAAATAATTTATGTATGACTCATTTATAAGTGTAAGTAAAAAGTTTAAATCATCAGTTAACTTACAGTATGATTTGTACAATGAAGAAAAGATATTGCAGTATATCCCAACCACTGATTTGTGTGATGTAATATCAAGTTACTTGGATTCGGTTTTGCAAAATGGTAAAAAAGCTACTTTTTTAACAGGTCCATACGGTAAAGGCAAATCATACTTGATGTTGATGATTACCTATTTGCTTTCAAGGCGAGAAAACAAGGAATTACTAGAAAAGGTAAAAAACAAAATATCAAAGATAGATGACTCATTAGTTAAAAAGATTGAAGAATTAGAATCGCGCAAAATATCATTGCTTCCGGTTATTATAAACAATAATATCTCAGAGGACTTAAACCACAATTTCCTTGTGGCTCTAAGAAATGCATTATCTGAGCACGGTATCGAAGATATTACGCCAGTTTCTGCTTATTCGGATGCATTAAATATTATCAACAATTGGGAACGACAGCATAGTTCATCTTTTGATATTTTCAAGGAATGCCAAAAGAGTTTGAAAATCAATTTAGAAAAAATCAAATTAGGCCTTTCTAATTATGAATTAGATGCTCTTAATAAATTCAAGTCATTATTTCAATGTGTAAATCACGGGTACCAATATAATTCATTAGTTGGTTCTGATTTTGCATTAATATATACAGATATTTCAAAAAGAGTAAAAGAGTATGGGTATTCTGGGTTATTTGTAATCTTTGATGAATTTGGTGTTGTTCTTGAAGATCAGGCGTCTAATATCGTATCAAAATTAAATAAGATTCAATCTTTCGCAGAAAAATGTGAAACATCGGAAGAAGACTCTCAAATGCATATATGCTGTATCCTACATAAGGACGTGATGCTTTATGGCTCCGAAAAATCATATTTTGATAGTTTTGAAAAAATCGCAGGTAGGTTCAAGCAAATAAGGTTTGACCGTTCTTTAAGTGAAAATTATCAGCTTATTTGTTCGGCAATTCAAAAAAACGGAAATTACAAACAGTTTCTTAACGATTATATTATTCAAAATAATTTATCCAGATATTACAGAAATAATGTCTTGTACTCAAATAAAGAACTTGATTATGTCATTAATAATGGTTTTCCATTTAATCCATTCGCTTTGTATGCCTTGATCCAAGTTTCTGAAAAGGTTGCCCAAAATGAAAGAACATTGTTTACTTTTATCTCAGACACGGACATTAATAGCTTTATCTATTTTATTGCTAACAATTCAACTGGATTATTAAATGTTTCTATTATTTATGATTATTTTGAGCCATTACTCAAAGATAATGCTGAATACAAATTACTTTATTACAAAGTTAACAGCTTGAATAAAGTGGTCATTAAAAATACAGAAAGGAATATTATCAAATGTATTGCTGTGGCTAAAATAATTAATGATAATATCAAATATGTTTGTAACGATGAAAATATAGCTCTTGCAATGGATGCTCCAGAAGATGAGATTAAAAAAGTAATCGAGTCAATGATAAAGTCAAATATCTTAAAAAGGAATATCAATGATAATACACTTGATTTCTCAGTTTTGACAGATAATTCATTTTTAAAGTTATTGGACGATACAACTCTCCATAAGGATAATTTTAATTCAATTAGCAAGTTATTAAATGATTTTAATTCTAATAAATATTTTGTTTCTAATAAATATAACTTTACAAATAAAATGATTAGATTTTTTAGGGCTGAATATGTTGAAGCTTCAGTGTTAAAGAATTTGAATAGTCTGGATTTATATATTAATAGAGAGTTTTGTGATGGTATTATTGTAAACTTAATAAATGATATAAAGTTGAGTCAGAAAGATTTAGAAGGACTCTTAAAAAAGTGGAATCGGATGAATATCATTGTTAGATATAATGACAGTGAATTGCCGCAACATATTATTCAAAAGTTAAAAAGGATGTATGTGGCTAAAAGTTTATTAGTCAGTCCAGAGTCATTGTCTGATGATATACGCAATGTTTTACCAATTTATATTAACGATGAAAGTGCAGAACTATCTACATTTTTAGAGAAGTATAATTCGCAGGCGATAATTCTTTCTTTGGTTAACTCCAAAGAAAAAACACTGTCTGATTACATTGATTGCTGTTTTACACAGCTTTACACTAAAACAGTTATCATAAATAATGAACAGATCAATAAAAACGAAATATCTGCGGTAACAAACAAGGCGAGAATAAATGTTGTGGATTTAATATTGAACAATAAAAAGAATGATTATTCTGTTACTTCTGCGGAAGGAACAATATTGGATAGCTTTAATCGTTCGATTAATGAATCATACGAAATCATTGATTTGATAAAACAATGGCTTGTAGCTAATTGTGAGAACAGCTTGCCATTGGCAAATATTGTTAGCAAGTTAAAAGAATCACCTTATGGTATGAGAAGTGGAGTAATCCCTCTTTATGTTGCAAAATCAATCGCTGATTTATCATTTGTTGCCAATGGTTCCACGAAAACTATAGTTTTATATAATGCAGACCTAGAAATTCCATTAAATGCCGAAAATTTATGTAAAGCTTTATCGCGTCCTGAACAATATAGAATATCGCTGATAGAAATTAATAATGATCGATTATTAATGATAAAGAAGTTAATGTCTTTATTTAGTTGCAAAGACTCAAATTCGTTTAATGATAACCTGAACCAGTTATTACAAGCCATCAAAAACGCGATAGGAAATTTGCCACCGATTATTATTAAATCAAGTAAAGCTGAAAATGTTCTACATTTGTCAGATATATCATTGGATTTTAAGGAAAAATTTTTAAAACATGATTTGAATACTTTTGAATTGCTGCTCATTCAACTACCACAGTTGTTAAATACTTCAATTGATAATGTTCCAAAGGTTATAAAAGATATTTTAAGAGAATATGAAAAAGAATTAAAAAAACTGTATCACGAAATGATAACAGCCACTATTAAGAGTTTTGGGTTAGATGCTAAATCAATTAAATCAACCTATGATTTATGGAAAGGGCAGCATCCTGAAATTAAAAATATAATTTTTGAACCCCAAGAAAAAATGCTATACAAAGCTTTTGAATCAATTAAGTTTAATAACGAAGATGCAATGAACATATTATCATATGCAATATTTAATTGTACTTTAAATGACTGGAACTCTAAAAAGAAATCTGACTATATCAGTATATTAAACAAATTTGTGCAAAGGGTTAATTCATATAAAGGAAATTCTTTATCTAAGAAAAACCTAAATGATGCTCAAGACTTAGAAGTAATTAGCCAACTAGGTAAAACCTTATATGCGAATATAGTTGATACTATGGAGGAATATGGTCATTCATTGTCAAATGAAGAAAAAGCACTAATAATTAAAAAAATCTTAAACGAGCTAATTAATTAAGGAGGAACAAATGATATACTTTGATAACGCAGCAACGACTTATCCAAAACCTAAATGTGTGTATGATGCAGTTAAGTTGGGTATGCAAAAATTTTCATTTAACTCCGGTCGAGGGAGCTATTCAAGTGCGGTTGAAACATTTAAAATGATCCAAAACACACGAGAAAAATTAGCGAATTTAGTTAATACTGCGCCAGAGAATGTGGTCTTTACTTCATCAGCAACTGAATCATTAAATATCATTATAAACGGGTTAGATATTCAACAAGGCGATATTGTTTTTGTTTCTCCATTTGAACACAACTCTATCATAAGAACTTTGCATAAGTGCGGTGCAGTGATAAAAGTAATCCCTTTTTCAAAAGATGATTGGTTTTTACGGCTTGCGGTTTATAACGATATGTTGGCTATTGATAAACCCAAGGCAATTATTATTAGCCATATTAGTAATGTAACCGGTTTTGAATTGCCGTATGAAGAAATATTTTCTCAGGCTAAAAAACACAATATAACGACAGTTCTGGATTCGGCGCAAGGTTTTGGTAGTCATGCTGTTAACCCGAAAAATATTGATTATCTAGTCTTTGCCGGGCATAAATCGCTGTATGGTGTTTTTGGAATCGCTGGTTTTATTAATCTTTGCAATAAAAAGTTAAAGATCTATAAAGCTGGTGGTACGGGATCGGATTCATTAAATTTAGAAATGCCAGAAGAATTACCGAGTAGATTTGAAGCGGGAAGTTTAAATTCGGTAGCTATTTATGCCTTAAATCAAAGTATCGATTTTATCAAAGACAATGATTTTGCATCAAAGAAACACGAGCTTACAATTTATTTGTTAAAGCAATTAAGAGAAATTAACGGTCTTATTCTGTATTGTCCTTCAAGTATTATCACCAAAGGAATTGTTGCGTTTAATGTTGAAGGATATAGCTCCGATGATGTTGGTAAAATTTTATCATCAAGTTACGATATTTGTGTTAGGACGGGGTATCACTGTGCACCGTTGGTGCACGAATTTTTAGATGACAAAAAGTATGCAGGATGTGTTCGTGTCAGTTTAAGCGGATTTAATACGAAAGAAGAAATTGATACTTTAGTAAAAGCAATAAAGGAGATAATACTGTGAAAAACGAAAAGATAATTAACGTCATGAATAATTTTAAGGAAAGATATTTATATAGTCTTTTAGGAGACTTATGGGATTCTTTAATTGAGTGGACAAGTTCTCGTAAACCAACAAAAATGAATCTCGTAGAAATCATTTGGGCAATAAATAGTTTCGCATTATTTGAAAGAGAAGATTTCAGATATAATTATATTTTATCAAATGAAGATAATTTGTTTTTAGAAAAAATAGCTCAACTTTGTCATATTAAATATAATGGTAAACCAGAAGAACAAATACAATTAGCAAAAAAGTTTTCAAGTATTTCTTTCGGTGATAATCAGTTATATCAATACATTATAAAAGATTACTTAGATTGTCCTGATTATCACTTTAAAAAAAATGAAAAAGAACAAGCAGTAGAATTGATAAAGCAGACTGGCAAAAAATTTTATGAACTGTATGATTATCAATACATGATAAAACAGCAGGTTATGAATGATTTATCTGATAAAGAGAAAGACTTGTGGAGAATATTAGTGCATATGCCAACTGGTACTGGTAAGACAAAAACAACTATGCATATTATTTCCCAATACCTAAATTCAGTAACAGAAGGTAAGGGGTTGGTAATTTGGATTGCGCATTCCAATGAACTATTATTACAGGCCTATGAAACGTTTCAAAATGTATGGTCACATTTAGCAACATTTGATATCACTATTTATAAGGGTTGGGTAAATGTCCCAGATGTGTTTGATAACGGAATATTATTTGTTTCTATCGAAGCGTTACAAAAAAAACGTAATAAACCAGTTTTTAATGAATTGAGTAAGAAAGCCTCTTTAATTGTGTTTGATGAAGCCCATAAAGTTGGTGCCACGATAACAAAACAATGTATTGATGAACTAATGAGAGAAAAGAATGATTATGGTAAAAAATTTATCGGTTTGACGGCGACTCCAGGAAGAACAACTGAAGTTGGAAGACAAAATTCAATTTTCAGAGCTGATTTTGATAGATCTGTTGGAATTGATGTGGACAGAATTAATGCGATTTCGCTTTCTCAAGATGAAGTACGAAATTATAGGGGAAGTAAAGAACCAATTAAATACTTCCAGGAAAATGGGTATTTATCGGTGGTTACAAAAAAACTTCTTGATTATAAAGTTGATCATGAAATTCTGCTAGAAATAGAAAAAGAATTAAAATCAAAAGGGGAAAAGTATTCAGATAAATTGCTTGAAAAGATTTCATTGAATAAATCTCGAAATCTTAAAATTATCGAAGAATTACATAATTTAGACGATAATAAAATTCCAACAATCGTATTCGCATGTTCAGTAAAACATGCAAAATTATTATCAGCGTTCTTGAAATTATCAAATGTAGAAAATTCTTTGGTTTATGGAGATATGTCATCAGTTGATAGAAAACGCGCAATTGACGATTTTAAGAATGGTGTAGTAAATATTATTATTAATGATGAAATATTAACAACTGGATTTGATTCAACAAATATTAGGTGCGTTTTTATTACTAGCCCGACAAAGTCCGTTATTAAATATAGCCAAATGATTGGACGAGGATTGCGTGGGCCTAAAATGAACGGAAATCCAGAATGTTTATTAATTGATGTACAGGAAAATTTATTAGTGTATAATGAAAATAAAGCCTTTGGGCATTTTGATAATTATTGGAATTAAGAGGAGTTAATTATGGAAGAATACAAAAGAGAAATTGTTAATCCTGCATTATTTATTAGTGCATTGAAAAGTTCAGGATATAAAAGTACATATAACGCTATTGCAGAAATAGTAGATAATTCAATTGATGCAAATGCTGAGGACATCTTTATTTTAGGCAAACAAGATGCAAGTAGTGGAGAAAAAAAGATTAAATCATTTGCGTTTTTAGATAATGGTAAAGGTATGAATACAGAAACATTAGCTCAATGTTTATGTGTTGGGTACCATGAAGATGTTAATGGTGTTAAGACTCGTGGTAAAATGGGTAGGTTTGGTGTAGGATTACCGCAAGCATCTATTTTTGTTTGTGATCGTGTGGAAGTTTATTCATGGCAAAATGGAATTGAAAATTGTCAAAGGGTCCATTTAGATGTACAAGAAATTAAAAAAGAAAATCTAAATAAACTTGCTGCACCAATTAAATCAGATATTCCTAAAGAATATAAGCAATACATTAATTGGAAATCTGACGAAAAAAAATTTGATTTTTCAACACATGGTACACTTGTAGTATGGTCAAAATGTACCAAAATTGATCATAAGAAATGGTCAACATGTGTCAATCATATGAGTATGGATTTGGGTAGAAAATATCGGTATTTTCTTGCTGACGATTCAAAGACGATATCTATGATTGAAATGACGGGGCTTCAATACAAAAAACTTTTACCTAATGATCCATTATATTTAATGGCCCCAAGTCAAGAATGTGTGCCGGATAATGTTCAAATTTTAAAAGCAAATAATTACCAATCTACTGAATATAATGCATTGACTGGATTTACTGAACCAATGTTTGAAATTTATAAAGAGAATGAACAGGACCCTGATGTTCAAGAATTACCTATTAAATATGAACAAGATGACAAAATTAAAGAGGGTGTAGTTTATATTAAGTATTCAGTAATTAAAGAAAAGTATTATTCAGCAGTTTCTTTAGACACCCAAGCGAAACCCGGTGCATTGGCTTTTGGGAAATCAGAGAGATTGGCCGACAATATTGGTATTTCTATTGTCCGTAACAAAAGAGAAATTGATTTCGATACATTTAAATTTTTTGATAATTATAACGTCCCAGATTATAGATGGTGGGGTATAGAAATTTCTTTTTCTGAAGATATGGATGATGCTTTTGGTATTTCAAATAATAAACAATCAGTCGATTTAAAAGGGTTAACAAAACAAGCAATTTCGGACTTGTTACCCGAAGAAAAAGCTGTAAACGTTTGGCTACAATTGGCTGATAGTATTAAACCAACAATCAAACGAATGAAAGACAGAAATTCTAAAATCAGACAAGAAGGAATGGAACAAGATACTCCTGAACCAAACGAAGCGTCAAAAATTGCGACTGAATCAGATAGAAAAAATAATAGTGAATTACAAGCCCCTATTATGTCTGAGGATGAAAAAGTTAAGGAAGCTAAAGAACAATTAGAAAATGAGGGGAAAGAACCACCTACAGAAAATCAAATTAAACAATTTCTTAATGCGAAGGTTAGGACTAACCTCGATTTTCATAAATCACCGCGAGACACATTCATTGATTACTCATTTGCTGCAGGTGTATTATCTATAATTTTAAATGCTAAACATCCTTTTTATGAAAAGTTTGTAAAGGATATTTGGGAAGATGAAGATAGAAGAGTCCCGTTCGAATTATTTATAATGGCTGTGATGAAATCCATAAAGAAACAAGATCAAGTTAATCCTAATTTAATGTCTGAACTTATGTCAGATATAAATGATCATCTTAAACGTTATATTTGGGAGTATGAAAAGAATAATGAGTAACGTGAATGTCTTGTTATCTAATGAGATTGAACAGATATTAAGGAATGAATTACCTAAATGCAAAACTGAAGTAAATATTATTTCTGCATTTTGTAAAGTTTCAACTTTAAAATTACTAGATTTGCTAATAAATAAAAATATTCGTAAAAGATTATTAGTAAGGTTTCTTCCTTCTGATATTTTAGCAGGGGCCACGGACAAAGAAATTTATGCATATTGTATTAAAAACGATTGGGAAGTTTACATCGATAATACATTACATGCCAAGACCTATATATTCGATCACATAAAATGTGTTGTAGGGTCGGCAAATACAACAGATAAAGGGATTGGAATTGCACAACAATCAAATAAAGAGGCTTCAGTTTTCTTTGAATTAAATAATGAAGAATACAATAAAGTTATATCCCTGTATAAAGATGCCATCGCTCTTAACGAAGAAGTTTATAATGAAATTATTAACGCGAAAGATGATGCTGTGATTAAGGATAATATAAAATTTAAATTGTTTGATAAAAAAATTGAGTGCTTAATGCCAGAAGATTTCCCTAATGAATTAACTGATGCCGTAGAACTCTATAGTTTAAAATCATACCGATGGTTAGTTTCGTATCTAAAAGGAAAAACTCCAAAACAAGCATATTTTGGTGAAATTACATTACAGATACATGATATCTTCGTTAAAGACCCAAGGCCTTATAGGAAAGATATTAAACAACATTTGGCGGATTTGCTGAATTGTATTAAACATTTAGAAATTCAAACTATAGCTATTAGCCGTCCAAATCATTCTGAGCTTATTCAGTACATTGAATGACAAAAACGCATATGGTGGACATTTTGTGGTAAGAATTTCTCATTTGAGATCCTGGCGTGCGCTTGTCTTGATACAAGTGGCGTCGCTTCGCTCCGCCAGACAAGCCCACGCCAGTAACCCAAACGCCGGCGGAAATTGGGGTGGCACGCAAGCTTTTCGCCAGCCCCAATTTCTTTTCTCGCCGTCGTTGCTAATCGCTTTTCCGCATGCGTGCGATAATTTCGGGATTGACTTTGCCAATCAGCTTTCCTTCGTCATAGCATATAAAGTTGTCAAAGAGCAGTAGCTTTTTATCTTCCTGTCCAATCATGCAAACAACATCGTCTTGCATAATGTCCGAGATAAAATACTGTGGTAGGTTTTTACTGTATACAATTCTTTCGCCAGTTTTTTCAATGTACTTTGTTAGGTAGGCAAGAGCATTGCCAAGCCGATTCTCGTTACCGTCAATAGCTTTGAAATCCGAACGACCAAAACGTTTGTTGAAATAACTGCATTGCATACTGTCTTGCATTTGCATGGTGTGTTTATCAAAGTCCCTAACATGAGTTAATTGACCGGGTAGAGTGCCTGCCGGAATATTAAATAAACCGTGGAAATGTAATCTGCTAGTTTCTGGTGCTCGTTCCCAAACGCCCATGTATTTCCAATCTTTGCGGTAACAAAAATTACGCAAACAAGTACGGATGCCTTGCTTAAAGGTGTCTTCGGTATGTTTTTTATCGTCATAGGTAAAAGTGCAAAAGTAATTAAAATTAGCAAGGTACGCTTTGCGACACATACGAACGCGGCGGACAATCAGGTTCCGTTGCTTGCGGTGGAAGTTCATCTTGACAAAGTCTGCGCAGTATTCGGGTTGCTTGAAATAGGGTAGCATCTCGTTAATGATTTGTTCTTGACGAACTTTATACGAACAATTGTTGTATTTATCATAAAGTTGGTTAAACAAATCACGACGGGTGGTCAGTTCACCACAGGCGGAAATAGCGGGCTCTTGTGCAGAGTCTGCTAAGGCCTTGCTTTGCTTGGGTACACGAATAAATTCCCCAAAGTCTCGATGGTTTAGTTGTTCTTCAACAATGCGTATGGTGTGTGGAATTGCGATATAATGACTACCATCGAAATATACTTTGGCGTCTAAGTATTGCATTGCTTATCCTTCCGTTTCGCCTGCTTCTGATAAATACGGTCTTCCCTGTCGATTTTCTTAAATGCTTTCTTCATGTTCTTAAAAATGTAATTGTTAATCTTGTCATTAAACTTTTCGGGGACAAATTCCGCGGTGTCCAGCGTATGACTAAATGTTTCGTAATACTTATCCAATGCTTGATTAATAAGTTTATTCTTGTGGTAGTTAATCATGCGACTTTCCTCCTTAAATAAAATTTTTTAGGTAACTCGTCATCGTTCTGCTCTAAATACTTGATATAGCCTTGCAAAGTATGTTCCACGGGTTGGGCTGCTTGGTAATCAAAGTCTTCGTCAAAGTGTCCTGCGTAGAACTTGGGTTTACAGGATTGGCTATCGTAACAAGCAAACACGTTATAATTGGCGATGACGGTTGATTCGGTATAGCAACTGCGGTCTTTTTTGCCAGATGCCATATAGCGGTCGAATAAGCTACTGTTCTCAATTTTGCGAATCTGCCACTTGAATTGGCAGGGTTGTCCGTATTGGTCGTACTCTAAGTCTAACTTGATAATCTCAATAAACTGCGCCAACTCTCGAATGTTGACGTCAATGAGCATTGGTCGTTGCGTGTCCAAATAAATATCTAAATCATCATGTCCGTGTTGTTCGTACCACCGACTTTGCCAGTCGGGGAAATACATACTCAATCGGCTGTTGAGATACTTTTGGGCTTCCGTAATGCAAATGACTTCGTAGGGTAAATTAAAATGTGTTTTGACATACTTGTTGGCGAAACCCAAACGATACGGGTTGATCCGGCGGTTATAGCGGGTACTGTACCGAAATTTTTTGAACTGCATATCGTAGTTTGCCGATACACAATGTACGGGCAGTGTCTTGATATTAGTAAAACCGTTTTGTTGCTTTAAGATAATTTCACGCAGCATCTTACGGTTCCGTTCTTGGTTAAACACTTTTTCACGGGCTTTGTGGGTCATAAAACAAGTTTTGCCGGTGCGGGGTGGCGCAAAGATGATGGTTATCATGATGTCAGCCCCATAATTGCATAATGTTCCTTAGTGGCAGCAAGGTAGACATAATAATTGATTCCGTCTGTCCAAATATCGTCACCAGAAAATTTGATCTCTTCGCCAAAAGAAATTTCTTTTAATGTTTTGGTTGCACCATCAAACTGGTAGTGTTTATCAGAATTTGAATAGTAATAATTATTCCCGTCAGTCCAAATATTTCGAGTGTCAATTTTTGTTAATCCATATTCGGCTAGACTTGTTTCAACCCAGGTGTTGGTTTCAAGATCTAATCGATAAGTATTTCCGTAATAAATATCATTTCCTTCGGTCCAAACGCCACCTCCGGAAAAATCAGTGAGCCCATTCCAAGTCATTTTATCCCAGGAGTAATTGGTTGGGTTAAACTTATATTGGTAGTATTGATTTTGGGAGTAATAATAATTTGTGCCATCGGTCCAAACATAACTTGCAAAACCAATCATGTACCAGCCCGACATCTTTTCCCAAGTACGGGTAGCGGTATTGAGTTTATATTGATCTGACCCCGAAGAATGGAAGTAGTTGGTGCCGTCTGACCAAATGTTATAACCATAAAATTTGGTTAATCCATAAAACGATACAGGTGACCAAGTATGGGTTGTAATGTCTAACTGATAATGTGTAGCCCCATCAGAGTAATAACAATTTATGCCGTCGTTCCAAACCCGTGTTTTTTGGAAATAACCAGACAAGCCATTCCAAGCTGTTGCTTGTAATGAAAATTGTGGACTTAAATCTGCCACAAAGGATGTATTTGCAAATATCCGGTAAGTAGCAACATCAATGGTGGTGTCGTTTAATTGCCAACCCTTAATCTTTTGGTTGGTGATGTTATCTGTCTTGGCATACTCGCCATTACGCACAACTTGTGTGTCAATAATTTCGCCATCTACGATAAAGGTAACAGTGTGTACTTTGATAAATACCGCGTGATATGTAACGCTTGTGGTGATGGGTAGTTTGTTGATTTCTTTCACCACGTCGACGCCGTTTAATGACCAGCCGATAAATTCGTAGCCATCTTTTTCGGGGGCTTGCGGTAAGACAACGGTTTCGTTCTTGCTAACCACTTGGCTACTGTGGGTGTTGCTATCGACCCAGAATTTGACAGTGTAGCGGTAAGTAATGTCCGCGATAAACTTGGTGTTTTGCACAATGCGGTAGTCGTTCAAATCGACTAAATCGGTATCTACTTTCCAACCATTAAAGATTTTGGTTTCCGTGTTTTCTGGGTTGGTAACGGATAACTGCGCACCTTTATTAACAATTTGAATGGCGTAAACACTGCCGTCATATTCAAAGGTGGCCACGACTTGTTCGCTGTTTTCTAAGGTCGCAATGTAACTTTCGTAGTAATTGATACTGGTTTGTAATTCATTGATGCGGTTGTTTAGGGTATTGATTTGGGTAGTGTAATTTTGCGTTAATAAACTCATTTCCGAGATTTGCTGGTTCAAGTTAAAAATTATGGTGTTCAATGACTTGATCGTGGCTTGGTTCTCGGCTTTGTTTTTGTTTAAGTTTTCAACTTCTTGTTCCAAGATCGCTTTCTGTTCGGTTAGACTTTGAATTTGTGTACTGTAATCGCGATTGTTATTAGTCAAATCATTGACCTGTGAATTGAGTTGGGAAATCGTGTCGTTCAAAGCGATGATCGTATTCCGATAGCCATTGATCAGTCCTTCGTATTCTTCTTTGTCGGTTAGGGCGGTGCTGTAACCATCTTCGTAAGCATGGTTTAAGTCTTCGACGGTATAAACGCCATTCCCGGACATCCCGTCTTTGACTTGGTTGAAGTTAATCACGCACCAAGAAATGGTAAAGCCCAGTACGGCGATAAAAAGAAGACTAAACACAACACTGAGAATCTTTTTTGTGTTACTCATTTAACCTCCTTATAAAATTTGGATTACTCGTAAGCGAATCCCGTTGTCCGCAAAATACTGTTCCAAAAAACTGGCATTTTGCTTACCGGTCGTCGCCAGAGTGAGTTGTGTCTTGTTACTTAAAAACAAGACGGATATTTGCATGGTTGCTTGTTCGACAAGGTTGCCGGTCGTGTTATAGAAATCAATCTTGACGGTGGCGAAAAGCGAACCTGCATTGATCTCGGCGTCCAATAAAATGTAATCGTTCAGTATTACTTGATAAGTATTTATCTTGCCGTTAAAGTTGTCTACCTTTAATAAATCTTTCTCAAAACTGTAAGTATCGGTGTCGTCATACAGATCGTGGTAGAACACGACCGAAGTGGATGAATAATTGAAGCTTTCTTGGCTGAATTTGTTAGTAATGTTAATTGAGCCGTTAATGTAACTTTTGGCTTTAATCTCGCGGTAGAATTGTGTTCCGCAAAACACCCCAACGATAATGAGCACAAAACAAATTACATAGTTATACCATTTCATACTGCCACCTCCTGGTAGTTGTTGTTCAGGGCGTCGGTGGCCAGGTTTAATTGTAAGTTCTTGCTGTGTTGAATGACTTGGACTTGGGTGTTGAATAACGATTTATCTAACAAATAAAAAGTACCAGTGCCATTAATGGTTAAGGTGTCAATTTCAAAATTTTCAAAGCCGTTATAGTTAATGCCCACAATTTTTTTGTCGCCGTAATCCATATCTATCGTAATGTTGACTTTAGCACGCGGCATATTGGCAAACATCGTTTTGGTGTCAATACTCAAAGCCACAAAGTAACCACCGTAAACTTCGCTGTACCTTAAATCTAAATTCTCGTTGGTTAAGGTGTAAACAAAGCGTTCTTGCCAGTAAGTTGTGTCAACCTTGTCGTCTTCAATGTCGTAACTGGGGTTGCAATCAATACAGTTGAACATTGATTGCGTGCTGTTGCGAGCACCGTTCTCGTCATAATGGAATTTTAAGACAGAGTAAGTCTTGATAATATCCGTAACATCGTCTTGCTTGTATTTGCCAGATTCTGGTTCAAACGCCCGAATGGTAAAGTATTCGCTTAAATCAACCGTGATATAGTAATCGCCATAACCAGCAGAGTTGCTGCGTACTGCTTGCATACAGTCCGCAAAAACATCTAAAAAGGTGTACAGCCAAATATGTTTGGTGGGTTTGTTCCAAATCCACAGTGTGTACCATTGGCGAGAATAGGTCGTCCATTCGTAAGTCTTATCCAACTGGATTTGATAAGGTTGGTTGTCAATACTAATCACAAAGGTGCTTTCACGATTGAGTTGGGTACGCAATTTACCGCCGTCCCAGTTAATGCCGTTGGTCGTGTCGTAATAACTAAATCCACTGGGTTCATCACGGTTGGCTTGTGATTCCGTGGTGGGAACCAGTTGTAAATCTTCCTGTTTCAAATCACCTAAATATTGCATGCCACTGGCACGATAACCAGTGGAGAGTAAGTTATAGTCGGTAAAGTAATTTAATTTCAATTCTTGTAAAGCAATGCCGTTGTGTTTAGAGTTGCTATAAAAGTTTGCTTCCAAGAAATAGCGGTCTTCAAATTCATTCTTTTCATTTTCGGTTAAATCGGCAGCATTGATAATATCCAAGCCAATCTGGTTGTCGATGTAGTTGGTGCCCACGGTAATGTCGCGGATAAAGAAATGGTAGTAGCCGTAGACTAACGAAACCCCAACACCAATGACAGCTAGGAACGCTAAGCAGCAGTTGCCAATCACTTTGAGCGTATTTGTCATTTTAACCTCCTCATGAATTTTTTAAGGCAAAAAGCACTAAATAAACTTGTGTTTAAGTAGTGCTTTGTTACCGTTACAAAATGCCATTCCAGCCAAAGAAGTTAAGGATTTGGGCGAGCCAGTTAAGGGCAGTACCAATCCAAGTGAAAATCTTAGCGAGAATGGACAGTGGCCAAGTTCCGACCAAAATTACTAATGCGATGATTAGAATTAAAAGTATTAAGTTTTTCATTTTAAGAGCATATTTAACAGCATCTTGTCTGAGTTACGGAACGGCTTGATTTTACATTCAAATGCGTTACCTGCTTCGTCCGTGGTAACCACGGAATAGGTGTTGCCTTTGAAGACACGACCGGTGGCTTCGTCCTTGATTTCAAACGGGGTAGTTGTCAACGGAACTTGGTTGTCGTTGCCAAAGACAATATCCAACACAGCGTAACCACCACGGTCGGGCGGAACCATGGCGACACGAACATCTTTGTCGCGAATTTTGCCACGAATGAAGTAGGTAAAGTAATTCTTACCGTTGCGTTCGTAGGTTTCACGCTCCACCAAAATTTGATTTGTTTTAGCCATTATTTGCCTCCTTTTTGTTTGGAAATTTTTTTCGCTTCGGCTTTGGATTTGCCTTCGCTTAATGCTCTTTTGTATTTGAACAGCCCCGCGTGGTCGCTTTGACATTGCAGGTAACCCGAACGCATCCCAGCTTCGTAGTCGGTCAATTCCTTACCTTCTTTGGGACCGTGCTGGTGGACTTTTGCTTTGCGTTCTTCGGCGTAACTTTTAGCTCGTTTGTTAGGCACAAGCCAACGCCTTTCTTTGAAACTTGTCATGAGTTTCCTCCCTTATATTTTTTCGTAACCAGAACCTACCAAGACACGATTAAATGAAACTTCCGTTCCGGCGATGGTGTGTTGGTGCACCAGTAACACACGCAATCGACTGCAACAAATTTTGTGCTTGTCATCCGATTACACCGAGAAGATAACTGATTGCCTTGACGAATGGAATGAACCAGTATGTAGTTTTTCCGTAGAATATCCGTAGAGTTTCCAGAATTCTCATAAAGGTGTTTCAACTGACTTAAACAAAAAAGACCAGCAATCTTACCGGTCTTTTTATTTAATGTACTTTCTTTGGTGTGATTTGGATGGAATGCGTTTGCCGTTAAGGTCTTTTCGTCCGGCGAAGATCATCTCATACAATTTATCAATTTGGCGATTACGTAAATAAAAAGTGTCCTTGCTGTACAAAAAGTCTTGCTTGTTAATGTCGTAATCAAGATACAAATCTTGTTTGACGATATAGTTATCGGTTCGATAAACATTGGTGGCATCCACCATAAAATCGGGTAAGTCTTTCATTGTTTCACCTCCTTTTGTTTAAGATTGTTTTTGAAAAAATGGACTAACTGGGTGTGCAACATTGAGATATATTCAACGGTGTAACCAAGTTTATTGGCCAAAGATTCTTGGGAATTGTTGAGCCAATAGATACTGACGTAAATATCATACAAGCGGGGCGGTGCTTGCAGAATTGCCGTGTTGTAACGGTCTGTTTTCTCAAAGATTGCGTGAGTACCAACGGCTGCGGCTGACTTTTCAAATAATTCCTTGCGGCTATAAAAATACCTAATCTCTCGTAAGTCGTTTCTAATTTCTTTTTCACTCATTTATATCTCCTTATCTTTTTATTTCGGCTGGGGTTCAAATAAAAAACGCCCAGACGAGATGCAGTTTCTTTGGTGGACTACATTCGTCAAGGCATACGAAAATCCTTGAACCTTTATCTAAGGTGTAAATGAATGAAAGATATTGATTACGGCGGAACTTCTTTGTGCCGTCTCTGCTTGCACTTAACTAACACTTTTCGCATATTGTACCTCCTTTTTGACTGGAAGAACTGTACACGAGATAAGTGTGAATGTTAATGAACACACTCATAGTAATTCTACAATAAACCCCTAATAATGACAAAGTTATTTTAATTTCGCTTAAACTGGCTTAAACAGATTTATCTTGTTTTTGCTGGATGTAATAGTCCTTGATGGCTAACTCTAATGTGCTGATGAAAATATCAAGTTCCTTTTTGGGGATTTGAGAAAGTGTTGGAACTTCATTGTGTTCGATTGTCATTGTTGCTAATTCGGCTTGTTTTTTCATGGTGTCAACCATAGTGTAAGGAGCGGTGAATGTAAATAGACGGAGTCGTAGTAAAGTAATAGTTATGCGGTAGTTAATTTTAATTTGTATAAAGTCCGCTTAAAATAAATCTCCTTTGTCGAGTGAGGTAAGGAAGTTTTTTCGTCTTAGTGGATATCAGAGAGTGTCGAATCTGTCAAAGGGAAAAATATCGCCTAAGCCAATAAATTAAAGAATAACCAAGCAATATTTTCTTGTCCTTTTTCTTTGACATCTTCGCCACTCCCTGATTTTAGATTGGCGTCGAAAAAACTTTTCGACAAAGGAGATTTAAGATGGTTTTAGTTAAAACAAATTTAATCTTTTTGAATTGGTGTCTGGGAAAACTATTGGTTTTGTATGACCACGTTCATTCCAATCTTGTATCTGTTGAGATACTATCCCAAAAGGAGGTCCGATGAAGACAGCAGTCATTTACGCAAGATATTCCAGCGATAGTCAAACAGAGCAGTCGATCGAAGGTCAATTACGCGTTTGTCAACAGTACGCAAAAAATAATGACATACTGATTTTAGATACCTATATTGACCGTGCGATGACCGGTACAAATGATATGCGCCCAGACTTCCAACGCATGATTAAAGATAGCGACAAACGGCAATGGGATTATGTGATTGTAAAGACATAATTTTATGGACACTACGTAAATGGCAGTATTTAGGCAAGAAAAAAGCGTATGAGCGGCATAAAACTCATACGCTTTACGTTATTTTTGGAATTTATAGCGTATAACGGACGAAATATCTACTTTGTAGACAATATCTATTTGACGTTCTTTACCTGTAATCTTCGGCAAGCCGCCTACTACAACGCGGTCTAAAAGTTCGTAACACATTTCCCTCGTAAGTTCCGGCGCGTTTAGATACTTTTTTATGTTCCGTATAAAATCGTCTGCGCTCTGCTGTTTGGTTTCCGTTTCGGTTAATTTTGTTTCGAGCGTAGCAATTTCTTCGGCAAGCGTCTTTTTCTCGTCCGAATATTTTTGTATAAACTCTACGCAAATATCTTCGGGCATCTTGCCTTTCATTCTATCTTCGTAAGCAATCTGCATAAGCCGAGATAATTCCTCTATACGCTTTTTCTTTGTTTGTAAATCTTTCTTCGCCGTCTTAACCGCCTTATCTGCAAGTTCTTCGTTTTGCCGTTCAAACTCCTTTCGGATAGCGTCTTCGTCGAGAACAACTCTCTGCGCCATTGTCCGTATGTCGTCAAGAATAATCTTTTCAAGCGTCTTTGCGGATATGTGATGAGAAAAACATATCGTCTTGCCGAAGCGCATATGATCCCCGCAATTAAACGCATATTTATTATGCCCCGTGCTGTTTAACTTCAACTTGCATCCGCAATCTGCACAGAACAGGAATCCCGACAAAGGGTGCGTATAGCCCGAAGCGGTTTTTCTGCCTTGCGCTACGGACTTTTCTCTTTCGCGTACTCTGTCCCATAATTCTTGCGAGATAATAGGCGGATGCGTGTTTTGAACGACAACCCATTCGCTTTGGTCTTTCTTATACCGTTTATGGTTTTTATACGATACGGACGTAGACATTAACTGCGGCATATTTCCTATGTAAACCATATTCTTTAACATTTGCATAATAGTTATCTGTCCCCACAGTCTGCGGTCTTCGGGCTTTCCTTTATGTCCGAGTTTCTCAAAAGCGTATTGTCCGGGACAGGGTATGTTTTCTGCGTTGAGAATTTCGGCAATTCTTCTCGGACTTAACCCCGAAGCATACATTTCAAAAATTCTTCGAACAATAGGCGCAACTTCCTCGTCTATAATAAGCGTTCTTTTAGCGTCAGTCCCCTTTATGTACCCGTAACTTGCTTTCTTGCCGTGGAATACGCCCTCATTGGCTTTCGCTTTCCATACCGCCCGAATTTTCTTACTCGTATTCGCTGCGTGCCACTCGTTAAACACGTTCATAATAGGCATCATTTCCATAGCGTTGCTGTCGCGGATCGCCGTATCTACGTTGTCTTGAATAGCAATAAACCGTATTCCGAACGCAGGAAAAACGTAATCGACGTATTGCCCGACTTCAATATAATTTCTGCCGAAACGAGAAAGGTCTTTAACAAGTATGGTGTTAATAACTCCCGTCTTGGCGTCGTCCAACAAACGCTGGACTTGCGGTCTGTCGAACGTTGTACCCGAAACGCCGTCGTCTATGTATTCGTCGTAAATTTCAAAGCCGTTTTCTTCGGCATACTTTCGGAGTATATGCCGCTGGTTGTCAATAGAGAGCGATTCGCCCTGACGTTCGTCCTCTTGGGAAAGTCTAAAATACAATCCCGCAATATACTTTTTCATTAGATCACCTCATATTTTTGTAAATTTGTTTGACGGCAAGACTTTGCATTGTTTTCTCAAAATCTTTACCGCCTTTGAAAAATCTGCGGACGTAATATGTTTTGCCGTCCACGTTTTTCCGCACGGAGATAGACGGCGAAAAGGTATAAGGCAATTCACCGTCAAAATCTGCTTCGTTGTTGATGTCTTCATAGTTTAATTCCTGTTGTTGCATTTAGTTTTTAAGGTAACTTTACCTATGGCTGCGAAATCTAATACAAAATTTCACCCCAAAATCTACGAAATTTCCTTAAAAATATTTTTGGAGATAACAAGTATTTACGGACACTTGCTTGTTATCCGTAAATAGCAACATATCTTTGACGCATTTTAATGAAGTATTCAAAGACGGTAGATTGCGCTCTTTCAAGAACCCTGCCTATCTCGGGATAACTCAACCCTTTAATGCGGCACTCCAAAGCAACGCGCATATTATCCGTAAGATTAAGGCTTGCAACAATCCTATCGTAAAGTGTGTAGTCCTGTTCTTGTTCCAATGCCATTTCCGTTCTCGGCTCGTTATTGGGCGTTAAATTGTCTGCGCTCATACAACGGTAATTATCGCTCCATTTGCGGTTAATGAGTTTCATCATCTTCTTAATGCAGGCGATTCGGACGGTAATCTTCTTTCCTTTCTTGGAATAGCCTAACACGTCGTATAAATGCTCACCGTAATGTTCGCAGAGATATAAAGCGCCTTCTTGCACCAAATCGTAACCATCGCTGAATACGTGGTTTTTATTGTGTTTGTTCTTAATATCCGCATATAAGTCCGCATACAACTTTTGCATACGGCTACCCATATAGCCTATAAGGTATCTCGTTTCGGTAAAGGCTATGATTTCCGACATAGCAAGCACGTTGTTGGGAGAAATTTCTTCTTTGAGTATAGAAAAATCGAGGATTTGACATTTCATTTCAGTCAACCTCCTCGAAATCGTCAAGAGATATTTTGTTTTCGTAGAATTTGCCGTATTCGAAATACAGATTATTGTTCTTATCCCTCATAAGGTCGAATGTATCTTGCGTTATCTTTCCGCAACGGCTTATGGCTACGGTAATTGCCTGACGGTCGAAATCCACGTCAACGATATTAAACGTAACGTCGTATTCGCCGTCGAAGTATGAGAACTCGGAAAGATAGAACTTTCTTTCGTTCTCTTGGATTTTGCTTTGGGTTTTCATTTTGGTTTTACCTCCGTTTTCGATTGTTTTCGCCTTTCGGCAAAAACCAAAAACAAAACGGAAAGACGGTGACTGTTTTGTAAAAAATCCACATACAAAGCGTAACCCATAAATGGATGCAACGTCACGTTGCCTTTAAGTCAAGGGCGACCGAACGGGAGTGCATTTTACCCTTGACTTAAAGCGGCTTTTCGTTTACCAACCAATGCCGAAAGGCGAAACCGAAAACGGAGTATATAAACTTGCTTTTTCTCTTAAAAAACGGTAAAATATACTTATGAACGAACTGTTTACGCAAAAATACGACAACGAAGAATGGGTTGAAGACGAATATCCGTGGAAACAGTATAGGCGCAAAGGCTACGGGTTTATCTATATTAAAAATCCGGACTTCCCTTTGGACGACGACCGAGAATACCTTATCCGCAAGCCCACGCCGAAAGAACGCAGAGAAATCGTTATAAATACTGTAATAGAGTGTAACGGCAGAACGTTCAAAGTTCACGCGCTTGCCCAAAGATTATGTGTGTCGGACAGGACGGTGCAAACGATTTTACGGCAATTAGAGAAAGACGGACTTATACAGATAACGCCGAAACGCGGTAAGGGCGGAAAGCAGAAAGGAAATGCGTATAAGTACATAGGTCCGCCCTGCAAATTCTACGGTTCGGGTTTAACGCTTAAAGACCTATACGACATAAGTTATGACGTCGGGTTTCGGGGTTGGGCGTGGAAAACGCACGGGTTTAATCACGACCAAACTTGGCACAATATCTATCCGCTGTGTAAAGCCAAGTTTGAAAAGCGTATGGCGCGAAAGGAATACTTGCAAGCAAACGGTTTACCTCTCGTCGTTCCCGAAGATATTAAGTACATTGTTTTGCGCTACTGCTATTGGAAAGGCAAAACAACAAAGTTAAGAAGAAGCAGTTATCTTTATTCCCAAGACAGAACGGTAAAACTTGCGTTAGAGCCGTTAAACCGTACCGAAACGGTAAAGTTCTGCGGAATTACGCTAAACGTAGAAATAGGCGGCACGAAGGACAATCCGCAGGTAACGATTATAGACGCAGATACGAATAAACAATTAACCGTCTTTACTTGGTTTGACGAAAATATTTTAATCGGCGACTGCGATATGGACGAAGATACCATAGATCAGGTATTCATATTAGGCGACTTCACAACGAAATAAATCTATAAAAACAAACAAAAAGTGCGAGGAACAAAAATTCTTCGTACTTTTTTTATGATTTAGGGGTGAAAAAATGTATTAGATTGTGCAGGGACTTTTCCGCTCTCTCTATGGCTGCAAAAATAAATATAAGGAGGTGTACGGTAACTTACGGGCGGTCAAAGTTCTGAGTAAATGCCCTATCGGGCAAAGGAGGTGAACTAAATGAACAATAGATACAAAGGCGATCAGTTAGGCGAAATTGACAACGACGGTATTGCGCAGTGGTATCCCAAATGCAAAGTACGCAAGGAAGGCGACGTGTATATTGCCACGCCGCACACGACTAATCCCACTCGGCGTGCCGTTCGCAAACCGAAAGAAATAGCCGTGTCCGTAAAAGACGGCAAGTATGCGCTTGAAAATCCGTCGGACAAGCCGTTAAACGATAATGTTACGCAATCCGAGCGATCTACCGAGCAGACGGATAAAAGTCCGCCTGCGTCAAAAGAAACGCCGAAAACGGACGTGCGAATTACCACGCTCAAACAAATCTTCGATGAACTGTCTGACAGGTATTACAAGCAATACCCGAATGTCAGAAAGCAATCTATTCTCAAAGATATGCTGCCGCTCTTTCCAACCGAAACGGACGCTGTATATTTCGTGGACGAGCATTGGCGTAGGAAATGGCGCAACGCTTATACCCGTAAGCAACGGTTTGAGTATAAGGCATATAACCAAAATTACGAATACTTTTTTACGGTAACTTTCGATTCTAAAAAGCATACCGAAGAAAGTTTTGAAAAGAGTTTGAAGTTAGCGTTTTCGAATTTACATAAGCGATACGGCTGTCTGTTTCAAGGCGTATGGGAACGCGGTACAGAAAACGACAGATTGCATTTTCACGGACTTATCTACGATCCGAATAAGAAAATAACCGGAGAAATGGAAACGGTAAGCGATTACAATCCCAAAACCGGCAAAATGAAAACGTATTTGCAAAGCAAGTATTTCTTTGAAAAGTTCGGAAGAAACGAGTTTAGCGAAATAATACCGCAGATGTACGATTCCGCTATAAAGTACATAACCAAGTATTTGAGTAAGCAAGGCGTAAAGCCTTACTACTCCAAAGGCTTATACCGCTTTATAGAGAGCGATATTGACGGCAACGACGTTCTCGGTAAAATGGACGGCGCGGACGAACGGGACATACGCTTGCTCGTGGCAAAAGATTTCAGAGTATGGCAGGAAGGCGTACTTATTGGCGAAGCATCGCCCGAAACGATAGCAAAAGCGTCTAAACTGCCGTAAACGAAAAGAAAGCAAAGAAAGAGCGGCGGCGTAAAAAAATACGGCGGACACGGAAAGCCTGCGCGTGTCGCCGTATTTTAGCCGCCGCCTTTGCGGTTCGTTACGCATTGCGCGGTTGCGTTCGGTCGGTTGTGTGTGTGCCTGTCTTCGGCGCCCGAGCGCGTAGCGCGAGGGTGTCCGAAGCGGCGTCAGCCGCTTCGGACAGCTCTGCCGCCGCTTGTATCAAAGACAGGCACACACATTACGGTCAGTTGTAAATTTTAGGGTTAAGTGTTCCCCTCTGCGACTGCCGCTTTGAACTCAAAAGAACACCACAAAAATAAAAAATTTTCAGGAGGATTTTTATCTATGCCAAGCACACGCCATGGTGCCATTCTTATGTTTTTCTTATATTTAAAAATTTATGTTACGTAAATTGTTTTAATATGAAAGACTTAACTTTATTATCACCTGTTATATTTATTACAAATTTGTTGTATAATCTTTTAATATCATCAGGAGAATTAGACAATAAATTACATTGCCACCCATCCTTCCACTTTTAGAGAAATCGGGATGTTAGAATATTCATCTTTTTCTCACATGTATAAATTAAATTTTTCGACTAATTGTAGTATTACTCCCCATAATGATAGTCAATTGCATATGTGATTTCATATGGTGCCTCACTTATTTCTTTATCCCTATGTGCATTATATATGATTGTTTTCGAATCTTTATTTTTCACACCTTCTATATGTTCTATCAAGAAGATGGACTAAATTCCTATTTTTTAAAGGAAAAGCAATATTTTCGTATACATTCATTGTAGGATAAAGAGCATAGTTTTGAAATACCATAGCGACATCTCGCTTTTGTGGTCTAATTTCATTGCTTAAAACTCCATCAATGAAAATATTTCCGCTATCCAATGGTTCTACTCCAGCAATAACACTTAATAATGTTGATTTTCCACATCCTGATGGACCTACAATTACAACGAATGTCCCTTCTTGTATTGAAAAAGACACATCTTTTAATACTAAGTTCTTTTTATCATAAGATTTATTAATATTGCTAACGACTAATTTGTTCATTTAAGAAACTGTATTTCTACTCCTATGTATTTTATCGATAGTAGATTGCTGTATTTTGTATTTTTGGTAAGAACCAATAATTTTCTGCTTTTTGTCATCACATACTCTGTTGATAAATTCCTTATATAGTTTTAAAAAGCTTTCATACCCCCATGTAGTAATTTTATCATCATATTCCAGTTTTACTTGTTTTCGCATCCTCTTTATTTGTTCATATGAAAACAAATCTTTTAATTTCTCTTTATATGTATGTCCTTTCGCCATAAACAAATAAGCAATAAAGTCTTTATAATTTTCAGGTGTTCCAATTTTAATATCACAATATTGCCGTTTTATGAAGCTAGCAAAAACTATATCGACATGTGGTACTGGATAGAAATCTTCACCGCGCATATCTAGAATCTTATACGCCTCGTAAAATGGCTTGATTATAATAGATTTCAAACATTCTAAACAGTATGGTGAACCAGCATGCTTATAAAAAGCCTCTTTCTGCATTATGAAATAAATAGCTTCAGGTGTGTTTGAAGCTTCCATAAGTCTATTTATGATATCAGCAGTTATATTAAATGGTATATTTGATACTACAATATATTTCTCAGTTGGTAATGGATATTTTAAGAAATCCATATTAACTATTTCTAAATTGCTATAATCTTTTAACTTTTCACGTAATGAATTCGCTAATTTTATGTCGTATTCAACAGCTATTACTTTATTAACAATTTCACATAATTGTTGTGTTATGATGCCTTTGCCTGGACCTATTTCTAATACAGTTATTTCTTTGGGCAGATTACACATCTGCAACAATTTAGTTACGGTACTCCTGTTTTTTATAAAATTTTGTGAATCGCTTAAATTGCTAATGGGTATTGATGATGACAATTTTTGTTCTCCGTATCTTATTTGCTTGACTAATTACATAGACCAGTCTAATCTATATTCCTTTTGATTAAATAATATCAATTTTTAAGCTATAAATCAACTGTTTAAACAGCTTATCTTGAAATTGCAGATTCCCCTTTATTCGTTTTTCTGTTTCTACGCTTCATATTAAGCAATGCGAACTTTGATGATACGAGAAAAATTTTATTATTTATTCCTTGAATATCATTAAAATCGGATAATTAAAACTGTCCATAAAAATATGTTGTAGTCTATAAACTTGATCGTTTTTCGCGTAACAAATACGAAACAACTATCCACAAACACACTTTGAGCAACAACGGTGTCAAGGTTATATCCGCAATGGAAAACATCCCGGACACACCCGAAGGCATTATCTTAGAAAGTTTGCTTGAAGGAATGAACCAATATTACTCGGTTGAACTTTCACAAAAGATACATCGTGGCTTAAACGAAAGTTATTTGAAAGGGCAATATACGGGTGGCATCCAATTATATGGTTATGATGTTGTGGATAAAAAGAATGTTGTAAATCCGACCGAAGCGGCAGTTGTTAAAGAGATATTTACTAAATACGCGAAGGGTTTTACAGGGGTGCAGATCGCAAAAGACTTGAAAAATCGTGGCACTAGAAATAAAAAGGGTGGATATATCACGACATCGCAAATTTATCAAATGATATTCAATCGAAAATATATCGGCGAAGTCCGGCACGGTGAAAATATTTATACTAATATCTATCCAGCAATAATCGATAAAGATACTTGGCAAAAAGTGCAGAGCATTCGTAAAAGTAACAAGTATGCTCCCGGTCGTAAAAAAGATATGTACGATTTCTTGTTGTCTGGCAAAGTAACTTGTGGTTATTGCCGGGTGAATATTGTTGGCGATAGTGGAACGAGCAGAACGGGGACAACACATTTTTACTATAATTGCTCGAACCGACGTAAACGGCGTCGACATTGTGAGTTTAAGGCAATTTCTAAACAACACTTAGAAGATTTCGTAATGAAAACCATTTATCAACTGTTGTCCGAAAAGAACAATGTTACAGAAATAGCCAAACAAATCTTAAAGAAACACGAAGTCATTACCAATCAAGCTAACACTATTAAATCATTAGAGAATGAACGCAATTCATTGTTAAAAGCATCAAATAATTTAATATCGGCGATTGAGCAGGGGATTATTACGGAACAAACTAAAACACGCTTAAAAGAATTGGAAACACAAATCTCACAACTCGATTTTGATATTGAACAAGAGAAACAACGTTCCTATGCGTTTTTAACCCAAGAAAAAATTGAGAGTTATTTGCAATCCATTATCTGTGGCGATATTGAAGATATCAATATTAGAAAGACCATTATCAAAATCTTTATTCGTGAGATTGTTCTCTATAACGATAAGATAGTCATCTTGTTTAATTTTACCGACCCCAATATCATATCATCGCTTAAACCCAAGTTAAAAAATGATGATAAAGAACTTGAAGAACACTTAAATCAGTTCTATAATAACTATGGTTCGGCTAACGATGTTAGCTCTCCACCACGGACGAATAAGCCGAATAACGTCGTGCCGCAGAACCGGAATAGTATTACGTTGTATGTATTTTTTGAACGGGTTATGACCTCGGCGTTGATTGGCAAGGGCTGGTTTTGGTTGGGCGGTCTGGTCAGCAAAATTTAATATTAACTAAAAACTAAACGCGGTCGATGGTAAGTTATCGTTGCTCGTGAAAATTCCCTTTGACAAAGAGGCGGGGTTGGGGCGACAATGCCAATGTATGAGTAATACTAAATTTGCGGTTTCGGCGGACAGTACTTGCGACCTTTACGCCGATGAAATCAAACAATTAGGCATTGACGTGGCGCCGTTGGAATTTACTTTAACCAAGGGTGACAATGTGACCATTGGCTTGGATAATTTTACCAAGCGTGAACAGTACGTGGACTTTTACAACCAATTGCGTAAAGGGGTGGTGGCGCGGACTTCGATTTTAAGTGTGCAAGCCCACATTGATTTGTTTACGGCCATGGCCAAGCGCGGGGTTAAAACGGCGTTACATTTATCGCAGGGATACGGGTTAAGCCCGACGGTCGACAACGCGAACGCGGCAATTGCCCAAGTCAAAAAAGAGTTTCCCGATATCAATTACGTAGCGGTCGAATGCGATACAACCACGATTGGCGAAGGTATGTTGGTCAAGGCGGCAGTGGCAATGCGTGACGCAGGTAAGACTTTGGACGAAGCCGTAGCCACCATTAACGCGATGAAACATCACATTCAACATTTTGTGTTGGTTAACGACCTGAAGTTCTTGGCGCGGGGCGGGCGCATCTCCAACGTGGCGGCCAGCATTGGTTCGGTGGTACAAGTGAAACCGATTATTGAGTTTGGTCGTGACGGCAAATTAAAAGTCTGCCGCAAAGAAATTGGTTTGAAAAAAGCCATGCGCTCGATTGTTGCCGATTATGGTAAATTTACGCCGCATAAAGATTTCCCGTACATCGTGATTGTGCATACCGACAACGAACCATTAGCCAAAGAATTACAAGCCCAATTAAAAGCGGCGTATGGTCTTGAACCCGAAATTCGCTTAATGGGCCCGATTATCGGGGCGCACATCGGCCCGAGTGCGGTGGCGTACGGTTTTATCAGCAACGAAGACCGTCCCTATGCGTAATTGGTAATTAGTTAAAGCCGACGGAAGTAGTTACGCTTCGTGACCTAGGCGACGGATTAAACGGTGATAACAACTGTTCGTGGCGCAGTAGGTGGCGGTGCCAACCCCGGCGACCAACAGCCCGCCACCGGTGAAGATTAACAAGTTGTAAACGAATTGCCCTGCACCCAAACGCACTTTTTCCAAAAGACCAAGCGTAGACGTTAATACTTGAACGTAGTTAGTATTAAAGGCGTATGCGGCGCTGATGCTCAACGCGAACATCCCCCAGTGTAGCAGGGTGGCTTGCCAAATATGGTTTTTGTTAGGTTGGTACACCCGCAGTAATAACAACCAAGCCCAGTAGGCCACGACGATCAAGTGGAACACGTAAGAATGGAACGGCGAGAACGACGCAAAAATATTTTGGCAAGCGTCCATTAAAATCAGGCGTGGAGCGACCAACAAGACCGCGGTCATGATAATGCCACCGTACAAACTGCACGCGTAGGCGATTTGGCGAACGCGACCCCGACTGCACAGGGCGAACGCGTACCAAATTAAAAAGTAACTGCAAAAGTGCATGGGCAGAAACCACGGGTACCAGTCGTCTAAAATAAACAAGTGGTAAACTTGCTTGGCAACTTCTAACAACAAGGTTAGTCCCGCTAAAACCTGCAGCGGAATTTCGCGAATCCAGAGCGCTTTGTTTTTCAATAACTGCCGCAGGGTGATACCTAACAACAGTACCACCGCCAGACCTAACGGCATCATCAACAATTCGGCTTTTGTATAAAGCATCCTATTACTATTATACCACAATCAGTCATTATTCGGCAATGGGTTAATGGTAAATTGGTGGTTATTGTTCGCTGGTGCCGACAACCTTACCCGTATGGTCCACGACCACAAAGTAGCGGTCGCCGGTTTCGCTGACGAAGGAAACAAACCAGTAGGGCGTATTAACGGTGGCGTTATCGCACAAAATTTTGGTGGAAGTTTCGACGCGCGTGTCGGCGTTAATTTTATCTTGCAGGGTTTGGCAGGCAATTTCTAAAGCTGTATCCCACGCAATGGCGTCCGCGGGCATTACGTTATTTAATTCGGTAACCCCAACCGTTTGGTTGCCGGCCTTGAAAGTAATCACCACTTTGGCGTCGGCGGTGACCGCTTGGCCTAAATCGGCGGCGTAGTTATTGCCGTACGGGTTTTTTTCCAAGACCAAGGTTACCGGCGCGGCGTCGTTAATGGTAATCTCGGCAGTAATGCAACCGTTGTAGACCACGTTATCGGCTTGCGGTTCCACCGACAAGACGGTGAACGGCGTGGTCGGTGTCGCAATACCGTCGGCTTGGTAATCGGTTTCGCGCAGTCCGCTGTACAGGTGTACCGTGCCAATCGGATTATCGGTCGCCGCGGTTTTCAAATAAAAACGGGCTTCGGCAATGTTGTCCAGTGCCATTTGGTAGGTGTTAGGGCGTGACCAGTTCACGACCCCAATAATGGTGACGATTAGCGCGGCCAAGATGACACCCCCGCCGATTAAAACTTTTTTGTTAAACATTTTGCGCCAGTTAAGGTTCTTCCACCACGTGGCGATTTTTGCCCAAAATTTTTTCATAGCCTATCTGTATGGCGGGGGCGTAACGAATATGCGAATTTTGTCGGCAATTAGGCCTGTGGGGCGGCGTAAGTAAAATCAATGCGCACGACTTGGGAGCCACAACGTACTTGCACGGTACCGGTTTGTCCGTCGACCGCGGTGTGCTTAATTTTTAGTTCAAACAGTCCGGCGCGGTGGGCATTGGGTAGTGGTTCAAAGAGTTGGTCGGCGCCGTAGTGGTATTCAAAAATAATTGGGTCGGTTAAGGCTTTATCGCCAACGCCCACGTCTACGGTGAGCCAAGTGTCAACGGCAATCGTGGCGGTGTAGTACGGGCGGTTACCCGTTTGTCCGGAGAAACTGACATCCAGTCGGTTCGGCGTGGTGGTGTCGGTCACCGTACCTTTTAAGATTAAGCCAATCGCCAACACCAAAATGCCTACCACCACCAACACGATCATGGCGATGCGGTAGCCTTTGCGTTTGGACGTAGCAATTAAATCAAATTTAGTTTTCCCCATAAACTTCTGTTATAGTATGCTGATAAAATCGAATTTTAGCAAATAGAAATAAGTATGCAACTTTCCGCCAAGGATAAATTGACCTACGGGGTGGGTGCGTTCGGTTACGGCAGCGTCAACCAGATGTTGGGTAATTACCTGATGTTTTTCGGGACGGGGGTATTGGGACTGTCGGGAACGTTAATGGGCTTGGCGATGGCCATTGCCACGGTGTGGGATGCGGTAACCGACCCACTCGTCGGTGCGTTGTCCGACAATTGTCGCAGTCGGTTGGGGCAACGGCACGGCTTTATGTTGGTGGGTTGTGTGGTGGTGGCGTTACTGAATCTCGGCGTTTGGCACATCAGTCCCGCGTGGTCGACCACCACCAAGTTTTTGGTGTTATTGACTGCGTTGTTGGCTATGGAAACCTTCAATACGGTATATTCCACGCCGTACAGTGCGTTAGGGTTTGATTTGTGTCACACTTATTACGAGCGTACCAGTATCCAAGGTTTCAAGACCGTGTTTCAATCTGCATCGCTGATGGTACCGTCGCTGTTAATGGGGTTGGTGTTGCCACCGCAACAGTACGTAACTTTGAACAGTACCACCGATGGTTACCAAATAATTGCCGTGATTACCAGCAGTCTGTGCGTGCTGACCGGCTTAATCACCATTTTTGGCACCCGTCGTTTTCGCCGTACGCCCCCCGTACGTACCGTTAAGCCGTCCCTGGTTAAGGCCTTTTTAGCAATTCTCCACGACAAAAACAATGTGTTTTTAATTGTTGCGTACGCGGTCGCCTTGTCGTGCAGTGCGTTAATCACCACTATGGGCATGCACATTTTCACCTACACGTTTTGTTTTTCGTCCTTACAAATTCCTGTGGTCATGGGCTGTTTAGTGGCAGGGATTATGCTGGGGCAACCGTTATGGTGTCGGGTCAGTTTACGGCTGGGCAAAAAAGACACAGTGCGCGTGGCGTTAAGCGTAGTGATGGTCGGGGTGGTGGTGTTTGCCTTTATTTTGTTGTTCCGCGGGGCGCTTGGCAGTAGTGTGTTGCTGTTGCTGGTGGCGGCCGATATTTTAGTTATCAGCGCGGGCGTGGGGTGCATTTATTCGTTACCGATCAGCATGTTTGCCGACAACATTGCGGCGGACAGTACCGCCATGGCGACGGGCTTTTTGACCTTTTGTACCAAGGCTACCAACGCGGGGGTTACGTTACTGGTGGGAGTTATTTTGGACGGGATTGGCTTCCGCAGTGGGGTGGCTACCCAAGCCACGAACGTCTGCACCGCACTAGGTTGGGTGTTGGTGGGTGGCGTCGCGTGCGCGTCCGTGGTCGCCAGTATCTTGTTCGGGAAATACCAAGACAAAAACCGCGCCGCCGTGGTATAATCGCGTATGCAAATTCTACCCGCACCGTTAGCCGGTTGGACGGATTACGCTTTCCGTCGCGTTTTGGTGGCGTGCGGGGCGCAGGAAGTATGGACGGAAATGATTGCCGCGACGGCACTGGCTCGCGGTAACGCCAAAACGGTTAAAATGATTACTACCATTCCCGAACCCGTTTACCAAGTGGTACAACTGTTCGGTAATAATGTGGCGGATTTCGTGACCGCGATTAAGTCGGGGGTGTTAAAAGATTACGCGGAAATCAATGTGAATCTTGGTTGCCCTGCCCACAAGATTGTGAAAAACCACAGTGGTAGTTGGTACATGACCGATTTTAAGCGCACGCGGGAACTGCTGACCGCCTGTCGAGAAGCAACGCGGGCGACGGGGCAAAAATTAAGCGTTAAGTGTCGGTTAGGCTGGGACACCGACGTCGCGGTGCCGTTTGCCCAACTGTGTGCCAACTGTGGCGTTGACCGAATCATTGTGCACGGACGGTTAGGTGTGGATGGTTACCGTGGGGTGGCGGACTGGCATGCCATTGCCCGCGTCAAAGCGGCGGTTAGTGTTCCCGTAATTGCTAACGGTGACGTCCGCGACCGCGCCAGTGCGGAACACTGCTTGGCGGTGACGGGGGCGGACGGCGTCATGCTGGGGCGGGCGTTATGTGGCGCGCCGTGGCGGATTCGTTTAGACGATTGCCTGCCACCCGCGGACGAAATTAACCGCTTGATGGACTTGCAAGCCCAATGGCACAACGGCAACCCCAGTGACCTGATTAAACATAATCTCGCTTACGCGAAGCACTTAAAACACTGTCAGTAACTTTTTTACGCCAACCGCCCCGACCCGCGGAGAAGTTGAAAATTTCTCTTGACACGGGGGGGGGGGGGGGGGGGGGTTACCCAAATTTTGGTAAAAAAGTCCATAAAAGGGGGGGGAAAAAAAAGAATAAGAAAAAGTTTAAAAGATAAAA
>CATLHJ010000004.1 GCA_949949035.1 uncultured Clostridia bacterium | reverse complement strand
CGTTGTCGCCCGTTACGGGTACTACTGACGGCGGTGGCAACAATAACGGTACGGTGTGGTTAATCTTTGGCATTATTGCCGGTGGGGTATTGGTACTGGGCGGTGGCGCGGTTAGTTGGCTGTTCATCGCCGGCATCCAACGCAAGAAGAAAATCGCTACGGCGTAACTATGCATATTAAATCTTTTAGTGGTGTGATTTAACGGCGGCCGATAACTTGTAAAAAACTGGCCTGCGTGTTATAACAAAGTATGCACTATACCAGTTTATACCAATCACCCGTCGGCGAAATGTTGTTAGCCGCTGATGAAGTGGGGTTGATCGGTATTTGGTTTAAGAGCGAAAAGTATTACGCCCGTTGTTTAGATAAAGAAAACACGCCACGTGAGACACCAATCATTAAGAATAGTCAACGTTGGTTGGATATTTATTTTGCTGGTAAGGAACCGGACTTTATGCCGCCATTACACATGATTGGCACACCATTCCAACTTGCGGTCTGGCAATGCTTACAGAAAATTCCGTACGGGCAAACAACCACTTATCAAGCGATTGCACAACAAATCGCCAAGCAACGGGGTATCGCCCAGATGTCCGCCCAAGCCGTGGGTACCGCAGTTAGCAAAAACAACCTTAACTTGATTGTGCCGTGTCATCGCGTAGTCGGCACCAACAACAGTTTAGCCGGTTATGCGGGCGGCATTGACAAAAAAATTAAATTCTTACAACTGGAAGGTGGGTACCAAGACGTGTTCTACGTACCAAAGCGGAGTACGGCACCGTGATGGCGCAGATTAACAAAAAATGATTTATGCCGTTTTGGTGGCGTGGATGGCAGATTGAACGAACTAGCATCATCATAAATCGCGTTATTGATTTTTTGCTCCATATTTTCACTTTTTTCTAAAGACAATCTCTCTTTTGATTTATCGACAATGTTGAAAATAACAATAATTTTATTAGGATACAAGCGAATTTCTTTTACTAAGGAATTGATTAACGCTTTTCGAACTTTGACGCTGTTTAATTTAGTAAATAAGTGTGAACGCAAAAAATCTTCTATATCTGTTTTTTCTAAATAGCCATAACTTCGATTTCTTTCGTTGTTTATCTTGGTTTCAATTTCGTTTAATTCAACTTCTAATTCATTCAAGCGTTTTTGTGTGAAATCAGAAATAATACCTTGCTCAATTGCTTTAACTATGTTTTGGATAGCCCTAGCAGTTTCTTTCTTCTTGTTCTCAAGAATGGCCAGATTGGAATCGTCGGTGATTTTCTTATGTAAGTAATCATAAACTTTATTAACAATAAAAATTAAGTTTTCTTCGGTATACATTACTTTGCAGATTGTGTCGATGACTAAATCTTCAATATATTCTTTAGCGATTTGTTTAGTATCGCAGCCTTTGGGTTTATGGCGATTTCTATTACAAATATAATAATAGTAACTTGTTTTATTCTGACTAGTGCCGCTGACACCAGTCATTTTCTCGTTGCATAAACCACAAACTAATTTACCACTGAGAATGTAGTTATAAACTGATTTTACCGAATGACGCGAATGCTTATTCTTCTCAAGTAGGGCTTGAACTTGTTCCCAAAGATTATCGTTAATAATTTGTGGATAGATATTAGTAAAGATTTGCCCGCGATGTTCGGTCTTTCCGTTATAGTGTTGTTTGTGTAAAACATGGAAGATATAACGTTCTGTAAAATATTGTCCAGTAGGGCGCACAAAACCATGGTCATTTAAGTCATCAGCAATTTCATGTGCGGTATAACCTTGGGCATATTTAGTAAAAATTAAGTTAATGATTTTGCGTTCTTTTTCATTGATAACAAATTTTTTATTGATAATATCATAACCAATAAGTTTGCCACCACCGGTTGCATTGCCTTTCATCCAACTTTCGTATAAACCGCGATTTACTTTTTGGCGTAATTCTGCACTATAATATTGATTAATTCCTACAATAACAGATTCCATTAAAGCTCCTTCGGGGCTATCCGGAATATTTTCCATTACAGAAATAAGTTTCACGCCATTGTCTTTTAAGGTTTTTTTATGAATGACAGTTTCATATTGGTCACGGGAAAAACGGTCAAGCTTGTACACTAAAACATAATCCCATTTTCGTTTCGCTGAGTCTTTAAGCATTCGTTGAAAATCCTTACGGTTATCATTTGTTCCGGTTACCGCACGATCAATATATTTATCGACAATCACAATACTATTGCGATTGGCATAATCTTGACAAACACGAACTTGTCCCTCAATGCTTTGTTCGGTCTGCTTATCACTGGAATAACGGGCGTAGATTACCGCAGTTTTCATCTTCTCTTTTTCTCCTTTTTTGTCTTTCGACGGAGCGTAAAAAACGAAAACTCTTATTTGCTTAATGTTTTAAGTTCTACTGATTTGCCGCAAGGGCTGGGGACCAGTGCAGTTTACCCTTGCGACAAATATGTTTTCGTTTACGCTCCACAGGCGAAAGACAAATCTATGGCTTAACTTTGGTTTTGCTGAATGAGTAACCACTCTAACAATTCCAAATAGAAACTGTCATCTAGCACTCGAACATCTAACTCGTTTTCCAAAATGACTTCATAGTGGTTTTCCATGTTCACACCATAAATAAAAACCACTGAACAATGCTATGGAATGACTGGTTAAGTTTTGGAGCAGAGTAGTGATGTTTTTGACTTATATGGTAGTTCTTGACTTTCTTTGTCGAAAGTATTGCACTATGGTAATATTTGGGATTATTGTAGAGACGAAAATAAAAACACCAACGATGTCCACAAAAGATTAGTTTTTACCCACGCATAATCAAAACATCTCCACTTGTGCCATATCCGTATGAAGCACTAATGTTGTAAAGTGAATCAGCTAAAAGGAGATTTTATGACAGCAGCCGATATTCGTAATGATTTACGCGAAATTAAGTATTACTATTCTCGAAAAGAGAACATAGACCAATCTGCGAATGAGACTGGTAAAAGTCAGATTTATGCTTTGGTTGATAAATATAACCAAGCCATTTGTGAAGCCCAATGTCGGTTGTACGATATGTATGTTGCCATCTATATGAATAATCTCAGTGTTACGGAATTTGCTGATTCAGTTTCTTATGCTCCTAATTATGTTTTCAAATTGCACCAACAGTTAATCAAGTTTTTTGAGAATAAGTTCAATGCTGTTTTATAATCTAAGTTAATGTAGCGAAAACCATGCAGAAATTAAAGTTTTCGCTGAATAGAGCGAAAGCTGTTGTATATAATAAATTTAAGTGTTATTATAGTTACAAGGAGAAAATATGTTACAACGCAACGAATATCTTAGTAAGTTAATCAAGTGGAAGCACGAAAAACTTATCAAAGTTGTAACCGGGATAAGAAGGTGTGGAAAATCAACTTTATTAAAATTGTTTGAGAATTATCTTAAAGACAACGGAGTAAATGATTCTCAAATCATTTCAATCAATTTTGAAGATCTACAATTTGAAGAGTTGCGTGATTATAAAGTGCTATATAAATACATTTGTGAAAAGTTATGCAAGGATCAATGGAATTATATTTTGCTTGATGAAATCCAAAATGTTGCTAATTTCCAAAGAGTGGTAGACAGTTTATATGTACAAGATAAAGTCGATATTTATATTACTGGTTCTAATGCGTATACCTTGTCAGGTGATCTTGCTACCTTACTTTCGGGAAGATATATTGAAATATCCATGTTGCCACTTTCTTTTAAGGAATATTACGAATTAAATGGAAATCTTACCAAAGATGATGCCTTCGCAAGGTACCTGAAAAATGGTGGTTTTCCATATACCGCCGTTATGAATAATGACGAAAAAATTGAAGATTACCTTGAAGGTATCTACAATACAATCATTGTTAAGGATGTTGAAGAAAGGCAAAACAGATCGAACAAGGATATAAATTTTGACGTGGCATTATTAAAATCTATCACAAGATATTTAGCGGATGTGATTGGTAATCCTGTAAGTATAAAGGGCATTACAGATTATCTCAATTCTAACAATCGGAAAGTTTCTGACCATACAGTTAGTACTTATGTTACGGCACTTACAGCCGCATTTATTTTTTATCCAGTTGAGCGTTACAATATTCAGGGTAAGGAAATCCTAAAAACGAATAAAAAGTTTTATATCGTTGATGTTGGATTGAGAAATCATCTCATCACAAAACGAAATTTAGATCTGGGTTTTATGCTTGAAAATATAGTCTACCTTGAACTAATCAGGCGAAATTATAAAGTTAATGTTGGTAAAGTTGGGGATAAGGAAATTGACTTTGTCGTGCAAAAGAATGGAGTTACTGAATATTTTCAAGTCTCTGCGAACGTGAGTGACGAAAAAACTTTTGCAAGAGAAATTTCCCCGCTTGAATCAGTGAAAGATAATTATAAAAAGACCATCTTAACGTTAGATAAATTCACGACCGGTAATTACAATGGAATTCTTGTCGAAAACGCGATCGATTGGTTATTGCAATAAAAAGCTCCATGATTAGCTAATTATCTTCAATGTAGGATAAATTTACCACCATTGAAGATTAAAAGTTCACCAGTCAAACCATATCATTCGGTTTGGCTTTTTTCTATAATGCTCCCGTTAACTGATTGCTGAGAGCAAAGCGAACTGGCGTTCGTAATTGGCTAGGTCGATTTAAGTTTGCCAAATAGTGGCCACAAGGCAAACAATCGCCGGGAATAGTGATTCCATTTTAGAACGCTCTTGGTAAGTTCAGTTAAACGAAAAATGGAGGTGCTGTATGGCAAAACAAAATAAAGAACGCCGTTGGGCAATCCCCAGTAAGCGCGCGGAAAGCTTTGCAGACGAACGCAGAGCCAAAGTTCACAAGCATGGGGAAAAAGAAGGTAAACCCTTGACCGATTACGAAGCGGGTTTGCGTTCGGGTTACTTAATGTGTCGTTCCGACCAAGCGGGTTTGTACAAGTACAAAACTGCATTAGGGGAAGGCAAATCAAAAGCCGAAGCGAAACGCCTTTCACGCATTATTGGGAAAGGCAAATAAGGAGGGGAAATGGAAAAGAAAATTTTAGTTGAACGCGAAACTTACGAGAAAAATGGCAAGACTTTTTACAGTTATTTCGTGAAAGGTACCTTGCGGCGTAAACCAGTAAAAGCCAGTATGTCGCCAATGGATATTGGTGGTTATGCGGTACTGGACATTGTGTTTGGTAACGCCATGACTGCGGAATTGGTGATTACACCCTACGAACTGCACGATGAAAAGTCGGGGCGCACGATTAACGGTAACTCGTATGCGGTGCGTTCTACGGACGAGAATGGGGAAGTCTTTGAATGCAAGATTAAACCCTACCGTAACAGCGACAAAATGCTTTTGCAAATGTTGCTGAAATAAAACTGACGACAGGACAAGGGAGTAGTTTAACTACTCTCTTGTTTGCTGTCTTAAAAGGAGAGAAACGATGCGAATTGCAATCAAAATTGCCAATGTGGCGTTAGTATTAGTGACAGTCATGGCGGTTTTAATGACCTTACTTTTAATCTACTTTAAGACGTTTGGTAAGAACAAACTGCCAACCAGTATCACTTCTACTTATGCCACAACAGTTTATGATCCAGTTACTGATCGAGATTTACCAGTGCTGGAAGCTAATTATTATGCAAACAAAAATAACCACGGCTACGAAGTAATTGAGTTTAGGATTAACAGTTATAGTGGATTGTCGAAATCGGCGGTGTATGCCCGTGGCTTTCAAATGACCTGGGATACGAATGGTAAAATTATCCCGTATGTTAACCCGACTACTGGTGAAAGCAGTGATGTTTTTTATTACGATAGTTTTAATAATGCTTCGTTTGAAACGGGGCACACCTATGGCTGGGGCGATAAAATGTATATTGATTTGGACGGCGATACTTATGCTGTGGCCATGGATGGTACTTACCAAACTAGCACCACAGGGTTTGATTTAGGTAAGTCGACCGGTAACTTTTTTAAGGCATTTTTTACGGATTGGGGGATGTTTAGCCAAGGTAGTAATTGGAACACAACCACGTATTACGACCACAAATACACCTACGTTGATTTATTACTGAAAATTAGACAAATTATTAAGTCAAGTTCAAACGGTACTGGTGATGGTGTACTTAGCTTAATTGACTTAGGCGATTTTTTGCACATTTATGAATTAGACGAACATGGTAATGCTAAACCCGACCCGATTGGTTATAACGGGTTAATTAATAGTTACTTTACCATGTCCACGCACTATGATCAACGCGGCATGGTTTGGACAAAACAATCTTTATTTCAAAGTGTAGCCGGTGATAGTGAATTTAATTTGACAGGAATTACTGACGAAGTTGAATATTGGCAAGCAACAACAACTTATAATCTAACTGAACAAAATTTTGTGCCACGCTACAGTACGGCGGATAATGGCTTTTATTATGTGTTGCCAACCGAACTGATTAACGAATTAAAGAATTATGACCAGATTGAAATTAATGTAGTGTTTAATCTTGATAACCTGAATGTCAATGTCTTGGGTTTTGATTATTATGCGCTTAATGGCATTACGGTTAAGCAATTAACCATTAGCAGTACCACAGAACGCGAATTTCGTTTAATGGTGGGCTCACTGAAAGATACCGGCTTAACCGCAGAAAGCATTACCACCATCAATGTAAAACTAATTAACACGAATTCGGGGGTGGTGTTATGAAGTGGAAACATTATTTAATTTGCGCAATCTTAATCATTGTTGGGATGGTTTGTGGCATTGAGTTATTTCGTATATTAGATATTAAGAGCGGAGAATATGGTTCGGTGTTTGTTTATGACGAACTCAATTCTTACCAAGAATTTTCTAAATTTGATTACGGAATCATTGATTTTGCCACCGATGATTTTGTGAACTATACCAGCATTACTACTTATGCTAACCAAGATTTTGACGGCACCAAAAGTGATTACTATTTATTTTTCAATGGTCGTCCTTTGAACAATGTTACGCAAACCGCCGGCAAAATAAGCGGTGATTTAATAATTAAGTTTTATGATTTAGACGGAATAGTGATTACCACCGCACAACTGAATTTCACGGTGGAGTATTTAGCCAATAGTACCAAAGTAACCATTGCCACACATAACCAAAACAATTCGATTTCGTATCTGAATGCCTACATGAACATTAACGGGGCGGTCTTAAAGGTGGTGTTGTGATGAATTTGAAAGCCTTAATTGTGAGTATCATTTCCGTAATTACGGTTGCAATCTTGGCGATTGTCGGGTATTGCTGCTGGCCCATGATTACCGCCAGCATTACGGATAACAAATATTACACTTACGAAGAAATCCAACAAAGTTACCAAGACGGCTATAACGATGGTGCTAAAAGTGAAAGTGAACTGATTGCACAAGTTGCGTATTATAAAACTTTGGTCGATGAGTATTACAACAATGTCAATACCTTAAATAACGAGATTAGTTTATTAAGTAAAAATAACCAAGGATTAAAAGAACGAATTGACCGATTACAAAATACGGAACAAGCACAAGCCAATACGATTGCTAACTTGCAAGGCATTATTGCTGCTAACCAGACAGTGGTTGACGACCTGAATAATCAACTATATGTCTTAAAAAAGAACATTAAGTATTACGAACAAGTCATTGCTAATCTGGAATTAGAAAACCAAGTAGTCGCGACATTTGAGTTTAACGGAATAATTTGTAACATTCAATTACTAGACTATAACGCCATTGCTGCTGATCCCAATCCGGCTTCGACGGAGAACATAATCTTTAACGGCTGGACGGTTAATGGGGAACCCGTCGATTTGAGTACCTATCATATTACCAAGAATACTCGTTTCGTCGCCGATGTTATTTATCGCTATACCGTCAATTTCACAGTCGATGGTGAGAATATTGAACAGCAAATTTTAGTTAAGGACCAAACGGCAGCATTGCCCGAAACTCCAGTTAAAGATGGTTATGAATTTGATGGTTGGTCAATAGATGGCACGAATTTGATTGGTGTTGCTAACACGCCGATTACGGCGGATACCAATTATTTCGCGGTATTTACTAAATTACACACAGTAATCTTTAAGCAAGACGGAAAGACTGTTGTTAATCTAACTGTTCGTGATAACGATTATGTTAATGCCCCTGATTTAACATTGGCAGATAACATAATTTTTGACGGCTGGTTGGTGGATGGTGAATTAGTTGAAGTTGCGAATTATCAAATTAAGTGTGATGTAACGTTTGTTGCCAGTTTAACCAAAAAAGAAAGTTACTTTGAACCGGTAAGTTTCACAGTTGTTAATGATAAAAATTTGTCGGGAGCAAGCATTTGGTCAGATGGTGAGAACCTATATTATTCATCAAGTAGTACGCAATACGTTTATAACCATAATACCGGTGAGTGGTCAACTAAGACTTGGAGTGGTAGCCTTACATCATTTAGCGCCAGTTATATTTGGTCGGATGGAACTAATATTTACTACTCAACTTATTTGAAACAATATGTCTTAAATAAAGCCACGACAACTTGGGAAGAAAAGGTTTGGGGTGGCATGGCTTACCCCAATAAAAGTGAAATATGGACGGACGGTACCGATATTTATCTATCGACGATGAACCCGAACAACAACTATATTTTGAATCGTCAAAATTCAACGTGGGTCAAAATTTCTTGGCAAGGCGTGTATAACGACTATTTTCATGGCAGTCGGATCTGGTCCGATGGGGTAAATACCTACTTTTCGTTAAGGGATGATTACCAATATGTATTACAAAAAGGTACGAATACCTGGGTAAATAAAACCTGGAATGGCTTTGTTCCACAAGTGACTAGTTATATCTGGTCCGACGGCGAAAACACTTATTATTCAGATGTCACTAACAATCAATTTTATGTATTAGATGTTGCCACTTCAACTTGGCTGCCTAAGAAATGGAATATCTATCTTGATCCAAAGTATTTTTGGTGGGATGGCGATACGATGTATTATTCCAGTGGAAAAACGCACTATGTGTTGGTGAAATAATGATTACCATTATTTTTGCCCCACCACGAACGGGGAAGACTTGTTACATGACGCACTGCTTAAATCAATTTGCTTTTGACAAAACGCGTAATCGTAAAATGGCCAATGAGATAACAAATAAGAATGAATGTGGTTTTAATTTAAGTGTCCCTAAACACTGTGTTAGTGCGAATTACGCCATTACTTTCCGTAAGTTTCGTTACCGCCCACGCACCAGTCGGATGATTAACCCATTTCGGTTGGGGTTTGCTAATCCGTATGTTAAGACCCATTTTAATCTGCCTTACGAAGTAATTGGCATTACGGAAGCTCAAAAATACTTGAATAGTCGCATGAGCATGTATTTCCCTGAATGGCAGAGCCGGTGGTACGAACAGCATGGACACAATAATTTAGATATTTATTTAGACACCCAACGCCCAATGTTAATTGATGTGAACATTAGAGAGTTAGCCCAGTTTGTGGAAATCGTGCAACTGTGGCTGACTTACGATGACCGTAAACGGGTTTGTGGTTTGCGATGGTTAATTCGTAAGATTGCCAATAGTCAGTTATTTGATCGTTATCTGGCCTCTGGGAAACAGGATACCGCGTGCTACACGGAAGAATTCGTGGTGGCTGATTACAATGTGTTCGCGATGTACGATAGCCAGTGTTGTAAGCCCAAATTCTATGCGGGACATTTTGACGAAGATTTTGATTACCAAGCAAGTCAGCCCACGGAAGAATCTTTACAAGGTTACCTTGACTACCTAGAAAATAACGATGACGAGTTGCCAGCAAATTTTTATGTTAAAAGGAGTAAACCCGATGCTAAACTTTCACAAGAACGATTTAATTGATGCCACCTTAGTGCGGTATTACCAAAGTTTTGAACACACTTTAGATACCGTGGATTATGTGCCAGAAAAATACAATCAAAAAATTTGTCAGTACATTTTTAAGAATATGAAACGAACTTTCCGCAAGATTGATCGGGAAGATCGTAAATACCAACGGCAGTTGCGTAAAGGCGGTGGTGATGGCGTATCTTGATGCAAAAGTGTATTTTGATGGCAGCCATTATATTGCGATTCCTCACATCACAAGGTTTGTAAAGAAACGAAAGCTAACTCCAGAAGAACCACTTATGCAAGGTGAACAGGACTTGGGGACGCCCAAGCCCTGTCTGCCGTTGCCTTCACGCAAAGCATTGTTTAACGAATTATACAAGGAACACATTGATTTACCACGCCGTGAACGCGTAGCAAAAATTACCCAAGCAATGACGCCATATTTCAAGGATAACGAACAATGTCAAAACTTTCTACAACGCCAAATGGAACGCAAAAAACGAAACTTAATCGCTCGTCGTACACGAATGTTTCGTAAAGCTAGCTTAATTGATTTTAATTACTTCGCAACATTTACTTACGATGACGCGAAACATACTGAACAATCGTTTAAGAAAGGTTTGCAAACTTGTTTCCGTAATTTGTGTTATCGCCAACATTGGCAGTATCTGGGCGTTTGGGAACGGGCACCCGTAACCAAACGGTTGCATTTCCACGGTTTATTCCGTATTGCGTCAGAAGCCATGGTTGGTGAATTATTTAGCCATACCGATTACAATTTGTCTTTACATAAACGAACCACGACCATTCAAAACAGTTATTTTAATGGTCGGTTTGGTCGTACTGATTTTGAATATATCGCCAGCAATAAAGACCTAATCAGAGAACTGCAATACATCTGCAAATACTTAGAAAAAACGGAAGAAAGAATTGTGTACAGTAAAGGTCTGTACCAATACTTTGTGAGTGACATCATGAATACGGATGTGGTCTGTCGGATTGGCCGCGAAGACCGCAAACTTTTGCTGTTTGATGATTTTACTTGTATCAACACTGGTAAAATCCAAGGCAAAGTTAGCCCGACGACGATTGCCAAAATGCGAAAAAGTAACTGACGGACGGTGTGCTGGGCGCTGGCTTTAGCCCGCCAGCCACCGCTTGTGGACGCGTTACAGTGGTGGAGTGGCGGGTGCTTGTTGGCGGAGCTTTAGCGACGCCACTTGTTATATACAAGCACACGCCGCGCTCTCAAAGTATACTTTTTAAGGTTAAAAGGAGAGAAAAATGCTATACAAAGAATGGTTAGCAACTTGGTTGGAAAACTATGTTAAACCAACAAGCAAAAGCCGTACCTATGCGCGTTACACGGAACTGGTGCGGCAACACCTTGGCGGGGTGGGTGATTACGCATTGGGCGAACTGACGCCGTTGGTTTTGCAACAATTTGTCATGAGCTTGTTGCAAGGTGGTAACTTAAAGACACGGCAAGGTTTGTCGGCTAATTCCGTCAATACGATCATCTCGGTAATGCAAAGTTCCTTAAAGACGGCGTATAACCTGAGACTAATTGCCGAAAATGTTGGCACTAAAATTCAACGCCCCAAGATTACGGAAAAACAAGTCGTATGTTTTACCGTTACAGAGCAGAAGCAAATTGAACAATTTGTTTTGACCAGCAAGAAAAAGAAATTGTACGGCATTATCGTGTGCTTATACACCGGTTTACGTATTGGTGAACTATTGGCGTTAAAGTGGAACGACATTGATTTTGGTAAGGAGTTATTACACGTCAATCGTACTTGTTACGATACGCGTCATGGCCGAGTCGACGACACGCCCAAAACCAAAACTTCGGTACGGGTGATTCCTATTCCTAAACCAATCATGGCCTTGTTTAAGGAATTAAAACGGGCAACCAATCACGCTTACGTCATCACCAACCACGACCAAATTATTGCGGTACGTTCGTACCAACGCAGTTTTGAACTGCTATTAAAACGCTTGCACATTACCCACAAAGGCTTTCATGCGTTACGCCATACCTTTGCGACACGGGCTTTGGAGTGTGGTATGGACGTCAAAACCTTGTCCGAGATTTTAGGTCATAAAAATTCGCAAATCACCTTAAACCGTTACGCCCATAGTTTGATCGAACACAAAATTGATGTCATGAATAAGCTGGGCAAATTGTTGCAAAATTAAAAATATTAGCAAGCTATAGAATTTTCCAAACCAATAATGATTTGTTGAGAATAATGATTAAAGATTTTAGACAAATAACTAATTAATTTTGATTATTGTGTTAGTAATAGTATAATAGTGATGTAGGAGATATGTGGTGAAGAACGAAGTTGTTGTTAAAGGTATCAATGTAAATTATAGAAAGATAAATCAAGAAGATTATATTTCTTTAACAGATATTGCAAAAGCAAGAAACGCAAAAGAGCCAAAAGATGTTGTTAAAAGTTGGCTGAGAAGCAGAGCCACCCTTGAATACTTGGCATTATGGGAGAACTTTTATAATCCAAATTTTAAATGGGACGAAATCGACCCCTTATTAGCACAAACTGGTAAAAATGATTTCACTATGTCTCCAACTCGTTGGATAGAAGAATTTAACGCTATTGGTATAACTGCTAAGCAGGGTAAAAATGGTGGAACTTATGCTCACCAAGATATTGCCTTTAAGTTTGCTAGTTGGATTTCTGCTGAATTTGAATTTTATTTAATTAAAGAATTTCAACGGCTAAAAATACAGGAACAACAAAGTTTAGAATGGAACGCCAAAAGGGAACTTGCCAAACTAAATTACCATATCCATACCGATGCAATAAAGGAAAATTTAATTGTGCCAACACTGACAAAGAGTCAAATCAATTTTGTCTATGCTAGTGAAGCGGATGTGTTGAATGTCGCTTTATTTGGAAAAACTGCTGCCGAATGGCGAAAAGAAAATCCTATTCTTAAAGGTAATATCAGAGATTACGCAAGCATTGAGCAATTATTAGTGATTGCTAACATGGAAAGCTTAAATGCCTACTTAATTGAGCAGAATATCACACAAAGTGAACGGCTTGTGCAACTTAACAGCATGGCAAAATCTCAATTAAGAGTTTTGCAACAAGTAAATTCAAAATTACTCTTAACGGATGAAAAAATTAACAATAACTAGAGTTTTCGATTGAGAAATTTTGCAAAATTAACCCAATAAAAAAGCCACCGAATAATCTATTCGGTGGACAAATTTCACCTTAATTATATTCAAACTATCATTAAATTGCAAGTATTTTTATCATTTATGTACAGCTAACGACTTTTATTATTGTTTTAGCCCTTGTTTTGTTCATCAAATAGATTATTCGGTGAACAAAATCTCTGCAAAATGTTCATCTAAAAGGGGCATGGGAAAATGAAAAAATTGAAAAATTGGTTCAAATGTTTGGTACTGGTCGGTGCGTTATTGTGTACCGGCGTAGGAATGTCCGCGTGCAGCTTTGGATTTGGTAACCAAACTCAATCTTATAAGATTACTTATTATGCCAACGACGGAACTGAAAGTTATCGAACCGAAACTTGTTATGATTATCAAAAAGATGCCTTTACTATTGGAGTGGGCATGGGTTTTGACCGTCCGTGGTATCGCTTTGTGGAATGGAATACTGCGGCAGATGGCACCGGTACGGCTTATGAATCGTGTGCTGAATACCAAATCACCGGTGATCTTAATCTGTACGCTATTTGGGAAGATGCAACACGGCAAATTACTTATCACGCTAACGATGGTACGGAACAAACTACTATCCAGACATTTGATAGCAGTCGTTATGTAAACCTAAAAGCGAATAATGCATTTACGCGGACCGGGTACGAAATTACCAAATGGAACACAACTGCGGACGGTAGTGGTACTGTGTACTATCCCGGCAACTCTGATAAATTGACCGATAACCTAGATTTGTATGCGGTTTGGCAATTAAAAAATTATTCTCTATCTTACAATTATTATACTGACAATGGTTCTTCTTTGTCGGGTGTAACCAAAGCAAATAATCCGTCAAGCTACAATGTTGAAACCCCGACCATTACACTACAAGCACCGAGTAAAACTGGTTATACTTTTGAAGGCTGGTATCGCGAACGCGAATTCATTAACCCTGTAACCGAAATTACCCAAGGTTCGACGGGGGATATTCGCTTGTATGCAAAATTTTCGCTAATACCGTATACCATTACCTATGAACTAGACGGTGGCACAAATGGTGATAACCCGTCGACATATAATGTCACGACTTCGACATTTACGCTGCAAGCGCCGACAAAGGATGGGTATACTTTTGATGGTTGGTATCGTGAATCTGAATTTATTAACCGCGTAACCCGAATTACCCAAGGCACGACGGGGGAGATTACCCTATATGCTAAATTTACATTAACTAATTATTCAATCACCTATGTACTAAACGGTGGTGTTAATGGTAATAATCCGTCTGCGTACACTATAGAAACGGATAGTTTTGCTTTGTCAATGCCAACTAAAAATGGTTATCACTTCGATGGCTGGTATAGTGAAAGTAATTTCGTTAATCAAGTGACTGAAATTACTAAAGGGACGATGGGGAACATTACTCTGTACGCCAAATTTGAGTCAATTTCTTATACTATTACTTATGAGCTGGACGGTGGTGTCAATGGGAATAATCGGTCAGTTTACACTTGCACAAACAGTTTTATTTTGCAAGACCCGAGTAAAAACGGTTATTACTTTGGTGGCTGGTACAGCGATAGTAATTATGCTAACAAAGTTACTCAAATAAAGTATGGCACCACGGGAGATATAACTTTGTACGCAAGATGGTGCACAAACGAAGACATTTATAACGTTGATAATGACACCATCATAGGACTTAACGACATTGGAAAGACTTTATCGTTAAAGATACTAGACATTCCTAGTCAAATTAAAGGTGTCAACATTACGGCGATTGGTTTGGAGGCGTTCCGCAATAATAAAACTTTAACCAAAGTCGTCATTCCAGCTGGTATAACCGACATTGGTAATGATGCGTTCTATAATTGCAGTATGTTGAATGAAGTTCATATTACCGATTTAAGTGCTTGGATTCAAATTGATTTTGGTAATAAGTTCGCTAATCCGCTATGCTCTAATGATAATGAAGTCAACTTATACCTTAATGGTGAGATGGTGACTGATTTAGTTATCCCTGATGGGGTAATTCATATTGGTAGTTATGTTTTCTATGGTCGTAAAGATATAACCAGTATAACAATTCCCGACTGCGTGACCAGTATTGGCAATTACGCGTTTGATGGTTGCAGTGGCTTGACCAGTGTGATAATTGGTAGTGGTGTAACAAGTCTCAATGGATTCTCTTTTAGCGGAAATACGAATTTAACTACAGTGGTGATTGGTAACAATGTGACCAGCATAAGTAATGGTGCATTCTCTGGTTGTTCGTCACTACAAAATATTACCTTACCGTTCGTGGGTGACAGTGCAAATGCAACAGATGCTGCGTCTTTATTCGGTTATATTTTTGGTACTAGTAAGTACATTGGTGGTACTAGCACTCGACAGTGTTATACAAGTTCAGATGCTGTGTATTATATCCCAACAACGTTAACAACTGTGACCATTACAGGGGGTAGGATTTCGTATGGTGCGTTCTATAATTGCAGTGACTTGACGAGTATAACAATTGGTAACGGCGTGACTAGTATTGGTATTTCTGCGTTCAAGAATTGCAGAAATTTAACAAATATTACGATCCCCGATAGCGTGACCAGTATTGGTTGTGCTGCGTTCTCTGGTTGTTCGTCACTACAAAATATTACCTTACCGTTCGTAGGATATGAAAGGGATGCAACAGATACTTCGTCCCGGTTTGGTTATATTTTTGGTTATAGCAGTTTTAATGGTGGTATCAAGATAGAACAGGGTCATTCTTCTTCTGCTGCGACCTATTACATTCCAGCAACATTAACTACTGTGACCATTACAGGAGATAACATCCCATCTGATGCGTTCTGTAGTTGCTTTGGCTTGACGAGTATAACGATTAGTAATGGTGTGACCAGTATTGGTGATAAAGCGTTCGAATATTGCAGTAAATTGACGAGTATAACGATTGGTAATAGCGTGACCAGCATTGGCAAGTATGCGTTCTATTATTGTAGTAGTTTAGCAAATATTACGATTCCCGATAGCGTGACCAGTATTGGCAATTCCGCGTTTGATGGTTGCAGTGGTTTAACTAGTGTGATAATTGGTAACGGTGTGACAAGTCTCAATGGATTTTTTGGCGGAAAGGCTAATTTAACCACAGTGGTGATTGGTAACGGCGTGACCAGTATTGATAGTTGTGCGTTCGTTAATTGCAATGGCTTAACGAGCATCACGATTCCCGATAGTGTGACCAGTATTGGTGTTTCAGCTTTCAGCGGTTGTATTGGTTTGACGAGTATAATTATTCCCGATAGCGTGACCAGTATTGACAATTACGCGTTTGAAGGTTGCAGTGGCTTGACGAGTATAACGATTGGTAATAGCGTGACCAGCATTGGCAAGTATGCGTTCTATTATTGTAGTAGTTTAGCAAATATTACGATTCCCGATAGCGTGACCAGTATTGGTGATGAAGCGTTCGAATATTGCAGTAAATTGACGAGTATAACGATTGGTAATAGTGTGACCAGTATTGGTGTTTCAGCTTTCAGCGGTTGTATTGGTTTGACGAGTGTAATTATTCCCGATAGCGTGACCAGTATTGGTGTTTCAGCTTTCAGCGGTTGTATTGGTTTGACGAGTGTAATTATTCCCGATAGCGTGACCAGTATTGGTAATTCCGCGTTTTATGGTTGCAGTAACTTGACGAGTATAACGATTGGTAATAGCGTGACCAGTATTGGTGGTTCAGCTTTCAGAGGTTGTATTGGTTTGACGAGTATAATTATTCCCGATAGCGTGACCAGCATTGGCGGTTCTGCGTTCGAGGATTGCAGTGGTTTAACCAGTGTAATTATTCCCGATAGCGTGACCAGTATTGGTAATTACGCGTTTGAAGGTTGCAGTGGTTTGGAGAGTGTAACATTTGCAGATACTGATGGTTGGTATATTTCAAACACCTCTGGTGCGACCAGCGGCATTAATTTGACTTTGACTGATGCAGCTGCTAACGTAAGGTACTTGACCAGTTATTACGAGAATTATTATTGGTATAAGGGTTAAATTTAAAAATACAAATGGAACACAAAAAAGCCAGAGAATATCTGGCTTTTTTGTTATTTGTTAGGGATGTAGATTTTGTTACCAATCTTAATCGCGTTGTAAGTTTGTCCGTTAATTGGTTGTTCGACATGTTCGGGTTTGCCAGTGGTGTACGCACGCAAGAATAGTTTATTGCTGCTTTCTTTGATTGGTTTAATGTCAATGTCCAGCATGTTTTCCTGTTTAGAAACTTCAATAATTTCAAAACCCTTTTGTAGTAAGTAACTGCTGAATTGCCAGAGTTTCTCAAACATGCCGTTGCTGTCGATGATGCAACTGTAATTGTGCTTTTTGTCATAAGCGGTAATGCGATAATAGTTCATTTTATATTACTCCTTTTAATTTGCGGTTGGCATAAGGTAGCCATTTTTTGTGAACATAGTTCAAAATTTCGTCTGCGGGTTTGCTGTCGTGATGACCATAACATTGCAAAACTTTGTGATTGGCAAGTGAATATTCCAAAGTTACCAATGGGGTATTTGGTGCTAAACGATTGCGAACAAAGAAAATTAGTGTTTCTTCACGAGCAAACTTTTGGTCATAGTTCATTCGTCCAACACAGTGGTTTAATTGTTCACCTTCATAGACCAATTCGTTTGGTGATTTGGCAATTACACAAATGTAATCGTCTCTGACTAATAATCGTTCTAATGCTGAATACTTGTTAGCAATCGTCTTAAACCGTTCGCGTAATGCAAGCCGTTTGCATTCATCATCTTGGGCTTGTTGAGTGTGGTACTGGTCAATACGAACATCATGCCAATGTTGGAAGTCATGCGGATAACGATGTTTAAGTAGTGTCAAGTCAAGATTGAGATACCGGCAAGCATTCAAATAATCTTCATATGATGCTAGATTAGTGTGTTGTTTCTCTAAATACGCAAACAACTTGGGTGCTTCATCTTTCGGAATAATTTGCTTAATTAGTGAATTGTTATAACTCGAGCGATAGTCTTTTTCTAACCGCATTCGTTCGTAAACTAGTTCAATACTTTTTTGTTCTTTATACGCTTTAATAATGGATGGAATGTAGTAATAAGCCCTAATTTCGCCGTGGTGAGCAAATAACCATTTTCGGAAGTGTTTGTCTTTATCTAGTAAGCGTAAAATGGTAACACTCATTGCTAGATGGTTTAGGTTTAATTTAACTAACATTTCAGCGATGGGATATTGCTCGTATAACCTTAAGTAGCGAAATAAATTACAGGCGCGGAAACGCTGACCCTGACTGTATTTCAATGATTCAATTGTAGTAATAACTTCGGGGTTGATTAGGTCGCTGTCAATGTTGAAATAACGATCTTCGTGCCAATCCCATTGACCATCTTCATAATAGCGTTGGTATTTCGTGATACCTTGCAAATACCAACCAACTTTATAGCCAGCGATGTAGTTGTAGCAAATATCATTGATATAGCAGCGTTTACTATGCAGCGCGTGAACCACGACTTGTTTGCAAAACCATTGCTTGCGGTAATTACGCACGGCGACCGTATACTTAACTAATTCTTTGCCTTGTTTAACCAGGTAACAATAAAACCTAGTATTACCGTTTTGGTCAGGGTAATTTTGTAAATCATATTTTTTAATGCGTGCTACCATATACTTTGGCAATTTGCGAATGCCTTTGACTATCATAATGTTACCTCTAATTTACCATCCAAAATTTGATTAAGTATTGTGGGGTAATCATTTTTTGGTTGTTCTCTAGCTTGTGGGGCAGGGCTTACGGTGCGCATGGCTTGGTCAAAACTGTCGTCTTCCCAAACATCATTAACTGCCGTGTCTGGATTTTTTACTTCGCGTTGCACTGTATCAAAGAGACTTATTTGCGGTGTTGCTGGCTTTTCTGTTTTTATTTTGGGCGTCGATACGGTTGCTGCCTTTTTGACTTGTGGTCGATATTCGCGGCCGTCTAAGGTGTATAACCTACCTTCAATGCTATCTTCTTCAAAGTAATGGATTGCCCAAGCAAAGACAGTCTGGCTATCTATACAGGCGAATCTAGCACCTTGTTCAGCTTGTTTCTTGGCTTCATCGCTGGAATATTGCAAAAAGCCGGTTAGGTCTTTTTTGTTTAATAGCGTCAAATTATCTTTTTGGATTTGGACACCATTGTTGATTTTCTCGGCCAAAGTTTCGCTGGCATTTTGTTCCAGATAATCTTTCACACGTTGCTCGGCGTTACCATTGGCGGTTAAGTTTAATTTAATCATTTTCATTTCCTTTTAAGGTTGGAAAAGGTGCCCAAGAATGGACACCTTCACCATACATTTCCTATTAGTTCAATTCTTTGATTAGTAATTGCAAAGAATCGTGTAAGTGGTAGTTACCAATACATCTGAGTTCCCAATACAGTTCTAATGTGTTTGGGTTATCAATGTTAGTTTGTAATTCGTAGTTTTCAGTATCCAAGTTACCGTCCTTATCAAAAGCATCCTTGGACCAATACCAGTCCAAGGTTTTTTCTTCTTGGATAATGGCATTAAACTTTTCAACGGCTTTTTCACGGGTAGTAAATAAATTGATTAAAACGCCTTCATCGTCTTCATTGGCCCAATCAAGTTGCACAACATATATTTTTTGTTTTTTCATGTCAGCCAACCCTTTTAATACCGCCACCGAAACTGGTTATGGCAATATCGCCAAACTCGCTGCACCATTCGTCGTCTTTATTCCAGACATAGGCACAAGCATAATAATTACCATCACATTGTGTTAGTAGGTGTTCCCATTCATCTGGATAATCCGTTACGATTAAGAAATCATAACATTCGCCAAAGCTGGTAAACTCGTGTGTAACGGCATAGACTGTACAATTGTTTCGTGTTTCAATTTCTCTAATCTTGTCGGTTAATTCCTTATCTTGCCAAGCCCAGAAGCCGGCATAGTTCTCGTAATAACAAACATTGTTATCTTTAACGAAACCATCAATGTAGGGCTGATAAATTTTTAACTCCTTCATGAGTTGAATTGCTTTTTGTTTGCGTTGTGTTGCTGTTGTGTTCATATTTTTTACTCCTTAAATGTAATTTTGGACTGCTTCAAAGTTCAGTCCAATGTTGCGTAATGTTGATTCAAAACCAAACCAGGCGAATAAGTTTTGGTTGGTAATATCGTGAACTAACGGATCTTCCTTATCGTACCTATCGCCAAACAGTTGGCTCATATCAAATACGCCGGTGTTGACCATTAAGTCATATACCAAGTCAGCAATCTCTTGACGGTAGGTTTCAAAATACTTTGTGGTATCATGGTAGTAAATCAAATTACCAACCATGCCAGATTGGCACTCATATTTCAAGACATCCGTAAAGATTGCTTTCTTGTCGTTATAGTCGTGCCAATGACTAATGACATAGTTACAGACATTGCGTGTTAATTTATTGTCTGTGTTTTGTTTCAGTCTTTTTATGTTCTGTAAACAAAGTTTCATGTTTTTCTCCTTTTAATCGTTAATTGTTTCAAAGTCATCAAGGTCAATTTTGTCGAGCAGATGACCATATTCGAAATAAAGATTGTTTTCTGTATCTCGTTTTAGGTCGTACTCAATAACACTAATTTTGCCTTGATTGGTAACGGCTAGGGTGATAGTCATTTTTTCAAAGTTAATATCAACGATGTTAAAGATGATTTCACTTGTCCCGTCAAAGTACTGAAATTCTTTTAAGTAATATTTTTTAATTTCCATAATTTTCTCCTTTAATTAAATAATTTTTAACCAAATGTTATCTCGGGGTTGATCCCTAATTCTGCTGTTTGACTTTCTCTTACGCATTTTTACCTCCTTTTGTTGAATTGCCTTTTGGCAAAAAACAAATGGGGCATAGTGGCGGTGGTAGTTCTAAATATTTGATTAACCCGGCACAAGTCAAAGAACAGAAAAGAAAAATTGCATTAAAAAAACGACCGCTTAATAGTGGCCGCAAATTTTCTTTTCCTTTGACTTGTGCGAGCAACTATGCCAAACCCACTGCCAAAAGGCAAGACAACAAAAGGTGTACTTGGATTACAAATGATGATTATGAAACTATGGTTTAGTTGTCAGTTTTTATTTTGAGTTTCGCCATATATTCATCAGCATCAAATAAATTGTAATTGATAAAATTGAACTTGCATTTATTAGTTTCATAGTAGTCGGCCGCAAATGTGCAAAGATGAAAACATAAACCTCTGACATCTACTGTATAACTCGTTTCAAATGTTCCATCAATATGTTCAGTTGCAGAAGCACCATCAGTATAAATCCCATTATCTTTGTGAATTTTTAGGGTAAATTTATCAACAAACTTCTTATTTACATTTGGGTTGCCAGAATGGAGCAGTGAACATCTTAAATCATACAGCATTTTGCTATTTAAGTCGGGGGTTGGAGTATTGTATTTTCTTTCCTTGTTAAACATAAAAGTATCTAGCCATTGTTTGTATCTCGTTTCGGTTCCTAGTGTAGGATATTCGGCTTTTCCGCAGACATCGGGCAATATCATTGCGGTATTAAGTGCTACAAAGTATAAATCATTTTCCAGTGCTTTTTCAATTTCTGATACTAATTTATCAATCATAAAGTCATTATACACTGAATTGGTGTAGTATCAAAAATACTATAAATACTTTGGTGAGATCTATGGTTGGGTGTATTTCACTATGAAATAACAAAAAACGCCCCAGGCTTTGAGGCGATTAAAGGCATTGTGACGAAAAATAGCGATTTTTGAGAAAATGATATTAGTGTGATAAATTCACAACTACGCCAAAATAACAATCGTAAAAGAATAGATTTAGTTGATTTTGACAAAAAGAGTTTGGATTTTTCACCTTTGGTGCACATAAAGTATTTTTAGGAATATTGGTGTGTCCAATTCGTTATAATAACTTAATTATCTGAAATAAAAAATTTGGATTCAATAAAGAATAAGAATCTTTTTAAATGTCGTTTTGGAATTCATTAGTTGTCATAATCATTTTAGCAGTTTCATCTGGTGTATTAAATGTTGTATCAATTACAACAGTATTAGGGTATAAAGAGAGTATAAGGTCTTGATATTTTTTCTCTGTATTTAAGAAACGATTTTGATTTAATATTAATTTATCACTTGCCGTAATTTGAGTGCCTGACTTTTGTCTTAAACTAAATCTTTTCAAGCGCTCATCCATGGAGGTTGTAAGATAAAATGAATCTGCATTTGGATAATTTTGAATTATATTTTTTAACTTAGTCAGTTTGTTTGAATAGTCAGTATCGAATTTTGCTTGCAGTCTGGCTAAATACTTTATTCCCCAAAGGGTATCCTGTAATATTGGAGTATTAATTAATGTAGTAGTATCTCTGGTTAATGCTTTATATACTATCGGCCACCATTCATCATCGCTAGGCCAAGTTTTTAATTGACTTGCTTTTTGAATATCATTTATGGCCTGTGATAAAAAATTGTGATTTAATTGAAATTTACAAGGCATAGCAGTATTTATAACATTTACAATAGTAGATTTACCTGAAAGATCCATTCCGCTAAAAAGTTTAAGTTTAGCCATAGAAATCAAGATAGCACATACAATGTGGTTTATCAATAGTTAGTTGCTTATTATTATATAAAATTATAGTATATAAGTATGGAAAAAAATGATTTAAAAATAATTTTTTTAGGTACAGGTAATTTTGCCACAACGCGAAGATGCACCAGTTTTGTCGTTGACCAGCAAATCCTTTTCGATGTGGGGTATGGCACCGTCAATGCTTTAATAGATAATAATCTAGATACCAAAGATATCCGTTATCTGTTAATTTCACACTTCCATGGCGACCATATTGGTGATATTATTCATTTTATTACGCGCCGTATTGCTAAAAAAGAAACTGATTTACCACTGCAAATAATTGCACCTAAGGGAGCAAAGAAAATCATCGGCAAGTATTTGGAGGCACATTTTGCCGATGATATGGCTGATATATCTAAATTGGTGCCGCTGTATGAATCTACCATTGAAAATATTTTAGAAATAGACGAAGGCCAACAGTACAAAGATAACCTAGTTACTATCGACCCGTTTTATGTGCAACATTCACCAAACGCTCAAGGATATATTATTAATATCAAAGATAAAACAATCGGTTGTTCAGGGGATACGGAAATGTGTAATGCATTGTTAAGACAGATAAAAAATGCAGATACATGGATTATTAACTGTTCGCATAAGGACGGAGAAAACAAACGCAATATGAGTGCTAGTGAAATAGTTAAGATTGCTACCGAAAATCCAGAACGTAAATTTTATGGGGTGCATCGTAAAGATTATGTGCTGGATACAAAGCCCGCAAATGTTTTCTTGCCGAACGATAATGAGAATATATCAATTTGATCATTATTTGTTATTTTGAATTTCAAATACACTAAATGCCTTTGGTTTAAGTAATCTTGTTGGGTTATCTATAATTTTTAGTATTCGTTTTTTGAGTGAACGTTGATGATCACCGGATATCGAAACTAATGTTCCATTACATCGTTTTATTATTTTACTCCATTCTTTATTAGATAAATATCTTTCGTCCCCAAAAACATGTCCGTCGGTCATGTTTGCATCAAAATATGTAGATGGAACGGAAAATACAACTTTATCCGCAACACGAAGTTGTTCATTTAGCATATTTACTATTTGATCATCGTTAAAATGCTCTAAAACCCCATGGCTGTGCGATACGGCAAAAAACCTATCGTCAAATGGGAGTTTATTAATGTCACCAGCATAAAAGCGAGGTTTATTTTGTGGTGAAATAACAGAACCAAGCTGTTGAGATAAGCATACTAAATCTTGATCGAGGTCTATACCATAACATTCATAGCCTAATGATGACAAATATGATGTGGTAATTCCAGTCCCTGAGCCACATTCAATTATAGGCTTTCCATTATTTGCATTTTTAAGTATCATGTTAAAAAAATTATGTCTTAATTTAGTTTTTTTTCTCATAATGCTTTGCCAATCACGATTTAAAAATGCCTCAATACTTCCAAATTTTTCAACTTCTCGATTAATATAAATTTCACTCCATGTTTTAGTCATATTTGTATTATAGTAAGTTAATTATTAAAATTCAATATTGACTTTTGGATTATAGAGGATTATTATTAATCTGATTAAAAATAATACTAGTCTTATTAGGATATTATCACGAAAAGGAGTGAAATGGTAAATAAGACCAAGAAGGCTTTAATAACTGGAATAACAGGTCAGGACGGATCATATCTTTCTGAGTTATTACTTGAAAAGGGATATCAAGTTTATGGATTACGAAGGCGTAGAAGTGATACTAGTTTTGGAAATGTGAGTCACATTAAGGATAAGATAAAATTTATTTATGGTGATTTAACAGATATTGTTTCGTTAATTAATGCAATTAAGGAATGTATGCCAGATGAAATTTACAATCTTGCAGCACAGTCATTTGTTTTTCCTAGTTTTACTAATCCAGTTTCAACATCAATGGTGAATGGTATCGGTGTTATAAATTTACTTGAGGCAGTTAAAACGGTAAAACCTGATACAAAAGTATATCAAGCATCTACATCGGAAATGTATGGACGAGCTATTGAAAATCCTCAAAAAGAAACAACACCATTTAACCCCTTAAGCCCTTATGGTGTGTCGAAGGTATTCGCTCATCAAACAGTAAAGAATTATAGAGATAGCTATGGTTTATTTGCTTGTTCTGGAATACTTTTTAATCATGAAAGTGAACGACGCGGATTGGAATTCGTTACGAGAAAAATAACAGATGCAGTTTCAAAAATACATTTAGGTAAACAGGAAGTATTAGAACTAGGCAACATTAATACACAAAGAGATTGGGGGCATGCGAAAGATTATGTACTGGCCATGTGGTTAATGTTGCAACAAGATAAACCAGATGATTATGTTATTTCTACTGGTAAATGTTATACGGTGCGAGATTTTGCAGCCAAAGCTTTTTCTGTGGTGAATAAGCAAATTGAATGGGTTGGGGAAGGAATTAATGAATTTGGAATAGATATCGCGACAGGTAAAAAACTTGTTAGAATAAATTCTGAATATTTTCGACCTAACGAAGTAAATGTTTTGCAAGGTGATTCTACAAAGGCGAAAAACAATCTTGGGTGGCATCCTAAAATTAACTTAGATACCATGATTAAAGATATGGTTACAAATGATATTGAGCTTAATGGAGATAGAAACATATAATATGGTTAATTTAATTAATGATAATTTACGTATTTCGGTAACAGATTTATGTAACTTAGACTGCGTTTACTGCTCTAATGAGGGGCAGTCTCATAGTATTGGACACAAGGCTAGATTTTTAAATTTAGATTTTGTAAAGTCTTTATGTGCCAGAATAAAAGATGATCAACTTCCTGTACAGCGTGTGAATATAACTGGCGGTGAACCAATGTTGCATCCTCAAATAAATGATTTAGTACACGAATTCGCTAAAATAGCTAAAAATGTAGCGTTAAATTCCAATGGAATTTTGTTAACGGAAAGAAATGTCCAAAACCTTATTGATAATGGTGTTAATACATTTAAAATTGGATTAGATAATATCGTTGGCGACGCAACAAAACCTTGTTTTACGGCGAGAAAAGGACTTGTGGAAAAGGTAAAAGCCAATATATTGCTATGCAAAGAAAAATTAGAAGATACATCAGTAGATGTTGTGTTGTCTAATGCAAACACATCATCAATGGACAAAATGGTTGATTTTATTATAAATAATAAATTGAGCAATTCAATTTTTATTGAATTATTACCTTATGATTTTTGGGGAAATGGTAAAATACCCCCAAAGGGTATATCATTTGAAACACTTTTTTCAATATTACAAAAAAAATCTAAGTCCATAAAAGATAATTATTCCCCCGAGCGTGGTCTTCATAAAATGATCGTTAATAACGATATAAATTTAGTGTACGCTGAAGATTTTTGTAAAAAGAAGTTATGCAAAAATCTTTGTACAAGAATAGATGCCAGTGGTAACTTCCTTCCGTGTGTAAAAAAAAGTAAATTGATCCCAATAGATTTAAGTAAATCTTTGCGTCCTCAGTTAATTAATTACCAAGGTGAATTATGTTATCAAAATTAATATTTATTGAAGGACTTCCTGGTTCGGGTAAAACAACATTAACTAAAAAAATTTTAGTTGGACTAAAACAAAAAAATCCAGAAGCTAAGGCTTTTTTAGAATCTGAATTACCTAACCCAATTAATTTTGCTGGACATGCATATCTTACTTTACATGAATTCAATCATTTAAAAAAACAATATCCAGATTGTAAGTTTGTGCATTCAGTTTTTTCTGACGATTATGTTCTTGTACCATATCCGTTTTCGGCTATTCAATATAAAGAAACCAAAGAATATCCAGAAGATCTCGTAGTATTTTTAAGAAGTAGGGAATTTTCCTGTAGGCCACAGAATAAAGTAGGCTTTAGCGTTTATAGTAAAACCATGCTTGATAGATGGGAGGCCTTTTCTAAAGGACTAACTGGTAAAGAAGAATTTGTTTTTGATGGTGATATTTTACAACATCCGCTTGATGATATTTTACATAATTATGACATATCGCAATCACAAATTGAAAGACATATATTAAAAACAGCAGACACAATATCTAACTCAGACGCAAAATTATTTTATATTTCACAAAATAACATAGAAGAGAGTTTATCGCGAATAGCTGTTGAACGTAAAAGAAGTATTTTCGTAGATCCAATTTGGCTTAAACATTGGCATAAACGAAAAAAAATTGAATTAAGTATTATCAAAAAATTACCCATTAAAGCTGAAATAATAGATAATTCTAATTATGATTGGGCAAATGTGTATAACACAATTGCGCGAGGTATTGAGAAATGAGAAAAAGTGTCATCTCGCATATGTTTAGTACTAACGCAATGAAAATTAGTCCATACAATCAACCATTTAAATATAGAGCTGGTTTTGGTCCATATATATATCAAGCTCAATACTTGTTTGGTGGAGAAAATGCAGCAAATGAAATATTGGAAATAATAGCTAAATATAAGGATAATCCAATTCAACTAATACAAATTTTAAGTGATAAAATAAATCGTCAATATCAACAAAATAAATCGTATAAAGATACGATAGACTACTTAAAACAGTATATTCAATTTAATGTTCAGATGAAAGATGTTGATATAATTTCTGGTGGAGAAAGACGAGATTGGTTTTTCTCATTATTATTGGCTCAACTGTTTAACAAACCGCATTTAACCATATTTAAAAATGGAAATGCGTATATTAACAATGATTGCCATTTCTTAATGAAACAAAATTTGACTGGATCCAGGGCTTTACATATAACTGATAATCTAGTTAAAGCTAAAAGTTTTAATAATGCATGGATACCATTCACAAAGCAATTAGGAGTAACAATAACTAATGCAATTTCAGTTTTTGATAGATGCAATATAGGTCATCATACTTTAGAAGAAAACAAAATTGACCATAAAGCATTATTCTCGGTTAATTCTGATCTATTCAAGGAGTTTTTTGAAAATGGGTATATTGATGAACGACAATATAAATTACTTTGTGCATTTTCATTAGATGAACAAAATTATAGGGAGAATATAAATCAATTAATATCAGCAGTTGAACGATGATACTAATTTTCTATTTAAATTAGAGTAAGTAAATCTCCTTTGTCGAGTAGTTCTATGAAGACATCAGTTGTCTATGTCAAATATTCTAGCAAAAAACAAACCGAACAATCCATTGAGAGGTAGTTGCGGGTTTGTAGTGATTATGCAGAACAACAATGAAATACTAACAAGCATCACAGATGTTATCGAAATTTATGTAAAAAAATGACGCCATAAAACGCCTTACAACGAATTTGTGCTAAATTTTGACTAAATTGATTAAGTGCTTAAAAATACGCAACTATGCCAAAACAATCGTCTAAAATGACTAAAATTCGTGGAATAGAGTTAGTTTGGTTCGTCTGATTACCAAGTGGTGGCGATGGCTGGAATCGAACCAGCGATACCCGGGGTATGAACTCGGTGCATTAGCCGCTGTGCTACATCGCCAAGATTTAATACTGTAACAAATTTTTATCGTTTAAGCAAGACAATTTTCAAAAGGGGAAATTATGTAAAATTGCTTGTAATAAGATGCTAATTATGCTATAATAACTTATTATGAAGAATACGACAGCAAGCAAGCAAGCAAGCAAGCAAGCAAGCAAGCAAGCAAGCAAGCAAGCAAGCACTTTTTAACGTTAATTAGCGGTGGCTTGGCGGCCGCCGTACTGGGCTTAGGAATTATTATTGGTTGTATCTGTGGGTTGGTCGTGCCCAGTGCGGCGGCCACCGGTAATGACCCGTTGACGATTCTGTCCGGGCAAACAACCGTTAAGTATACGGGGCAACCACAAACGGTGGTTACGGCACTGGATAAAAGCCAAGGTCCAGTTTATTTCCAAATTTCTCGTGACCCCCAAACGCCACTGTACGCGGCGGCGGACTTGGGCTACACCCAAGTCGATTATGTCGATTTTGAAGGGAAAAATTTTATTGATACGGGCGTGGACGCGACGCAATCGACTAAACTGACCACGGATTTGCAATGGACAACCAGTATGGGTAAACGCCAATTAAACGGTTATTATTTTAATACTGGCAGTTACTGGGGTGTAAATGCCGCTGATAAACTTGAATGCTATCAAGCCACCACGTACATGGTCAGTGGCAGTAGAGAAAAGTACGTACAAACTTACACTTACGGTGACAGAATTGTTTTAACTCGTGATGACACTACCATTTTGTCACGTCCTTGTGATGATGTAAACGAACAACGAACGTATTTTTTGGGGAACTTAGATGATAATGGTAAGCCGAATGGCTATTATTGTTACTACAAACTGTATTATTTTCAGGCTGAACGGGATACCGGCGTAATCCGCAGTATGGTGCCGGTACGCCGTAATGCCGACAATGTTAACGGACTGTTCGACCAAGTTAATGGTAAATTCTATTGCGACAATTTTACGACGGTCGGGGCGCCGGTCAGTGCCGACAACCAATATTGGGTTGCACCGTGGCAAAACGACGTAGACAGTACCGCCAACCAAATGGTTTTGGCCGAAGATACCACTTATTACGTGCATTATTACACCGTCGGCAGTAACGGTTTGCCGTCCGCGATTAAAACGCAAAGTTTTCACGTTAACGCTTGCGAACACGATTACCAAGCCGCAGTGACACTTGAACCGACTTGCACCGAGTCCGGCGAAAAATTGTTTACTTGCACGATTTGCGGTGACAACTATACGGAAACTATCCCGCACCGCGAACACGATTACCAAGTAACCGTAACTGCACCGACTTGCGTGGAAGCAGGGTATACTACGCACCAGTGCCAATATTGTGCCGATAAATATGTTGACGAACCGGTGCCCGCTACTGGTGAACACACTTACGTTGAGGGCGATTGGCAAATTACTACGCCGGCAACCTGTACCAAAGACGGGGTCGAATCACAAAACTGCACGGTCTGTAAGCGTTTGGCCACCCGCGCCATTCCCGCGAGGGGGCACGATTGGACAGGGGAGCCGGTCGTGACCGAGCCGGATTGTACCCACGACGGCCGCAGTGTGTTACATTGTCAACACGGTTGCGGGGAAACGCAAATCAAAGTTTTACCCATGCTGAGGCACGATTGGGGTGAATGGGAAATTGACCAAGCCGCCACTTGCACCGTGGCGGGTGAACAACACCACCAATGCACCCGTTGTCACGAAACGGAAACAGCAATCATTCCCGCCACCGGGCACCAATACGACGAGTGGACGATTAAGGCCGACGGCACGGCGGAAGAACATACTTGCACTATCTGTGGCACCACAGAAACTCGCAGTTTAGTAACCGGTACTACCGGCGGCGACAACAGCGGTACGGTGTGGTTAATCTTTGGTATTATCGCCGGCGGTGTGCTGGTGCTGGGCGGTGGCGCGGTCAGTTGGCTGTTCATTGCCGGCCGCCAAAAGAAAGTCGCCACGGCGTAACGTCAAAATATTTTATGGTTGCAAAATTTGAACATAAGGTGTATGATATTTTATATCTTTTTCCTGCTACGTTTCGGCGGGGCAGGCGTTAGACCATAAAAGGAGGTAAACATGGAAAACAAGAAAGCGTACGAATGTATGATGATTGTCGATGCCAAATTGGACGAAGCAAAACGTGAAGGGTTGGTTGACCAATTCAAAAAAATGGCAGGTGCGAAAACTACCGTTGAAAAACTGGGACAAAAGAAATACGGTTGGTATTACCTGTTAAACTTTGAAGCCAAATCCGATGTTCCGGCAAAAATGACGGCGTTAATGAACATTACCGAAGGTATTGTGCGCCATTTATTTATTGCCAAGACTGACATTATGTTGGCGCAAGACATAATTCGCAAACGTAATCGTGCCAAGGCACGCGAAGAATACTTGGCGAAGAAAGAAAAAGAAGCCAAGGAAGCGAAAGAAATTAAAGAAACGAAAGAAGGGGAATAATCATGAACAAAGTATTTTTAGTAGGTAATTTAACCCGCGATCCCGAACTGTCGACGGTGGGGGCGGCGGGCACCAGCGTTTGCAAGTTTGGTCTGGCGGTTAACCGTCGGGTTAGTGGTGGTAACCAAGAAACTGATTTTTATAACATTACCGCGTGGCGTGGCTTAGGTGAAAACTGTGCTAAGTATCTTAAAAAAGGTAGCAAGGCCGCAATTGTTGGTGATTTGCAAATTCGCAATTACGAAGATAAAGAGGGTAACAAACGCACTTCGGTTGATGTTAATGCGACCGATATTGAATTTTGCGACCGTAAAAACAGCGATATTACCTACGACCAAAGTAGCAATAACACGGTAGAAATGAAGCCGATTGCTGATGATTCATTACCGTTCTAATTAAAAGGAGTAAATATGGGAGAAAATTTATCGACTCGTGAAGTTATTGAAGAACTAAACCGTCAAGAAAATAAAGCGCAAAAAAAGAACACCACCGAAGCAGGGGAAGAACGCAAAGAAAAACGCGTACAACGGCCTAAGCGTCGGGTTTGCTTGTTCTGCATGGAAAAGGACGAAGCCAAACGCCCGTTGTACATTGATTACAAGGATACGCGTTTGAAAAAATACGTTTCGGAAAGCGGCAAGATTTTCCCGCGCCGTCAAACCGGTTTGTGCGCGGCTCACCAACGCGAATTGGCTCGTGCCGTAAAAGTTGCGAAATCAATGGGGTTATTGTAAATATGTCAAGTATGTTTGAAAACATGAAAAAGAAGCGCTTAAAAGCAACATTCACTACTCGCAGTGCAGAAGTAGTTAAGCGTATTCCTAAATGTGACGTGGTTGAACTAAATTCAACGCTGGAACCTATTATTAGTCAAAATAAACGCGAACGTATTGCCAGTGAAGAACAAATTGCCGATATGATTTTAGGCAAGTGATTGGGAAATACAAGTAAATATTTTATTCAATAACAGTCACTAAAAATAACGCATATATTATGGTGTGCGTTATTTTTTTGTAGGTATTGGCGGCGTTTCAATGTCGGCCTTGGCGAAGTTATTGTTGGCGGCGGGGCATAAGGTGTCGGGCAGTGACGCCGTGGCATCGGCGAATACACGGGAATTGCAGGCGATAGGTATTCCGGTTTACATCGGTCACCATGCCGAACATGTTCGTGACATCGACCGCTTAGTGATTAACGGGGCGATTACTGACGATAACCCCGAATTGCGCCAAGCCCAAGCCGACGGCATTAAAATCGTCTATCGGGAACAAGTATTGGCAACCATCGCTCGCCGTTACCAGCAAGTGTTGGCCGTGGCTGGTTGTCATGGTAAAAGTTCAACGACGGCGATGTTAGGCGCCATTTTCCAAAAAGCGGGTCAAGAGCCGACGGTGCATAACGGCGCCAAGGATAACTTGCATTTGGGTGGCCCTGAATTCTTTATTACCGAAGCCTGTGAGTTTCGGCGCAGTTTCTTAAAACTTAAACCCAAGGTAGCCATTATTACCAACGTTGATGCTGATCACTTAGATTGTTACCGCGACCTTGACGATATCAAACGGACCTTTGCCAAGTTTGCGGCTAAGGCGGACATTGTTATTAAGAATGCCACCGACCCCAACAGTGACGGGTTGCGTGGTAAAAAGCAAACAATTACTTTCGGTTTACATTATGGCGATGTGCACGCGGTGGGTTTACGCAGTTTGCCTAATGGTGGTTATGCATTTGGTGTGGCGGTTAATCCCGCGGTATTTGGTACCTACTGTCAATCGTTGCGCTTAACTTTATCCGTGCCGGGTTTACACAATGTGGCTAATGCGTTGGCGGCGGTAGCCTGCGCCTTGCTTTACCGCTTGCCTTTTGCCAGTATCCAAACGGCTTTAAGTCAGTTTAACGGGGTGGCACGCCGTTTTGAACAACTGGGCAAAATTGGGCAAACCCCGTTAATTTTAGATTATGCCCATCACCCACGTGAGATTGTAACGACCTTGCAAACAGCGTCTACATTGTACCGACGTTATCTATTAGTATTTCAACCGCATACTTACACCCGAACTTTGGCACTGTGGGATGATTTTATCAGTGTGCTAGGGACAGTCAAAAACTTAGTGTTGTATAAAACTTATGCGGCTCGGGGCAAAGTCATCGTTGGCGGGCGGGCGTTAGATTTAAGTCGCCACTTGGGGGCCAAGTATTTTGCCAATACCGATAAATTAAAAAAGTACTTGTTGGAACAGGCTCCGCATTATGATGCCATAATTTTGTGCGGGGCGGGTGATGTGGTTAATGGTGAGTTTTTGCAAGACGTTTTATAAATGATAACATTTGATTGACAAGAACATTGTGGTCGTATATAATAACTGTTATGAAAGAAAACATTCATCCAAATTATCATGAAGCCGAATTTCAATGTGCTTGTGGCAACAAATTTATCTGTGGTACCACCAAGGAAGGTGATGTGGTGAAGGTTGATATTTGTTCAAAATGTCACCCGTTTTATACTGGTAAACAAAAGATTGTTGACACTGCGGGGCGTGTCGATAAATTTAATAAACGTTACGCGAAGTAAAGAAAATGAAACTGGCACAACTGATAGCAGAAACGGGCGAACAAGAAGCCGTCATTCAAGTCTTATGCCACTTGTTAGGGGCGGATCGTACGACCGTTTTTTTATTGCGTGATATTGGCGACGAAACGGTTAAACAAGTAAAAAAGTACATCGATAAATACAAAAAGGGTACGCCTTTGGCTTACCTGTTAGGGTATACATACTTTTATAACCGCAAGTTTTTAGTTAACAAAAATGTTTTAGTTCCTCGTTTTGATACGGAAGTTCTAATTGAACTGGCCGAGAAAAAAATTATTGCGGATTCGGTAATGGATAACCTGTCGCGGCCGTATAAAATTTTGGATTTGTGTTGTGGGTCCGGAATAATTGCTATATCGTTAGGTTATTTGACCGAATGGTTAAACAAAAAAAATCCGCAAGATCAATACGTTATTACCGCTACCGATATCAGTGAAGGTGCATTATCAGTGGCCCAAGCCAACGCGGAAATGCACAACGTTGATTTGCGTTTGGTGCGCAGTGATTTATTTACTAACCTGGTTGGTCAATTTGACCTAATCGTGTGCAATCCGCCGTATGTGCCTACTTACGAGATTGGGCTTGAAGATAAGCGTGTCTTAAAGGAGCCCCAAATCGCCCTAAATGGCGGGATTGATGGCCTGTATTACTATCGTCGTATTTTGGCGACGGCGCGTGATTATTTGCGACCGGACGGGTTATTGATGTTTGAAGTGGGGTACGACCAAGCCGAAGCTGTACAAGCGATTGCCGAGAGCAATGGCTTTGAGCACGTTAAAGTTTATAAAGACTTGGCAAATCACGACCGAGTAGTTACAATGGAATTATAATGTTTCATGAATTGGCTGAACTGGAAAAGAAGTATGCGGAATTTGTGCATCAATTGGGTCTGCCCGAAGTTTTTAATGATTTTACCTATTATACACGGCTTTCTAAAGAAGTAGCTAAATTGGAACCGACGGTTACGGCTTATCGGCAGTACCGTAAATTAGAAAAAGACATTGCCAATGCCAAGTTGATTACTGACCCTGAATTGTTAACCCTAGCCAAGGAAGAAATAGCACACAATCAGTTATTATTGGACAAATTAACCGTCGATTTGAAGGCAATGTTATTGCCCAAAGACGAACGGGACGATGCCAATGTAATTATTGAAATTCGCCCAGCAGCGGGTGGCGATGAAGCCTGTCTGTTTACGGGGGTTTTGTTACGTATGTATACCATGTTTGCCCAAGCCCATGGTTTTGCCGTAGAAATCACTGATATCGACGATACGGGCGTTGGCGGGGTTAAATACGTGACTTTTATGGTTAAGGGCGAAGGTGCTTATTCTTTATTCAAATTTGAGAGTGGTGTACACCGTGTGCAGCGGGTGCCGGAAACCGAATCGCAGGGGCGCATTCATACCTCGACCGCGACGGTAGCGGTGTTGCCCGAAGCCACGACTGTAGATTTCAAAATTGATGAGAAAGACTTACGCATTGATGTTTACCGAGCATCGGGGGCGGGCGGCCAGCACATTAACAAGACGGAAAGTGCGATTCGCATTACTCATTTACCGACCAACATGGTGGTAACCTGTCAAGATGGGCGCAGCCAAATTGCTAATCGTGATAAAGCCATGACCATTTTGACCGCAAAATTGGCCGCCTACTATCAAGGACTAGCGGACCAAAAATACGCAACCACCCGTCATAACCAAATTGGAACTGGTGACCGTAGTGAACGAATCCGTACTTATAATTATCCGCAAGGCCGGGTAACTGATCACCGCATTGACCGCACCGAATATAATTTAAGTAAGTTTATTGATGGAGAATTAAGCGGTATGATTGAGGCATTACGTCTAGCTGACAGTGAAGATAAGTTGTCAAATCTTTGAAGTAATTTCTTTTTCAAAATCTTTAACAAAATTAACAAAGGTCGAGATGTCTTTGAATTGTCGATAAACCGCGGCAAAGCGAATATAAGCCACTTCGTCAACCTGTTTTAATTCCGCCATTACCATGTCGCCAATTGTACTACTGGTAATTTCTTGTTCGCCGATCGAATTGTTGGCAATTTTCATTTCAATGCGTTCAACCATATCGTCAATTTGTTTCATAGACACAGGGCGTTTGCCAGTGGAAGCCACAATACCATTTTTAATTTTTTGTGGATCAAACGATTGACGGCTGCCATCGCGTTTTACCACTAATAAGGAAACGCGTTCAATGGTTTCATAACTGGTAAAACGTTTGCCGCATTTCAAACATTCACGACGACGTCGAATGGAGTTAGCGTTATCGTTGGTACGACTGTCTACTACCTTATTGTCGTGTGAACCGCAATTGGGACATCTCATGATTTTATCTCCTTAGTTGTTAATACAACGATAAATTGTATCATTTATCACTTTCGTATGACAAGCAACATTTTAAGCGTCCACAAACGCCGTTAATTTTATCGGGGTTAAGAGCAATGTTTTGTTGTTTAGCCATTTTGATGGAAACGTCAGGGTAACTGTGCCAAAAACGTCTACAACAACATTCTTGACCGCATGGTCCCATGGCACCCATTGCTTTTACTTCATCGCGAGTGCCAATTTGCCGTAGTTCAATACGGGTACGTAAGGCTCCCGCCAAGTTCCTTACTAATTCGCGGAAATCAATGCGTTGGTCAGCGGTGAAATAAATTACTACTTTGCTGGCATCAAAAGTGTAGTGTGCGGACATAACTTTCATGTTGAGTTTTAACTTTTCAATCATTTCCGTTGCTTTGGTCTGTGCGTAATTGGCCGAGTTAATTAGTAACTTAATTTGGCTTTGGTCTTTGGCGTTCGCCGTGCGTAAAATGTGAGCGTTCTCTGGCGTGTGGGGCTTTTTTACGCTGCCAGCCGACGCTACAACGCCCCATTCGGCGCCCGTTTCGGTTTCGACAATTACATAATTGCCCGTGGCTAAATCTGGTAGTTCACTGTCATATTTAGTAGTCTGCGTATCATTGCAAACCCGAATATTGTAGGTATACATACCAATATTATAACACTGCGCTATATTCAATGCAAATGCAGTTTGGAAACAGTTGTTGAATTTCTTTAACGGTTTCGGGGGCCATGTTCTGATCAATATGGATAAAGATTTGACGTGGTGCGGCTTCCACCAATGCGTCTAGAACATTGGTTTGGTCTGTTTTGATGGGTTCCAATTTACTGTTACATACGGCAGGGCAGTCGTTGACCACCATAACGTGCGCTTCTTTCATCTTGTGATCCATGTTAAGAATTAAAAAACGCAGTAACTCGTCATATAACGGCTTTTGCGTTAATTGGGCGCGGTTTTCATTAACCAGTTGAGCCACTTCGTCCCAACGGTATTTTAGTTTGCTGATGCCAAAATCGTATAAGGCGTCTAATAACAAAACGGAACCTAATTTCAGCAGGGCAGTGGCAATAACCATATCGGTTTTTTTATCGTAATTGACTAATATTTTTATCAGTAACGTGCGATTAATTTTAATTTTATCTTGTAAGTAGCGGGCCTTCATCACGGTCACAATTTGGTAAACCAGTAGGTCAGTTAAGTAGTAAGTATCTATCGTAGGCGGAACCAGTAGTAAGTAACGGTCACTAACTTTTTGTAGTGGTTGCTTTAATTTGGCCGCTAGGTAACGTAAACATTCTAGGAAACGCTCATCGGTAGAAATTTCCATAATCATAGTTTATGTAATTGATTTATTTATATTTCGTGGTATAATGTAAGTTATGGACAAATTATTGAATCATACGGCCGCTCACATTTTGGCGTACGCCGTAAAAAACATTTACCCGAACGTAAAATTGGCGATTGGCCCCGCCACTGATTCGGGCTTCTATTATGATTTTGATTTTTCAACACCGATTAAAGACGAAGATTTGCCGAAGATTGAAGCCGAAATGGCGCGCATTATTAAATCTGACTTTGCAGTCGAACGTAAGGAAATGACCCGTACGGAAGCCAATCGTTTTTTAACAAAACAACAGGAAATGTATAAAATTGAACTGTTACAAGATATTGCCAAGGGGGAACCAATTTCATTTTACACGATTGGTAATTTTACTGACTTATGCAAAGGACCGCACGTCAGCCACATCGGTAAAATTAAAGCGTTTAAATTAACTCAAATTACGGGTGCTTATTGGCGGGGCAGCGAAAAGAACAAAATGTTGACCCGTATCTACGGCGTGGCTTTTGCCAAGAAAAGCGAGTTGGAAGAATACAACGCTTGGCAAGAAGAAATCAAAAAACGCGATCACAACAAAATTGGTCGCGAACTGGGGTTCTACACTTCATCTGATTTGGTCGGTCAAGGCCTGCCGTTGTTTATGCCGGCCGGAGCCACTATTTTGCGTATTATGCAACGCTTTGTTGAAGATGAAGAAATTCGCCGCGGTTATCTGCACGTAAAGACGCCGTCATTTGCTAAAAGTGATTTGTACAAGGTCAGTGGACATTGGCAACATTACAAGGACTCCATGTTTGTTATGGGTGATGAAGTGCTGGACGAGAACGTGCGAGCCTTGCGACCAATGACTTGCCCGATGCACATTTTGATTTACAAGAATGACCTGCATTCTTATAAAGAGTTACCAATCCGCTATGCCGAAACGGCTAAACAATTCCGTAACGAAAACAGCGGTGAAATGCATGGTTTGATTCGTCTACGCGAGTATACATTGAGTGACGGGCACATCGTGGTGCGTCCGGACCAAATACCGCAAGTAATTGACGAGTGTTTGGATTTGGCAAATTATATGTTGAAAGTTTTACACATGGAAAACGATGTGCGCTTCCGTTTGTCAAAATGGGATCCGGAAAATAAAGAAAAGTATATTGACAACAAAGAGGGTTGGGAATGGAGCCAAGATGAAATCCGTGAATGTTTGGTACGCAATAAATTAAAGTTTTACGAAGCCGACGGAGAAGCCGCATTCTACGGTCCCAAGATTGATATTCAGGCCAAGAATACCTACGGCAAAGAGGATACTCTATTTACTATCCAGTTGGATTTTGCCTTGGCGGAAAAGTTCGGTTTAACTTATATTGATGAAAACGGCAAAAAGGCTAAGCCTTACATTATTCACCGTTCTTCAATGGGGTGTTACGAACGCACCTTGGCTATGTTGATTGAAAAAACGATGGGAGCATTACCCCTGTGGTTATCGCCGACGCAAGTGCGCGTAATGAGTATCACTAATGCCCAAGACGAATATTGCGAACAAATTAAAACGCAATTAGTGGCGGCTGGCTTCCGTGCTGAAAGCGATTTACGTAACGAAAAAATCGGTTTGAAAATTCGCGAAGCCACCATGAAAAAAATTCCGTACAGTGTAATTGTTGGTGGCAAAGAACAGGCAGCAGGAACCATGGCAATTCGTACACGTGAAGGCCAAGATTTGGGTACGATGACTGTGGCGGATTTTGTGTCTCGTGTGGCACAAGAAGTTAAGGAATTCAAATAAGATGTTGGTGACGATTGGCACCGTCTTAAAACCACGCGGTTTGAAAGGCGAGTTAAAGGTAGAAATTCTGTATAATCGTCCTGCTGTCTTTAATAACTTAAAAACGGTTTATTTGCATGATCGACCATACCAAGTGGAAAAGAGCAGTGTGCAAAATGGTTTTGCGTATTTGTATTTAACTATGGTGACAACGGTTGAACAGGCGGAAAAGTTGCGCCGGCAGGAAGTAAAAGTCGCAGTCGATGATTTACAACTGGCCGATAACGAAGTTTTGTCAACTGATTTAGTCGGGTTTACAGTCATCCATTTGGGTAAGAAAATTGGCAAGGTACAGGCAGTAGAAAATTACGGTGGCGGTGATTTTTTTGAAATTGCTTTAACGGGGGCAGGCTACGCCCAAATCCCTAACGAAGATGACTTTATCGCGGAAACTAATTTGACTGATCATACTTTGACTTTAACCCCCAACGCGTTGGCCGCGGAAATGGTGTAAAATGTTACATTGGACGATTATGACTTTGTTTCCCGAGATGTTTGCTCCGTTACAGTCCAGTATTTTGGCGCGGGCGACCAAAGCCGAAAAAATTAAAATTGATTTGGTAAACTTCCGCGAATATTCGACGGACAAGCACCGCAAAGTTGATGATTACTCTTTCTCACCGGGGGCGGGCTTGGTGCTAACTTGTCAACCGATTGCCGATTGTTTACAGGCGATTGACCCTGATCACCGCGCGCATCGTATTTTCATGACACCGGCGGCACCAGTTTTGAATCAAACCAAAGTTGAAACTTTGGCTCATTACCAGCACATCATTATTTTGTGTGGACATTATGAAGGCGTTGACCAACGGGTAATCGATGCGTGTTTTGACGAAGTTATTTCTATCGGTAAATTTGTCTTGACCGGTGGGGAAATTCCCGCTATGGTTCTGATAGACGCGGTATCACGTTATGTGGAGGGGGTAATTAACCCCGCCAGCCTGTGTGACGAAAGTTACGTCGGTGATAAATTGGAATATCCACAGTATACCCGTCCACGCGAGTGGCAAGGGCGTATGGTGCCAGAGGTCTTGTTGTCTGGTAATCATGCTGCTATTCAAAAGTGGAAAAACGCCGCCAGTAACGTGGTTACCCAAAAGTACATAAAAGGTGAAGGTGAAAATGAACGATAATCGTCAACATACTAAAATTTTGCGGCGCGTAGCAGTAGTGACTTTTGTCGCCAATGTTTTGTTGTTTATTCTGAAAATGGTGGTTGGTCTAGTCTTCGACAATTTAGCGGTTAAAGCCGATGCTTGGCATTCGGCGGCGGACGTGGTAATGCCGTTAACCATTATCATTGTTTCATTTTTCATTAGCGACCAACCCGACAAAAAACACAATTATGGTCGCGAACGGGTTGAAACCATTTTTACCTTAATCTTGGCAGTAGTGATCGCGGGAATTGGGGTAATGTTAGGTGTGGAAGGCATCCATGGCTTGCTTGAACCGGTGGCGTCCAGTCAGGACTGGGTGCTGATTGCGGTTACCATTGCGTCCTTGGTAATTAAGGAAGCCACTTTTGTTTACGGTATTATTTACGCCAAAAAAATTCATTCCGAAACCTTGCGGATTAACGCGTGGCATAATTGTTCGGATGGTTTGTCTTCGATAGCGGTGTTAATTGGTTTATTGTGCTCGAAATTTATGGGCAACAATATTTTTGAAAGCATTGCGGTTATTGTGGTAGCGTTGCTGATTATTAAGGTGGCAATAGAATCCATGTTCTCCGCCAGCAGTCAGTTGGTGGATCATGCGGTCGACGAAAAAGCTTGTTCGATAATTCAAAGCACAGCACAGTCAATTGAGGGAGTTAAGGCAGTCAATGACTTGCGTACCCGCATGTTTGGTAACCGTACTTGTGTCGACTTGATAATCGTCGTCGAAAAGGATTTAACAGTGGCAGCGGGCGATAAAATTGCCGAAACCGTGCGACAGGCTTTGCTTAAGCAAAGTGAAATAGACATTAAAGACTGTATAGTTCGCGTAAAACCCAATTGACAATTCACGCATATAACTCTATATTATCTATAGAATTATGAGGTGAGTATGTTCAAGATTCTTGGCAAGTTGACTATCCGCGAATGGCTTTACACCCTAGCAGGTGTAATTTTTATTGTGGGCCAAGTTTGGTTAGACTTGAAAATGCCCGATTACATGAAACAAATTACTAACATCATCACGACTGGTAAGGGGGCGGTGGGTGAACTGTGGTCGAATGGTGGAATGATGCTGTTGTGTGCACTAGGCAGTGCGGTCTTGGCGGTCCTGACTGGGTATCTGTCGGCACAGATTGCGGCGGCACTGGGGCGTACTTTACGTTCAGATATTTTTCGTAAAGTCAACGATTTAAGCATTGAAGACGTTAAAAAGTTTAGCGTTCCCAGTTTAATTACTCGTACTACAAACGACGTAGTTAATATGCAAACTTTCATCTCAATGGGCTTTCAAGTGTTGATTAAAGCCCCAATTTTGGCGGTATGGACAATTTGTAAAATGTCCGGCATTAACTGGCAATGGAGTGTGGCGACCATAGTGGCGGTGGTTACCTTAGTGTTGACGATTATAATTTTGATGTGTATTTCGGTACCGCGTTTCAAACGTATTCAAAAGTTAACCGACCAACTGAACGAAGTTACGCGCGAAAATATCACGGGGGTACGGGTTGTACGTGCTTACAATGCGGAAGAATTTGAACAAAAGAAATTTACCAAAACCAGTGGTGATTTGGCGTATAACTACTTAATTAACGGCAACGCGATGTCCTTAATGCCCGCGATGATGAGTTTGGTGATGAACGGTTTGACTTTGGCGATTTATGTAATCGGAGCTTTATTGATGAACAGCTACAATTTGACCGGTAATGTTTTAATTGATGCCGAAAATCTGGCTATACGTGGTGGGTTGTATGGCGATATGGTGGTATTTAGTTCTTACGCAATGAACGTAGTGTCCGCGTTTGTCATGATGACCATGATCTTTATTATGTTACCACGTTCCATTATCAGTGCCCGCCGTATCAATGACGTTTTGAATACGCCCTCAACTATTACGGACGGGGTGGGTGTTCCAACCACCGAAACGAAAGGAAAAATTGAATTTCGTCATGTTAGTTTCAAATATCCGGACGCCGCCGATTACATTGTGCGTAACGTTAATTTGACAATTGAGCCAGGGCAGACAGTGGCATTTATCGGGGCGACCGGCAGCGGTAAAACGACGTTAGTTAATTTAGTACCACGGTTTTACGATGCTACCGAAGGGGAAGTTTTGATTGACGATGTTAACGTTAAGAACTACAAAATTGAAGACTTAAATAACAAAATCGGTTACGTTCCGCAAAAAGCGGTATTGTTCAGTGGTGATATTCGCAGTAACATTCATTTAGGCACGGATTATAACGGTGCGAAGACTGACGAACAAATTAAAAAAGCCATAAAGGTCGCCCAAGCCGAAAACTTCGTTAACAAAGTCGGATTGGGTGGAGCAGTTGCCCAAGGCGGTACTAATTTCAGCGGTGGGCAAAAGCAACGTTTGTGTATTGCGCGTGCCTTGGCGCGAGAAGCCGAATTTTATATTTTTGACGACAGTTTCAGTGCGTTAGATTATAAGACCGATAAGAACCTGCGCAAAGAAATTAAAAAAATGACCGCTAAAACCAAAAGTACCGTGTTAATCATTGCGCAACGCATTGGTACTATTAAAGACGCCGACAAAATTGTGGTTTTCAATGATGGTGATATTGTCGGGGTCGGTAAGCACGACGAACTTGCCAAAAATTGTAAAGTTTATCAAGAAATTTTGAAAAGCCAATTTAGCGAAAAGGAGATTGCCTAATGCCGAAGATGAGTGTCAATCGGGCGGGAAAACCCAAGAATTTCAAAAAAGCAATGGGCAACTTTATCGGTTTTATAAAGCCCCATATGCTGGGCATTGCGTTGGCCATTCTGTTCTCGTTAGCGGCGGCAGTAATTAGTTTGGTTGGCCCCAATTTGTTACAAGAGATTGCTAACGCAATTTTGCGTCCTATTCAAAACGGGACCGATGCTTTACAGAATTATCAAGATTTTGTTCAAGGTGGCGGTGATATGCTGGTTTCATGGGAATATGACGCGTCATTTTCCTTAAACCAAATTTTGCGCTTTACGGGATTGTTGGCGGGGCTGTACGTCGTTTCTATGGTGCTTAACTATGTGCAAGGGGTAATTATGAATACTATTACGCAAAAAGTTGCCCAAAAACTGCGTAAAGGTATCAGTGTTAAAATTAATAATTTGCCACTGGATTATTTTGACCGTACGGCTACTGGTGATATTTTAAGTCGGGTTACTAACGATGTCGATACAATTGCGTCTACCTTAAACAACAGTTTAGTTACGTTGTTTTCGGCGGTGACTTTGTTACTGGGCAGTTTAGTCATGATGTTCGTGAAAAACTGGTTGCTGGCGTTAGTGGCGATTGGCAGTTCTTTAATCGGGTTCAGTATCATGGTTGTTATTATTAAAAACAGCCAAAAATATTTTTTAATGCAGCAAAACAACTTGGGCGCGTTGAACGGGCATATTGAAGAAACTTACAGTGGCCATAACGTCATTGGCGTCTTTAATGCAAAAAGACAGTTTAATAAGTCCTTCGATAATTTGAATACTAACCTTTATAACAGTGCTTGGAAAAGTCAGTTTTTTAGTGGTCTTATGGGACCCTTAATGGGCTTCATCGGTGATTTAGGTTATGTGGCGGTGTGTGTGGTTGGTGGTATTTTGGCGTTCAGTGGTAAGATTGACTTTGGTACTATTGTGGCGTTTATTGTCTATGTGCGGTTATTTACGCAACCGTTACGACAGTTGGCACAGGCTGCCACCAATTTCCAAGGTGCGGCTGCTGCCAGTGAACGCGTATTTGAATTCCTTGGTGAACCCGAAATGACGGACGAAACCGGTAAGTATTTAACATTAACTAACGTTAAAGGTGATGTTAGTATCAATAACGTAAGTTTCCGTTACAGTGATAATCCCAAAAACACGATTAACGACATTTCCGTGCGAGTTAAGGCGGGGCAAAAAATTGCGATTGTGGGTCCCACGGGGGCCGGCAAGACAACGATTGTCAATTTGTTGATGCGTTTTTACGAAGTTACCGCTGGGGAAATTTTAGTGGATGGTGAAAACATTTATCATATGACACGTGATAAAGTACACGATTTGTTTGGTATGGTTCTGCAAGATTCGTGGTTGTTCGATGGTACGATTTACGAAAATATTGTCTATAATCTACCGAACGTTACCCGTGCCGAAGTCGAAGAAGCCTGTATAGCAACAGGATTGCACCACTTTATTCAAACTTTGCCGAATGGTTACGATACAGTACTTAACGAAAGTTGCAGTTTAAGTGCGGGGCAGAAACAGTTAATTACTATTGCTCGCGCCATGGTTAAAAACGCGCCGTTATTGATTTTGGACGAAGCCACCAGCAGTGTGGATACGCGTACTGAATTACTGATTGCCAAAGCGATGGATAAGTTAATGAAGGGGCGTACTAGTTTTGTCATTGCGCACCGCCTATCAACCATCTTAAATGCGGATAATATTTTGGTTTTGAAGGATGGCGAAATTATTGAAAGCGGTACGCACAAAAAGTTGTTAGCTGCCAATGGCTTTTATGCCGAATTGTATAACAGCCAATTTGAAACCGTTTAAGTTGTAGTTGTAATAAACAATTTTTAATGTTATTTTGTGGTGATGGCCTTAACAATCAATTGGTTTCCTGGGCATATGGCACAGACCTTGAAAATGATTAGTGCCGAATTGAAAATATGCGATGCGATTATTTATGTTTTAGATGCACGTTGTCCGCTGTCGTGCCTGAACCCAAAGTTTGACGAATTTATTGGTCGAAAGCCAGTATTATTTGTCTTGAATAAAATTGACTTGGCTCCCGCTGTGGCTAAAGAACAATTTACTAAGCAGTTAACCTTGAATACTCCATACGCGATCATTGCCCGTAATTCGGTGAAAAGTGGTGGACGCGAAGTGGTGATTAAAGCCTTACAGAATTTATTGGCTGAACGTATTCAGATCAAAGCGGCTCACGGTATTACTAAAACTTTACGGGTAGCGGTTATCGGGGTGACCAACTGCGGTAAGTCGACCTTTATTAACAACTTGACTAATAAAGGTAAAACGCAAACCGGTAACCGTCCGGGAGTTACCCGTACCAAACAATGGGTACCGATTACGGATCATTTATGGCTACTGGATACGCCAGGAACGTTGTGGCCGGTATTCACCAATCAACAGGTAGGACGTAATTTGGCGTACGTCGGGTCAATTAAAGACGAAGTTATCAATTTGGTCGAATTGGGTCAAACTCTGCTGACCGATTTAACTAAATTGCAGCCCGCTGCCGTAGCCAATCGTTTTGGGGCAACTGACTTTACGGCGATTGCTGCCAAACGGGGTTGCCTTTTGCGTGGTGGAGTAATCGACGAGGCGCGAGCAGCCAAAATGATTGTTGGTGAATTTCGCGAAGGTAAAATCGGTAAGTTTAATTTGGACGGGCTGTTATGAGTTCCCAAGCCTTTAATCAAGTCAAAGGTATTGCCGGCGAAGATGCCGCTTGTCGTTATTTACGACAACATGGTTACCGTATTTTGCTGCGCAATTATCGTGGAAGGCACGGTGAAGTTGATATTATTGCGCTACATAACCGAGTATTGCATTTTATAGAAGTTAAAAATCGTACTGGCGATATGATCGCGGGGCGCTATGCCGTTAACAGCAATAAACAGAAACACATCCGTGATACTGCTCAAGTTTTCCTAACCTGTTATCCCCAGTGGGCAGATTGTTTAATGTCATTTGACGTAGTGGAAATCACTGATGGCAAATTGGAATATTTAGAAAATTGTTTTTATTGAAATAAAGTTAATAACAATAAATCGAAATTATTGACAGCATTGCAGTTGGCGTTGGCACGACGAGTAATTTCCGCCAAGGCGTGATAAAGCCGTAATTTTTGGTTGACTGGTAGGTAACTGTTGCCTAGTGCTTGGTTTAATTCGGACAGGGCCAAGGTAAAATTTTCGGGTTTGGTAAAAATAGGTAATAAAGTAAGGGCTTGATCGACGTTGGTGGCCGTAAATAACTTTTTGGCGTTTTCTGCAATCTGTTGGCTGTCGGGGTTAGTTGCACGTAATTTTGCCAGAGTAGCGTTATGCTCGGTTTGGTAGTAGCGAACCACGGCTCGGCTTTTAACCGTTGGTAAAATGTTAGTCAAACTTTGACACAAAAATAAAAATGTGGTTTGGTCATCGGCTTCTTCAATGGTTTTCAATAACTTGTTTTGGGCACTGGTATTCAGTAAGTCGGCTTCAAAAATGATAAACAATTTCTTATCGGCGACGGGCGACAAAGCGGTTTGTTCAATCATTTGGTTAATTACGTCTACGGTGATTTCTTTTTTATCAGCAGCGCGGCGTACCCAAAAAACATCATTAGCATTGTAACTTTGGGCGTATTGCCTTACTGCGCTTGCCAAACTGACAGGGTCATTGCTTACTAACAGGTAGGTCATCAAATCTCCAACGCTTGTTTAATTTTTTCGTGAATTTCATCTGGTGATAAAATTTCGCCAAATTTGTCTAAACAATCAATATTAATCCAACCGAATAGTTGACTGGCTTCCAAGCCCGCATTATAAGCGTTAATCAAATGTGTACGATTGGCTTCGTGGATGTCTTTATCAAATTCCTCACCAATTTTTAATTGTGCCCGTTGGTTAATTAACTCCAACGCTTTGTTGGCCGGCATATTCATGAACAATACTTTGTCTGGACGGGGTAATTTCAAGGTCTGGAACTCAAATTCGTCAATCCAATGCATGAATACTTCACGCTCTTTTCGTCCCTGAATTTTTCCCGCTTGATGAATCAAATTGGATTGAACGTAGCGGTCAAAAATAATGATAGCGTCTTCGGATACTTCTTGCAACAGTTTGGTCATTTTGCAAATACGGTCAGCCGCGTACAAGGTACTGGCTTGGTAAGCGTCCAAAACATTCGGGTCATCACCTAAGGCTCCGGATAAGTACATTTTCACCGGCCCTGAACTGGGACTGTCATAGTCGGGAAAGGAGACAATATGCACGTTGTCATTTTTCGTTTTAAGGTAGTCGTACAGTTTTTTTATTTGGGTTTTTTTGCCCGTTCCGTCTGTACCTTCAATTGTATATAATTTCATAACTAAAACATTATAAAGCATATTTATGGTAAATGACAGCGATTTTTTTAGTGATGTTTGTGGCGTCTTGTATCTGGCTTTTATTTCAAAATCCCGACGCCATTTTATCGACCTCCTTGGACGCTATCAACAGTTCGTTTCAACTGGCATTGACCTTGGCGGGTATTTATATTTTTTGGATGGCAATTGCCGAAATTGCAACACGTTCGGGGTTAATTGATAAAATTGCCAAAATGTTAAAGAAACTAATCCGCTTTTTATTCGGTAAACAAAAAGACGAAGTAAATTCCTTAATTGCTACCAACATCGCCGCCAATATGATTGGTGCTTCGGGAGCGGCTACACCCGCCGCTATTGCTGCGATTGAAAAAATGGCGGAACCAGAACAAACTAAAGCGTCAACGCCCATGGTTATGTTGTTTATTTTGGCGGCTACTTCTTTACAAATTTTACCGACCACGATTATTGGTATTATGCAGGCTAACGGCAGTGAAAATCCGGCTCGTATTATTTTGCCAACCTTGATTGTGTCGCTAGTTTCAACGGTTGTAGGGGTAATCTTGGTTAAATTATTTAGTCGCGGCAAGCACCGTAAGGAAACCAAATAACATGGCCATGTACGTGGTACCGGTGTTTATTATTTTCGTTTTCGTGTATGCCAGTTACAAAGGTACCGACACGTATAACGCTTTCATCAAAGGTGCAAAAGACGCAATCGCTTTGATTTGGGATATTTTGCCTTACATTGTGGCTATTTTGGTCGCTGTTAAATTGTTTGAAGCGTCAGGTTTGTTAAAAATTATTTGCGATTTTGTTGCTCCCGTTTTCCGCTTTATTGGTGTGCCGACCGAATTGACCCATTTTGTGTTCTTGAAGCCGTTCAGCGGAGCAGGTTCAATTGCACTGTATAACGATATCATCGCCCAGTACGGGGTAGACAGTTATATTTCGCGTGTGGCCAGTATTATCGCCGGCAGCAGTGATACGGTCTTTTATATCGCTACCATTTACTTTTCTAAAACTAAAATCAAAAAGTTGGGTACCGCGATTCCAATTGCGTTATTTTGTACCTTTTTTTCGGCGGTTTTGGCGTCGTGGGTGTGCCGAATATTTTAAGTGGTGCCTTCGCGCGGAATCGAACCACGGACACAGAGATTTTCAGTCACAGTCACAAAACAATATATAGAACACTAGACCACAAAACACCACAAGATAATGTATGTTTTTTGCATCTGCCCCAAATTCTGCCCCAAAAAAATTAGGTGTTTTGACAATTTGAACCTTTAATTGACTAACACCACAAAACCACTTAAAATGTGTAGTAAATCGTATGGAAAACTTAAAGTTAAAACACGTTACCTTAATGGAAGAAATTGAAACTGAAGAGGCAAAAGAAGTCTTTGATGAACACCATAAAAAATATTCTACTTGGTATGTAGTACCAGCGATGCTTTTTTGCGTCGCAGGAATAGCCGCACTCGTATTGTTTTTTATGGGTGAAACCAAACCAATTCTAACATTGTTAATTATAACTGCGGTTTCTTTCGTTTTCATCTTTATTGGAACGTCGATATACACATCTCTTATGAAACCTTACTGGAAGTTATTGAAAATTGCCCGGCTCAATGACAGACTAAGGCATGAAGAACGTATCCGGGATAAAGAACGGCGCCGACTTGCAGAGATGACAGAAAGTAAAAAATACACAACCAAAGATATCGACGCCACCATGCCAGACCCCGAGCCAAACAGCGATACGAACAAGTAAAAACCCCGCATCAATACGGGGCTTTCTGTATGGTGTGGTTTTTGGGTGTTCGCTATTTCATTTTCTTGGTCACGGCCGCCACCAATTCTTGGCAAACCTGTTTAGTCAATTTGGCGTCGTGTTCGGCTATGTCTTCCAGCGGGCAAACGCAGTCAAAATCTGCGTCATCACCGCGGTAATAGTTTTTATCGAGATAATCGTCACCCGCCAGCGCACATCCGCTTTGGTCATCATCAACGTGGAAGCAAGGACAGTCCCAGCAACTCTTTGGCATTTCATCTACGAAAACTTTCATTTGTTCATCTCCTGACCGGAGCAAAGCACCGCTTGCACCGTGCAACCCGCAAAGTCATATGTTTCGCAGTCGTGATTCGCTTCCAGTGGATCGTCGTACAATAACGCTTCCGTAAAGTTTGGCGAGAATTCGCTCCCGGTGAAAAAATCACCATTGCGGTCAATTAAGACCCAAATTGTTTTATTGATTGTTTCCATTATTTTTTTCTCCTTTTTTGTAATTATTGTATTTTTCGGCAAAACCGTATTGCGTTAAAAAAGCCTGCTTTTGTGTTTCGGTTTCAATTTCGGCAATTCTGTCCCAGTACGGTTGCCATATTCGTGGCGAGTAGTTCGCTACCACCTTGCAAATAAAACCAAGTAGGTCAGTTTGCAAGGTAAAAACTCTTTCTGTTTCGTCCATTTTGGCTCCCGTTATAGTCGAGCCAAAAACTCGTCTTTGCTTATTTCGCCGTGGTCAAACTTGTATTTTAAGACCCAGCGTTTTTTGTAATCGACACCGTTAACCAGGTTGCTATAAGCACCAATTACATAAGCGGTACGATTAGTGACGGTGCTATCGCGTGACTGCTGCACGATTCGGCACATATCAAGCAATGCTTGTCCGTCCAATTTTTCTAATTCAGACAGCGTTAAAGTGTTTAATAAAAACTTCATCTCGCCGGCAAAAGCATTGAAGTCACGCCCTTTGGTCGCCCAAGTGTCTTTGTTAATAATTCTGCCGACCAACTGCATCTTTTGTTTATAACTGGCGTTATTGACAGCGTTTTCGTCTGTGTGGTCATCACTGTTGAAATTATTATCACCAACAACAACAACAGGTATATTACGCTCGGCCGGCCGTGCGTACGTGTGAGCGTCGCGGGCGTGTAGGCGTATGCCATACTCGAACGCTAACTGGTTCAGCAGCGATTTACACTCGCGGTCGGTTAATTTCTCGTGCAGGTAATTTAATGCAGATTTAACTTTGGTATCCATATTTACGGAAATACCCCCTTTTTTAGTTATTTTAGACTTTGCTACCGTCGCGAACAGTGGCAAAAGCCTTGTGCGCAATTCAACCAACAATTGCACCACTAGGGCGGCGGACGGTACACTTCAAGGTAAAACATTACTGCACCTCCTTATCAAGAAAGCGTTCATAGAATAATTCGGCATAGACCGGTGAAATCTCACTACGTTGGCGACGTGTTAAGTTGTAGACTGGTCTTGTTTTGACGTTTTGTTGATACATAATAAACTTTTCGTCCATTGCAAAATTTATTGAAAAAAACATTGTCGGTTTGATTTTGTCATCGCCAAACAAAGACCGATTGTAATCGATCCACGTTGGGCGATACGGTGAGTACAAAGTTAGATAATTGCGACCTTTGCTGAACGGGTTCTCAATAATAGTAGGTATTTTTAATTCTTGTGCGACAAAGCAAAATCTTAAGAACCGCGCATACATTTGACTTCTCGCTTGATCGCGGTTAAGTATAAATTCAATTTCTTTTTGCGTAATTGATTTTGGGGCGCCAGCGTTATGGTACCCCTGAAAGACCAATTCGTTTTGATGAGAGAAAAACGTACACGGGAAAAACGCTATGATAAAGTCATTCTCCGGGGACATGTTATCAAAAATTGATTTGGCTGTTTTGTGATTAACCAATTTATCAAAAGCGGCATCTATCTCTTGAAATAAATCGATTTGAAAATCGGTTTGTCCGTAATGGTTCAAGATGTCGTAATCATATGCCCGGTGCCCGTGAGCCTTGAAAACGTTTTTGAACGTTCCCGATTGCTCAAATAAACAATGATAAATCATTGTTGCACCCCCTGCAAGAACTCTGGCTCACTGGTCGGGTTCAAAACAATATCGTCGTGAACAACTCCGTTGCTGTCGGTGTAATGGCGGCGTTCCAACGTGCCGTCGACTTTGACTAGGTCGCCCAGTTTGAGTTCTTTCAAGCATTGTTGCGCCCAACCGCGCCAAACTTTGCACGGTATGACGCCTTTGAAAGATTGCACCCGGACGTACAGCATTACAATCGGGAACTTCGATTTATCTTGACCAATCACCTTTGGTGGCTTGCTTAAAGTCCCCGCAATGCTAATAAACAAATCTTCTTGGTTAACCATTGTTGACCTCCTTAAAATTCACTGAACGCCGTGATACCAGCCCCGCAGCCGAACGCGAAGCAGGCGTCGGGGCTGGTGTCGCGTTAGGCAGTATGTCTGCGGTAGCAGCAACATCCGCGGTAGCGGTCACAGCGTCGACATTAACCAAATTTTGTTCTGCGTCAGCAGACACAGCCGCGCTAGTGGGCACAGGCGGGTTTTTGGCCGTCTTTTCGGTGGTTGTGGTAGATTGTCCAGATCGGGGCAGTTGTGGCGTTATCACGGGCTTTCTCGGCGGTTTACGCGTGAATAAACGCACCAGTTGTGGCGGTATAAACATAACGATAAAACTTTGAATAGTGCGTACCAGATTACCCCAGAAATCGTAACGCCACGGCAACGGTTTTTTTAGTCGTCGCTGTTCCCGGATGAACGCTTTCTTGATCGCTTTGCGAGTTTGCCAGTTTTGGATCGCGTCTAGTTCACAGCCAAGTTTCTGATCCTTTCGCCATTCTTCGGCGAAGTGCTGCATGGTGATTTTTTGGACTTCGGTTTGTGCGCGACAACTGGCAATATGAAAGTCAGTTGCCATTTTGTAGAAATCATCGGGCAAGGCGGCATGTTTCTTGCGTAACTCAATAAACCGTTGCTCGAACTCGTCCAAAACTTCCTTGCCGTCGCTGTCCAACTGCTTGACGTTAAAATTGTCTATTTGTAAAAAATCACTCACACTGCGTTCTCCTTTTTGGGCTTTTTCTTTTTCTCTAACAATAATTGGACTTTGGCTTGTACAGCATCGAAGTCATTTCTATTTGGTTCAGCAGGTGTCGCCGTAAATTGCCAATCGTCACCGACCAAGAAAATCTCATAACCTGCCAAACTGTCTACGCAAGCGTGGTAGCGTTCTTCTTCGCCGATGTCGACTCCGAACAAATCGCCAGTGTGAGTCATTGTTAATTCTTCACACAAAGAAAGGTCACCAGTTGCCAAGTATTGTTCATATATCTTGTAACCCCAAAAGCGACGTACTTGCCACGTTGTGATGGCTTGGTTGAAGTAGTCACCAGGGGTGTGCTTAAAGCCCATAACTTCGATAATACAATCCGCCATTTGCCGCCAGCGTTTGTCGATGCCGTTATAACTTTGTCCGTCGATAAAAAAGCGTAAGTCCCATTTACGACGTAATGCCAAAAAGTCACGTTGCTGTTTATCGGGGCCGTCGTCTTTGTTACTGTCTCGACTATCGACAAATCGCGATAAGTCAGGTATGCAAATGATCGTGTGTGGTAGCATCCGCTTTTGGTCTTCGCCTGGTTTACCACTAGGGACTTTTAAGTCTTCAAATTTTAACGTGTTTGTCGTCACTGGATCATAACCGCTGTCGTAAGATGTGAAACTGTCGCCGATCGTGTAAACTGGGCATTGCACATTGTCGGGCATCTTAGCGTTAGGCCAGCCCAATTTATTGAGTTTGTCGATATGTCTGCGAATTTGTTCCATACGTTCGTCTAAAAGTGGCGGTTCCATATATTTACGGACGAGGTGGTACATTAACGAAGTTTTACCCGCCCCGATGGGTTTCTTACCGCCGACAATTAACGTCATATAGGGGTCTTTGTTATCGTCCATTATTTCACACCCCACACATAACCATAAGTGGCGTTAAGTCGAGTAACGTATTTCACGCCACAATTTTCATCAGTGTGATAAATAATTTGGTAGACATAATACCGCGCCTCGGCAGTAATACTGGAATTAACGTAAATATTAAAAGTATTATTCATTTTTATTTCTTTAAAAACAAAAGCCATAGGGAATATCTCACTCGACCACTCATTGTCTGAATTCTTAACTGCAAAAAGTAAAAACCGGTAATCATTAGGGTTAAGGTGCTGTTCATCCTGTATGTTATCCATAATTATGTCTGTTTCTCCGTATGCCTGGACAATATTTAATTTCATAATCTCATTTTCAAGCCTTTGGTTCTCGGCTTCTAGGGCTTCGATGCGTTCTTGTAAAGCCGTAATTTCTTGTTGCAATGCGGCGATTTCGCCGGCGGTTTCCGCGTCGGTGCTTTCTTGTTTCTCCGTAATAATTGCTAATTTTTCATCAATCGCTTGCTGAAAGCTTAATATATCATTGTTGTTAGCGTTAATTTGAGTTTGCAAAGTTTCTACCTGCACCGCGTAATCGTCACTTTTATTTTCTTGGTTTAGCGTAGACAAAAACCAGCAACCCACCACCACAATCAACACCAAAAATAAACTAATAACTGGTATTACTTTTTTCATTACTTACCCCTTCTAAAAATTTTATTGAACAGTTCGCCAACCCATTGGCAGAACCGTTTAATTCCCGTCCAAATCGCCCCCAGCACCTTGCCGATGGCCTTAAAACAAATCTTAATCGCTTTGGCAATGAACTTAACCACCACGACGATAACCGGTAAGACGATTGGGCCAAATACAATTAACAAGATGATGGCGACCGCCGCGCCGACCACGTACAAAACCGTTTGCCAATTCTCGCTTAACCAGTCCCACGCTCCCGTAAAAAAATTCTGCACACCGTTAATTACCGGGTCGATAACGTGGTCGCCAAAACTCAACGCGATTTCGTAATTGATGTTATCGATGTACATAGACGTCGGGTTTAAGTACAGCACATAGTTATTATTCAATGCCGACCCCTTGAGCCGTACAAAAGCCGACCCTTCCAGATCGCCCGACAAGTCGCCTTGCCATCCCTTATAAACGTCGCTATTCATATCTGGTTTGGCTACAATTGCAAAAATTTGATTGGTGGCGTCGTCATACAAGCCATTCAAATGGTCAATCATTTTATCGGCAGCAAGACGGGCTAGCACGTCGTCAACTTCTTGGACAATGTCCAGCGTTAACAAGTTTGCCAAAGCATTTTTGAACTCGTCCCAGAAATTTGATTTTGGTAATTCCGTAACTGGTAAAAGCAGCCCATCATTGACTAAGTCATACTCGCGGGTCTCAAACAAAATGTCGTTGGAAGAGTAGTAGTTGACTTTGATTTTCGGCAGTTCATACTGGGCCGTGATCGTCAGTGGGGCAGTGATTGGCTGCGTTAAGTCATAGTCCCAACCCGTGAACGTAAAACCCGGCATCGTCTCGTAATATGGTTTACCTAAAATGTTATAAGTAGCGCTATCGAACGCATTAACATCAACCAGCGTACCCTCGGCGACTTTTTGCGATACCGTTTTATAGGTCAACATATCATATTTGAACGTCTTGCCTTCAACTTCCACACTGTAACGTTCGAGCTTAAAATATTTTAAGGTAACAAATAACTTCTCAGCTAAGGTAATTTCACAATCACCAGTTACAACCATATTTAGATCAAGGTTTAGCGGCGCGGCATAATCTTGAAAACCTAAATTCTTAACGACCACACCGTAGGTATCACCAATATAAACACTTTTGGTGCCCAGCCATTTACCTGCACTATTTTTGAAGGTAACTATGGCCTCCTTGTATTTTGCATAAAAACAGATATTCCCACTTAACGAGTCGGCGGGGGTTTTATCACCACTATACCAACCTAAAAAAACATAATCGCCGGTGTTGCCGACTTCCGGAACTAAACCTTCAATGTCGGCAACGATTATAGTGTCAGTTTCGAGATCAACACTATAACCAAAATTTTTATTATGTTCTGGAAAAATCGAGTCGATAAAATCTATACTAAAACTGTAACCAGTTTGATTTCGGAAACATTCCATAGTAACAGTTGGCGCGACGCCTTCGTAATAAACTTGGTTCATCACAAAATAGTCAAACTTCCAACCGCCATCCGGCACGTTAGTCCAATCTTTTACCTGCTTGCGCCCATCTTTCAGGGTTAATTCCATGCGTTCCCAATTCAGGACTATTTCATCGCAATAAGCGGTTTCGAAATCATATTCCCACAATACTTCATTAGTGTTAACCTTAATCATCGAGAGATGGTCTTTTGATAATTCGATTGTGATATAGTTAGTGGTGTCAACCATTACATACTGCAAATCACTATACCAAAGGTCACATCTAAGGAAAGTAAAAACTGTGGACGAAGGAATACGATAAGCATATGGTTGATCATTCAGTTGTCCATAATATGCGTGTGAGTAGGTAAAACTATAAACTGGGTTGCTTGCGTTCAAAATTTGTTCGTTATATTGGTTCATTAAATTTTGATGAACCAATACTTCATATTCGACAGAGTTTTGATCAAAAACAAAGTCATAAAAATGTGCATCATCCACAGCAGCAACAACGGGAGAAGTGTTATGGTTTGGCACGGGCACTGCACTAAAAAAGCACGCCATCCCTAGCGTGCCGAACACAGCGACCAAAAGCAATAATAACAGTGCTGGTGTTCTTTTTTCCATTAGTCCACCCCTTGGCAAATGCCGTAACCAACAATGGCGTTGCGAGCGGCTTGGTAGTCCAAACCTTTGACAATTTCGAACAAAGTGTTGTTGTCCTGGATCCCGTGGCGTGCCGCAAACGCTTTTAACTCCTTAAATTGATTTGGTGACAGATACGATTTTTTTATCATTGTTTTCTCCTTTCTTTGACAATGACGGTGCCGCTGTGGTAAATTGTGGTGTTCGGTCACAAACCATGGAAACTGCGTTTTTGTTCCATTTTTGATTGGGGCAAAAACGGTTTTTTCGCAGGTATCCGTGTCCGACGGCGGCACTCCCGCCTTGTCTTAATTGCATTATTTCACAGTTGAAAGAATTTTGCAACTATTTTTTCACAGTTGAAAGAATGCCGATAAAAGGGGTTAATATGGAACTAATTGATAACATAGAAAGGGTCCTAAAACAAAAAAATATTAAACAAAGCAAAATGCTGGTAGATTGCGGTTTATCAACAGGTGTACTTTCTAATTGGCGAAATCGCGACAGCCAAAACATTACACTTATTGCAGTAAAAAAAATTGCTGATTATCTCAACGTTTCAATCGACGAACTAATTGGTCGCACGGTACCAGAATGCCAAGAAACGCCACTGGATGCCGATACCCGCGAATTATTAGACGGGTGGAATAAATTATCGAATAACCAAAAACAGCGAGTACTGGGCCAAATACAGGGCTTACAAGAACTTAAAAACAACATTGCAGCCGAAGCGTTTGCCCAGGGCGAAGCCAGTGGGCGCAACAGAGCCAACATCAAGGCAAACCAAGACGCTAGCGTCGGTTAAAATTGGTGGTGCAAAATGCTGTAACTATATTTAATTTCGATTGCGCAAAGTTTACCATTGCTAGATGAACAAAAACTTTATTATCAAATGCACCAATGAACTATTGCAAAATCTTATCGATGATGTTACCAGCCGAATAAAGGACTTTGCCTACCAACTTGGTGACGCTTATGGTGAACACGATCAACACCTACTGAACACCCTACCGTGGCAAATTTTCACCAACAGCGACACCGCGAACCTTGACAACTTAATAACTGGAACAGATGCAAAAAACTTCATTTTCGAAAAAGAAAAGGAGAATGAAGAAATTATGCAAAAAAAATTATTACAAAAAATATCACAAACACCAAACTGTCGTATTCGTAGCGATGGGCGGTGCGAGTGGCGTAAAATGATTGACGGGGTATATCACACAATATGTATGGCCGATCCCGGTGCTTTCCTTAAAAAACTTTCTACCTACAAAAAAGAATTGCGGAAAATTGGCAACAAAGCCAAGGCAGTAAATCGCCCCAACAATCACCGCTTGGTAGACTTAATCAAGGAATATTATTTACGCTACAAGCAAAACTGCAAATCAACAAGTTACAAAACAGTGATCAAAAAATATTTGAGCTGCTTAACCGCCAACATTGAGCATTACACCAAAGGCATGATCGTGGACGTGCTTAACGGAATCAAGGCGCACCGTATGGCCGCACACGCTTATATCTTGCTGAAAAACACTTTTGCCGAAGCGGCCGAAACCGGTACCATACTTAAACATAACCCGATCGCAAACTTGAAAAAGTCTGACATCATCAGCATCACCGCCGTCAAGCAAGAGAAAGGCCGTTGGTTTACACCTAAAGAACAGCAACTTATCTACGTCAACCGCGACGAAACCAACATTGGCAACGAAATCGAGTTTTTCCTTATGGTGGGTTGTCGTTTGGGTGAAGCCTTTAATGCAGTGCCAGATTGGAATAATAACCGTATCTACCTCAACCGCACCAAACGCGATGGCACCTCTGGTTATGTTCCACTTTCTGCAGCCTACTGCGCCAAGTTAAAAGCGAATTGGCCAACAATGTTCAAGTATGCCAGCACCTATTACACCAAAAAGTTCAGGGAGCTGCTGATAAAGTTAAAAATTGAACGCCAGGTACAAGAAAAGCCGATTCATCGTTTACGCCATACTTTTGCCACCAACCTTTATTATCTTGGTGCTAAAGACGTTAAAATGCGGGCAAGTTTGCTGGGTCACCGTAGCACAAGGGTTACCGACGATATTTACACCGATTTTGACCCCGCAATCACTAAAAACGATATCGTCAATATCTACGGTAATTTATACCCAACTTTTGATTGAAAAAGTGCCCCAAATTCTGCCCCAAAATTTGATAAAAAAATATACAAAAAACGCACGTTTATTGTGGGGAAGTGCGTTTTTACAACTCTATATATTGTGTTGTGGTGCCTTCGCGCGGAATCGAACCACGGACACAGAGATTTTCAGTCTCTTGCTCTACCGACTGAGCTACGAAGGCGTACGTAAACAAATTATAACACAGCAAAAAGCAGTTTGCAAATACTTAAATTTTAATAATAAATTTTAACCGGTATCGAACGAAAATTTTCCGCCGCGTTATCTTAAAACATATTGCTTTTCGGCGGGTTTTGTCGTATACTGCCACTATGGCAGCAAACAATAAAACATTATTAACTAAATTTACTCAATTGTTTAATTCAAGCAGTTACTTGGATATGACCAAGTCGGTGTTGTTGGCTACCCGTATGATGGGCTTTTTAGAACCGAATGGCGTACCCAATTTACCCAAGCAACCGGCGCAATTACTGAATGCTGTCAGTCAACGTTTAGACGCTTTGCTAACCAATGACCAAGTAACCGACGCAAATTTTGTTGCTTATTTAATGACTTTTGACGCCCAGAATATTAAGGCCATGGGGCACGATCTATTGGCCGACGTAATGGAAAGTGCGGTCTACCAAGCGCTGCCGGTAGCACAACGCCGTAAATTTGAATCGCAAGCTAACGACGTTTTTGGTTTTTTGGATGTCGATTACTCTAAAAACGAAAACTTGAACGGCATTGTGCTAAACGAAGGTAACTTGCGTCGTATGGTTGATGCTTCGGCAGGATCTAAACGGGCCAAAACGACCGCCCATGGTAAAATTGATAACGCTTTAACCACCTTCGATAATCTTTATCGCGCAGCCGATATTGCGGCAGTTTGCAATGGCCCAAAACATTACGGTAATGTATTTACTTCCAGGGCTAATTTAGTTGCAAAATTACGCGATGGGTATGTTAATCTGTTGGGTGATAATTTAGGTAATAAAATTTCTGATGTTAACGAAAGTATGCTTAACCCACAAGCCCAACAAGCGCAAACGGGCGTGCAAAATGCCGATCTAATCGGGCAGATTGAAGCCTATGACCAAACTGTTTTAGCCTTAATGAAACGTCGTAAAATAGACGACAAAAAGTACCCTAGGGCTTTCTTGGGCACCGAAATTGATGGCAGTGATAAAAATAATCAACATTTTTTAGCAAATTTAGCTACCAACTTATTGGGGGCAGGAAAGACCTTTGGTATCGCTGCGGGGGCTTCTTTTGCGGTAAACTTATTAAGTCAAATTCCCGTAGTTGGTAATTATTTAGGTGGTACCATGGCTATTATGACTGCTGTTAAAAAAGCACATTCTGAATATAAACAAGCCAGCCAAATCGCTGCCGCGCAAAATCGCTCGTTGGGTCCGCGTGATGCGGCACGTATCGCCATCAATACCGCTGCCAGCGTAGCACCATATGCTGCCACTATGGTTTTGGGCCCAGTAGGCCGTTACATCGGTGCGGGCAGCATGATGGTCAAAACGTTCTTTACTGACATCAGTAAACAAAGGGCTAAATTGCGTTACGATGAAAAGTTGTCGGTTAAAGATTATTTGTCCACGGCCGGTAAGGCGATTCTGCACAGCACCGCGTTATGGTTGGGTGGTAAATTTGGTTCGACGTTTGGTTCGGCCGTAACGGAAAACTTCGATGGCCATGGTTTTGCCGATGACTTACGTGCAAAATTAGGTATTAAACCCAAACTACAGACTTTGCAAACCGAAAACTTCAATCACGAAAACATCGTAAAAAACACCGACGGTGTGTCTTTGGATGCCCCCGAAAAAGACTATGCCATGGCTTTACAAGAAACACAAAATAACCAAGATAAAGTTTTTAATGTTAAGTTAACGGAATTGCAAAATCACCGCTTTGATTTAACGGATGCCGCTCGCAGCACGGCCAACCCTGATACTGATCGTATGTTCCAAATGAATCAGGCTAGTGGTCAATATCAACAACAGGATTGGTACAATACGGCTGAATACCAACGGGCTGTTGATACCTTACATAACGCCGGAGTGCAAGATGCCGATGGTGCTTTACGCAACTTGGCGGGTGCTCGTATGTTCAAGGGTGGAGCCTTCAAAACAGAATTGGATAATTTGTTAAATGGAAAATTGACGACGAATACGATTGATAAAATTTTGGAAGCCGACAGTATTTTGGACGAACATGCCGACTTAATTGGTGGACATAGCGTACCGCAACCAGCGATTACGACCCATTTAGCACCCGAGAGAGTCACTGATTACAACATTGAGCCCGAACCTGTCGTTGCTGAACCAATTTACGAACCAGCAGTTGAACCAGAACTGATTACCAATCCGGAAATTTCTGCCGATCCGACTTTTGGTCCCGATCGCATGGCGGATTATAACTTGCAAGAAACAGTTAGTGAACAACCCCTTACCGCTCCGGAGCACGTAGTTCCCGAACCAGTTATGGAGCAGGAACCGGTAGATATGATTGCACCAGACCCAACTTTTGGTCCAGAACGCATGACCAGTTACGAAATTAAGACCAGAGATGTAGAACCAGAATTGGTAACGGAACCCGTTATTCAGCCAGAATCAGTTACTGAACTGGAACCCGTAATGAACACTGACCCGACTTTTGGTCCCGAGCGTATGGGAAATTACAGCATTCAAGAATCGGTTGTGGAATCAGACCCCGTAACTGAACCTGAACCGACCGTGGAGCCCGCTTCTATAGTGGAGGCGAAATCTGTAGTGGAGTCCCAGTCGCCTGTTGGCCTTGACCGATTGAGTACTTTCACCTTAAAGGCCAGTGCGTTTGCTAACAATGACCTGAACCTTGAACAAGTTAATACCGATGTTGTTACGGATTGGCGTGATGAAAGTTTTGATACAATGTTTGAACGGTCCGTCGATCGGCTCTCTCGCTGAATGTAAAGTTAAACATAAATTTAGAATGGTAACGTAAAAACACTTGCCATTAACCTAATAGATATGTTATTATATTATGTACGCGGGAGTAGCACAGCGGTAGTGCGTCGCCTTGCCAAGGCGAAGGTCGTGAGTTCGAACCTCATTTCCCGCTCCAATTATACAATCAAACTCTTACGAATCTTGGGGGGAAAAACAGATGAAAAAAATTTTAGATCATTATTTAAAGACTGGTCTATATACTGATTTCGGCCCTTACCAAGAATTTTATCAATCCTTACCCGACGATATTTATCAATTAAGAGAGTTGGTCAATCGGCAACATATCCACAAAATGTCTTTGTATCGAACTTTTTTGTCTAATGATTTGCACAAAATCAATCTTAAATATAAATGGCAAAATTACCGCTGTCTAGATGATGTTTTGTTGACCGCAACCGCCATGACAGCCGAAATTTTTCGCCTGAATGGCAAAAATGAGTTTCCTTTGTATAACAATGACCCTAATAAAAAGTTGATTATCACTTGCCGTTATGTGTCGGTTCTGTACGCAGCAATTTTGAAAGCCAAGGGTATACTTTGTCGTTGTCGTTCCGGATTCGCGAATTACCTTTATGACGATAAAATCGTCGACCATTGGATTGTTCAATATTACGATAAAAATTTCAATAAATGGATTAACGTTGATTCGCAAGCGAATGTAAAGACTAAAACTTTTAACGTCTTTAATTTCTCCGATTCCCAATTTATTTGGGCGGCCGACGCTTGGCTCGCTTTGCGCCAGGGTAAATTAGTTAATAAAGAAAACTATTTGAATGGGCAGAACCATATGGGTGATATGACTTTCGCTTGGTCATTGCTGGCCGATTTTCATGCACTGTTTCATGACGAGATAAACTATGTCACTATGCCAGTTTTCTTGTGGGAAAGCCCCAACGATTTAAGCACCTTAAAAGCATCGACATTGGACGAAATGGATCATTTGGCCGAATTGATGCAAGATGTCGATAAAAATTTTGATGAATTACAAGCGATTTGGGAAAACAATAAAAAGTTTAGGTGCGTGGCCAGTAAATTAAACAATTCATTCTTGCACTTAGAACTGGATAAAGATGATTTGACCTGAGCTATATAAATTATCATTGCGGGAGGAATGTCATGCAAACTTTAGAAATTGTCTGGGGAAATTCGTGTTATCAAAGTTTTTTACACAGCGACTTGGGTAAAAATAAGGTTCTTAAATTGAACGTTGCGTTGAATATTGCTGATTTGTCAGGTGTGGATAGTGGGGAAATTGTTATCCCCGAATCATTGCGCTTTGAGCAAAGTAGTTACTACTTCCAACCGGAATTAAAGATTATTCGCGAAGCGTTAGCCGGTGGTGATAAAGTTCGGGTGTGGACCAGTCATCAATATATTTATACGCAGTTGCTGTTACTGATGCTAAGTAACCTTGCCCAAGAAAACCATGGCCAATTAGCCGCGGTGTACAGCGACGAATTTAACCCCAGTTACCAGTCGCCAGGTATGATGCGTTCCGCAGAATTAACTGCTTTGGCACGACAGGAACATCTTTTAACTAGTGATGAAATTAAGACGAATGCCAGAACTTGGCAAAATTTGGTACGCGCTAATAGTCCGCTGCGTATTATGGACAATGGTGAAATCAAATCGGTTACTATGGATTATTATCACGGTATGATTCTCGCCAAGTTACGTGCTTTAGGTTGTTGTCGCGTTGCCAAACTGGTGGCGGATTTAATGTTTGAAGAAGTGTACTTAACCGATAATCAATACGTGTTTTTTATTGAACAATTACTGGCGGCTAAGACTATTAAAATTGTTGAAAATAACGCACGGTTTTTTGATGCGATAATTGTATCCGCGTCTTAAGCGTTTGAGCGATAGTAGTATGTTGTTATGTTACGCGGGAGTAGTCCGGCGGTAGTGCCTTGGTTTGCTATGGCGAAGATTGTGAGTTTGAACCTCATTTCCAACTTTAATTATCGTTTTTGACAATTTTTAGAATTCATGTTAAAGAAGAAAATCTTTTCTTGTGATATTACATGATAGTTAATAACATAGGAATTGCTAAATATAATTAAAGATTCAATATCAGTATTAAGGCAGTGTTACGGCAAAAAATTATTTGTTAAAATTAAGATAATGTGTTATCTATGTTGTTGGTGAAGGGAATTTAACAAAATGGAAGAAGTACAAGAACAAGAAAAACAATATGTGTTTGGGGAAAAGGAAGTTGATCAAAAACACTTTTTAACCGTGAATGGTCAAGTGGCTTATTTGCCAAATCAACAACCGATAAATGCGACATCTGACCAAAACGTGATTGAAAGATGTAATGAAGCTAGAAATGATCTGATGGAAGAGATGATGGATCCGATGTGTAGACCTTCCCGTCGCAGACATAAAAATGTCGAGTGCGCTGGGCTCTTTCATTATCAACGCAGTCGCTATGTTTTTGTCTGCGATGGTGTTCCGTATACTAGAGAAACTGATCCTGAACTAGATAAAAAAATTTGGGTACGTTGTCAACCGGTTGAAATTGAACCAACTGATTTGCTAAATAACCAATTTTTGGACCGAATTATTGCGACAGAAAAGTTTGATCAGTGTATGAATAATCCGGATATGAAAAAATCAATCTTGTTATCTGATTTGGAAATGTTAACAGAGAACATTAACATGATTATGTGCAAGCAAAAGGCAGAGATGATGGCGGAACAATCAGCACAGCAAACGCCGGTAACTACGACAGCACTAGAACGCGAAATGTAACGATGTTATGTTAAAAATCATGAAGTATAGTTGGGACTGCTAGGCTTGAATAAAAACAAACTGACCGCTTTTATAAAAGACAATTTTAACGAAAAGACCTTCGACCATAAAAATGGTTTTAATATGACACCAATCAGTGAATTAGCCTAAGTAGAAAAATGCTTACGCATATCCTTACCTTACAGCATACAATTGCCTGATGAATTACGCAGATATAAGAACACTTTTTGGCCGGTTACGTCGTTATTGATAAACAAGATTATTCTCGCCTATTCGCGGATTATTATGTATTTGGCGCGGAAATTGTCGACCAAGTCTACGACGATATCATGCAAGGTAAAATACAACAGATGATCACTACGTTTGTATGCCAGATTGTCGCAACAAAGCTGCTTTAAGTACGGAAAAGGGTTATTTCAGTTCCAACTGCGCCGCTACAATGCGCCACGCTTTGTCAACGACGGCCTTATTTTTGCCTTCTAGCATAATGCGAAGCAATGGCTCAGTACCACTTTTACGAATGACCTTACGGACATTTCTGGGTAAATCAATTTTCGCCAAAATTTCTTCAAAATTGGTGGGTAAGTCGGCAATTTTAACATTTTGGTTAAATTGGTAATATGGTTGATATTTCTTCAATATTTTTAATAGGCCATCTATGCCTAAGGTGTGATAGCCGTCGGCTAATAAAATAATTGCGTCCAAGGCGTCGGACGAAGCAACTTCTTGACTGAAATAATAATGCCCGCTTTTTTCCGCACCGAAAGGTACGTGGTTGTCCCGCATGGCGGCGATTAAATTATGACCACCAACTTTGGCACGCACCAGTTCGCAATTTTTCGCCAGCCCACTGTTAACCGTTTCGTCAACGACAATGCGGGGCAGGTGTAACAAATTGGTAATCAGGTAGGCGACTTCTTCGCTGGCCAAGACGTGGTCGTGCAAATAAATCAAGCAACGGTCGGCGTCACCGTCGACGGCAAAACCGATGGCTAAATTATTCTTTTGGCAATACTGGGTAATGTTCTCAGGGTGGGTCGCGCCGCAGCCTTGGTTAATTTCACCGTCCGTGTTAATCAGGTTGGTGAAACCCAATGCTTTTAATTTATGACCCAAACCGCCGTTAGCACAGTCAATGACGATGTCACGCGGCAGTTGTTCCCACTTGCGGTAGACGGGGACGGGTTTTAAGTCGGCAGTACTTTGTTCTTGGTGGTGCAAATAAACCTTAAAACCGCAGTATTCGCACGGATTATGCGACGCGGTAATCATGATCGCTAAGCCCGGTTGTGACGCCAATTCGGGGGTAGTGGTAATGCCTAAATTGTTTATTTTCCCCGGAAAGTTCTTGACAAATTCGTTCATCAATTTGTCACTGCCTTTACGACCGTCGCGACCAATGGTCAATTCAGTCCAGCCCATTTGGCTGAGTTTAGTGGCCAATTCAGTGGCAATGTGATCTTTTAATAAATTTGTCGTCAAGTCACGAATACCAGAGGTACCAAATTTGAACATTACAATATCTCCTTTAACCAAGTCTTAAATTCGGGCAAATTTTGTAACGCGACGTAGGCGTTGGCTTTGGCAAACCCTAGCGGGCTACCTAAGTCAAAGCGTTTACCCGTCAATTCGACATGACGCAATTTCGGTAATTTATTGATTGCGTCAACTATACATATTTCGCCGTCATCGTCAGTATGTTCTTTGATAAAATCCAAAACCTGTGGTACCAAAACGTAGGTGCCAAGCGATGCTAGATCTGACGGCGGGTTATCTTTTGGTTTCTCGATGATTCCTTTAATTTCGTTTCCTTTCTTAGGAATAATAATGCCGTATTTATGAGCGTCAGCCAGCGGGATGCGGTACGACGATAAAACAGTAGTTTGGTGCTTGTTGAAATCGTTAACTAAAATTTGGTATGGGTTTTGCTCCAACATCAATTCGTCGGGGAAAATTAACAAAAATGGTTCTTTATTGATAAAGTCTTTAGCAATCATGGTGGCGGGGCCGGTACCTTCCATTTTTAACTGCTTACCATACGAAATTTTAACTTCGGGGAATAAGCCGTTAAAATGGTTAACAATGCATTCTTTGTTGTCGCTGATGACGATAAAAATTTCCTTAATTCCTGCTTCAACTACTTGTTCGACAATCTTTTGTAATAACGGTGTCGTTTGCACCGGCAACATTTCCTTTGGTTGAGATTTAGTGTAGGGCATCATACGTGTACCGCGACCACCACATAAAATTACTGCTTTTTTAATATTTTTCTTCATTTAGTAAATTCCTCATTTCTTTTTTATAGGCTTCTACACCAGGTTGATTAAAGGCATTAACGCCTAAATATTTACAATATAACACACAAGCTTCTAAAAACAAATTGAATAATCGGCCCAGGTCGTATGGCGTGCGTGCTAAATCTAATTTAGTAACCGGGACACCTGCGTCACGATGGGCTTTGGCGACTGCATCAATACACACTTGGTTCATCACGGCTAATTGGTTGCACGGATCTTTAACCTTGATAATGGTTTCGCAAATTATTGGTGACCCTTCTTGAATGAATTGTCCCATTGAGTGCAAATCACGACTGTAAACCAATACCGAAGTCCATATGCCTTTGTGGTCTTTGCCTTCGCTTTCGCCAAATAGTTGTTGATACCAGTCGGCAAATTGTTGCGCCGCGGCCATTGATACCGCCATAACTTCCACGCGTTTGCCAATTTGGTAGGCGTTATAGCGTTTTTTGGCATATTCGGTGATCAGCGCCTTTTCTTGATTATGGTTATAGTCAGCACCTTTTAGTATTTCGTCGGTGTCAATGCCGGCTACTGCCATGGGAAATAAGCCGACCACAGTCAATACCGAATACCGACCGCCGACGTCTGGGTGGAGTAGGGTCTGTATTTTATGCTCGTTCGCGTAATCCCGTAATTTACCCTTTGCCCCAGTAATGGCAATCATGTGTTGGGCGAAATCTGCACCATATTTGGTACGGAATTTGGTCTCCATGTAATTTAAGGCCGCCACGACTTCAAAAGTTTGTCCCGATTTAGAAATAATACATAATTTAACACGTCGGGTGCGGTATTGTTCCCACAATTGGTCCATGGTGTTGGCTTCAAAGCCGTGGCCAATGTAAACTACGGGGAAGTCGGTGTCCAGCAATTCAATTGCTGCCTTGCTGCCCGCATAACTGCCGCCAATGCCGATTACAAACATCACATCATAATCACGGCGTATGGCAGCAACTATCTCTTTGGTTTTTTGCTCCATAATCATATGGTACTACTATTTAATACGAAACGAAAGTAATTTTTCGCGGATACTGGCCGCTCTTAAACGGTCACGGGTAATTTGATCGGGATTTTTTAATTTGTTGTTAGTGGTTATAGTGGCGGGTTTGGTCACGAAAAATAAATCATCAATAACTCGGTCATTTTTGAAGGCCAATATTTTTAAGGTAACACCTAATTTTATCCAAACCAGTTGTTCAACAGCTTCCTGACTGGTAAGTAAATGGGCGTTGGTTAGTAGTCCCCACGCTCGCATAACGCGATCAATAATTTGGTCGGGTGATTTCTGCCAAAGTTCACGTTCTAAGGTTAATTCAATCGTTGCCAATTCGTTAATTTTACCCAGTATCATTTGTAAAATCGCTTGGTCGGTTAGGGCAATACAATTCTGATTGGAAACTTGATAAATACAACCACTGGTGTCACTGTTTTCCCCGTAAACACCACGAATTGTTAATTTTTGATTATCAAGTCTGTTGAACACGTCGCTGATTTTTTTAGTTAAGGTCAAGGCCGGTAAATACATCATCACGCTGGCTCGCATGCCACTGCCGAGATTGGTGGGGCAGTGAGTCAAATAGCCTAATCGCGAATCATGGGCAATGTCAAAATCTCGTTCTAATTGGTCAGCAATGGTTTTCGCAATCCGGTAAGTTTCTAGTAAATTAAACCGATTGGTTATGGCTTGAATGCGAACGTGGTCTTCTTCACCCAACATGATGCTGATTTTGTTGTTTTTATGAATTACTAAAACACCATAGGTGGCGTTTTGCAAAAAGTCGGCACTGATTAGATGTTGTTCAAATAAACTATCGCGTTCGGGTAAATCTTCCAAATTGAAAACCATTAAATTTGGGTCGTGGGCAACAATACTGTCGGCGATTTTTTGGAAAAACTCACGATCTTTAATGGCAAACGGTACACCCGTAATGTTCCGTGCCAACCGAATCCGTGTGGTCATAATTAAGTTATCGAAGTTCATTTAGATAGTGCTCCAGTTCATCATGAAAGGCGTGGTAACATTCCGAACAGCCCAAGAAACCCGTGCGTAGGTATTCATTAAAATCATAACCACAATTTCCACATATTTTGGATTGCACTTTGGGCCGCTTAATGGTGGTTGCCATAGTTGCCAAGGTGTCTATTGAATAAGTCTTCTTGATTGGTGCTTCGTCCCAAACCATAAAATAAGTATACAACATTTGCTAAAAATACTACAATCAATATATATGAACGTATCGGAAAGCGTAGGAAGAATCTTAACTCTCGCCAGTAATGCGGCGGGTGGTAATGGCAAAAAAGTTACCCCGATGCACCTGCTGTACGCGTGTAGTTTGGAAAGCAACAGTTTGGCGGCGGCCTACTTGAAAAGTGAAGGGATTACTACCGAATTGATTACGGCAACACCACCGTCGTTTTTTGCGGATAAAACTGTCCCTGAAATTTTAGCACTGGCGGAAGCTCAAAGTTTACGTTTTGACCAGCCTGCCATTGTCAGCGAAGCTTTATTGTGCGTATTGTGCTCTAAATGTAAACAGACGAAAAGTACCATTGATAAAATCCGCAGCGGGGCAGCACAACGTATAGTTAATAAAATCTTGCACAAAGTTGGATTAACAACGGAAGAGCAAGACAGTAGTACTCAACGTATCAATGTGGTCAAATGGGCCACTACCGACGAAAAAACCGCGCATAAAAATCCCGACTTTGCTAATCATTACCAAACTAAACCTACGACGGCACCTGAAGCACAACCGGCCGATACAGTGTTGCATAATCGCCCGTTATCCCCAGCAGTTTTAGAATATGGTTTGGATTTAACTGAAAAAGCCCGTCAAGGTAAAATTGATAAGATCATTGGTCGCGATGATGAAACCAATCGTCTGATTGAAATATTGGGGCGCAAAACCAAAAATAATCCGGTTTTAATTGGTGAAGCGGGTGTCGGTAAAAGTGCGATTATTGAGGGTTTGGCCAAACGCATTGTCGATAACCAAGTACCAGAAAACTTGCAAAATAAAATTATTTTTTCGTTGGATATCGGGTTACTAATTGGCGGTGCCAAGTATCGTGGCGAATTAGAAGGTCGTTTGAATCAAGTTCTTAACGAATTAAAGGGACGTGACGATGTCATTTTGTTTATTGACGAAATCCATAATATTGTGACCAGCGGTAATAAGGAAGGCGAAATGAGTGTGGGCGAAATTTTGAAGCCCAGTTTAGCGCGCGGTACTTTGCGTTGTGTGGGGGCGACCACTATTGATGAATATCGCCAATATATTGAAAAAGATCCGGCTTTGGAACGACGTTTCGCCCCCATCATGGTTTACGCACCAACGCCGGAACAAACGGTAGCGATTTTGGAAGGTTTAGTGCCTAGTTTTGAAAATTACCACAAAGTGCAAATTAACCAATCTGCGATCACCGCTGCGGTTTTGTTATCTAATCGTTATATTTTTGATCGTAATTTACCTGACAAGGCGATTGATGTGTTGGACGAAGCCTGCGCCAAAGCCAAAGTCAAAGCCGGTAGTGATTTGGTTACCATCACCCGCGAGAATATTGCGGCAGTGGTTTCCGAAATTACGAAAATACCACTTGCGAAAATTAACGCCAAAGATAAGGAAAACTTGATGAATTTGGAAAAAGATTTGCAACGGGTCATTATCGGACAGGATAAGGCTATCAGTGCAATTGCCAAAGCGATTCGTCGCAATCGCAGTGGTATTATTGACGCTAACCGTCCAATCGGTTCTTTTTTCTTTCTCGGCCGTACGGGTGTTGGTAAGACTGAGGTCTGTAAACAGTTATCGCAAATGCTGTATGACACGGAAAAGGCCTTCATCAAGTTAGACATGAGTGAATTTAGTGAAGCCCACAGTGTTAGTAAAATGGTGGGGGCGCCACCGGGGTATGTTGGCTACGATGACGGATCTAATTTGTGTGACCGTGTTAAACACAATCCGTACTGTTTAGTTTTATTTGACGAAATTGAAAAAGCCCACAGTGACATTTACAATTTAATGTTGCAAATTTTGGATGAAGGACGTTTGACCGATTCACATGGTAAAGTAGTATCTTTCAAAAATGCCATTATTGTTATGACTTCTAATGTCGGGGTAAGTGCCATCCCCGTTGGCAAAGACTTACCCTCCGAGCAAGAAGAAGCCATTATCATGCAAGGATTACACAAAAAGTTTAGCCCGGAGTTTATTAATCGTATCGATAACATTGTGGTTTTCAATACCTTAACACCCGAGGATATAAAAAAGATTGTACGGTTGCAAATGCAAAAACTTGGTAAACGACTGTCCGCCGTTAATGTTGATTTGTCGTACAGCGATGCTGTAGTGGATTTTATCACAAAAGCCGGTTATCAAAAAGAATACGGTGTACGTCCGTTACGTCGATTTATTCAAACGCAAATTGAAGATAAAATATCGGAGTTAATTATTACGAACAATGTTCACTACGTGGCGGTTGACGTAGTTAATGACGCCATTGTGGTTCAATCTAACCGTTGATAGTTTTCTAAATTGATGGTACGCGGTGGTGGTGGAGTAGGATCCGGTTCGGGCGCAGGTGCGGGCGCGGCGGGTTTATTGGCAAAAATGTTATTTAATCCACCTGATAATAAAAATTTCAACAGCATGGTCTGTATATCGTTATTATTGTTGTTGTTATTGGTATTGTTGCTAGTGCTGCTGCCTTGCAATAGATTTAAAATGTTATTTAAGGTATCGTCCGCCATTTGCTCTCCTTATCGGTTTTCTTCTTGGGCGTCTTTGATGATTTTAGCCAAGCGGCTTTTTTGTTCGTTGCTTAAAAAAGGAGTAATTACGCGTAACATTTTCTCTAATTCTCCCAAGGTGCCATTTTCTTTTTTTATTTTGATTTGCTTGGATAATTCGGCGGTTAATTCATCGTCGTTAAGTTTGGACAGTTGTTCCAAAGTTTCGCGATTAAAATTCATATACTTTTATATGAAAATTGGTTATAATGTGTTAATGTTTTTAGACAGTGTTGAAATTACGATTCAGGCTGGCTCCGGCGGGGCGGGCGTTGCTACCTTTTATCGCGATACTTTAACCATGTTTGGTGGTCCAAACGGGGGCGATGGTGGACATGGCGGTAATGTAATTTTCGTTGGCACAACTAACATTGATAATTTGGTATCCTTCCATTATAACCAAAAGTTCAAAGCCGAAAATGGTGCGAATGGCTCGGGTGGTAATAAAACGGGAACCAATGGGAAGGACCTGCGTATCGAGGTACCATTGGGCACTAAAATTATGGACAAGGATGGTAAATTGTTGTGCGACATTACACGGGTTGGTCAAGAGTACTTGGCGTTGAAAGGTGGTGCGGGTGGTTTTGGTAATGCACATTTTGCTACCGCCTCACGACAAACTCCGAACTTTGCCAAAACCGGAGTAAAAACTAAACCCTATCAAGTGCGTTTGGAATTGAACTGTATTGCTGATATTGGTATTATCGGGTATCCTAATGTTGGTAAAAGTACTTTACTGTCAATTATCAGTCGTGCTAAACCAAAAATCGCTAATTATCAATTTACTACTTTATACCCGAATATTGGAGTGGTTAAAATATATGACCAAAATTTATTGTTTGCCGACATACCGGGTTTAATTGAGGGGGCTAGTGACGGAGTAGGACTGGGTACTGACTTTTTGAAACATATTTCGCGTACGCGCCTGCTGTTGCACATGGTTGACATTTCTGCCGCCGATGGTCGCGACCCGTATAACGATTATTTGGTTATCAATCGGGAATTAAAAAATTATCACGCCGACCTAGAAAAGAAACAACAAATTGTTGTCCTAAATAAAATTGACAGCGCGACACCCGAACAAATTGAAAACTTTAGGCAAAAAATTGGTAAGAATACCGAAGTTTGGCAAATTTCCGCCTTAAACCATACGGGGATTGAAGCGTTATTGCAGCGTTGCTGCCAAGTACTGCAAACTATACCTAAACCCGAACCGTTATTGCCAGAAACTATTTTGGAACAAAAAATTGACAAGAACCAATTTGCCGTAGCGGGTGGCAATGGTGAATATTCGGTAACGGGACCCTTTATTGAAAACTTAATTCGGGGTGTAGTCTTGGAAGATACCGAAAGTAATAATTACTTTCAGCGCCAACTGGTTAAACATGGCGTCATTGAACAACTGCGAACCATCGGTTTGCGCGATGGCGACACAATTGAAATTGCCGGGCATTTATTCACTTATACCGAATAAGTATTGTTATCGACGATATTTATGATTTTTATAAGTATAAACGTAAGCGGTTTATGCGTAAGCCGCGGTTTTTTTGGCCATTAGTTATTATCTTGGTGGTGGCAATAACGGCCGGCATAATTACTCTTTTTGTGCGCGGGTTTCGGTTTAGCGACTTAACCGAAACGAAAGACAATATTACTACACCCGAAGTAACCGTCTGGGCGGTGACTGTTCCGGGTTTTACCACCAAAATGGACGCATATAAGGCAGCCTATGGTCACAGTGACAATGGTTACGGCGTTTTTGCACGGGCGGAAAAAGAACAGTGGTCGTGGGTGTTAGGTGTTTATGACAGTGTCGAGGAAGCCGAAGCCTTTGTGCAAAATGCTACGTTACCGGATAATGTAGTTACCAATGTTCACCAGATTGTTGGCCAACGTTTTCGCATTAAACAGGAGATTGCCGCTCCTGCCAACCAAATGTTGGCCTTACTGGAAACTATCCATCAACAATTAGTAACCACGCGTACGGCAGCGCTTGCTGGGGAACAAGTAAACGATGCGATTATGACCTTGACCGACAGTTATCAGCAGTTGCGTAGTTTGGTCGACGATTTACAAGCAATGAACAGCACGGAAAATATTCCCCTGCTGTCCGCCATAATATACATCGGAAACCAAAACATTTTGGCGTTATTTGAAGTGGTTTTTGCTGACATCAATCAGCGAAATAATTTCTTGTCAGTCTTAAACACAGCGATAATCCAAAATATTTTCTCGCTAGACAACTGGCAATAATTTTGTTACGCTAAAAGCGGGGGAAAATTACTTTGGGGTTTTGTGAAGAATTCGTAAATAACGCAACGGAAGAAGTGGTCTCTAGATCGGTTAAAGCCGATTATGAATTTATCGAAAAAGTTTTACAACAAGCAGTGGCGAATGCGGCGGTTACGGCACCGTATTTTACTCCGCAAGATGTTTTAATCTATTTACAAGGCAGTTATGCGTGTAAGACCAATACTAAATTTCAAACTAAAATGGAAGTTGTGGTGGAGTTGGCCAAAACCAAAGAATATGATTATGACCAAATGACAGCAACCGACTTTGTAATGCGGGACGATTTCTTCGTCAATTTTGAATATTATTTTGACGTTAAGCATTTCAAGGACGCCTTGGTCGCCGAAATCCAAAAATTGATCAAGCAAAAGGTCACTGTCGGGGTAACTAACATTTTGATTCCACCATTGGCCGAATTGCAACATACGATTGATATTTTGCCATGTTTCAAATATAAGTATTTTACCTCCGATGGTGCCAGTCTACGTGGTAAATTGGTTTACGATAAAACTTTGGATGAACATTACTTGATGTTTACTAATTTACACGCCGCTAATGGTAACTTGAAAGACGAAATCACGCAGGGTAACTTCAAACGCATGGTGCGTTTATTCAAAAATTTGGTAGCCATTAGCTTGCGTGAAGATATGAATATCAGGGGAGTACGTGGTTACTTTGTCGAATGTCTGTTGTATAACGTACCCAACGAAATGTATTTTACGGAAGATGGTAAAATGTTATCGGTATTCTTAAAAGTTATTAACTGGCTCAATTTTGCGGACCTTGATGATTTTATTTGTCAAAATCAAATTTGGTCATTTTGGGGTAGAGCCGACGGTTTCTGGTACCAATCCGCAGCCCGTCAATTCATTAACGATGTTATCGAATTTTACCAAGCGTTCCCCGATAAGCGTACCGAGATTATTAAACCCGTAACCGAAGAACGAAAATGATTGCACAAATAATTAACCCACACCAAATTGAAGTTTACGATTTAAGTCAGTTCGATGCTTACGCCATCATGCACAGCGGTCAAGTTTTTCGCTACCAAACCACCAACACTGGGTTTACAGTTTGGTCAGCGGCCCATTGGGCAGAATTGCGAATTTTCCCTGACAAAGTTATTATTAAATGTGACGACGCCGCTTATTTCTATCGTTACTTTGATTTGACTACTGACTACCGAATTATTAAAAATGCTTTGGCGTTCCCTAAATTGCAAAAAGTCATGGAGGTAGGCGGCGGTATTCGTATTTTACAGGGCGATTGGGTGGAAATGGTCATCTCGTTTATTATTTCGGCGAATAATAACATTAAACGCTTTACCAAGACGTTAAATGCCCTTTGTGAGTCTTATGGTACACAAATTGCCGGGCATGGTTATGCGTTCCCTACTTTGACTCAACTGGCAACCATTACGGTGGCGGATTGGCGAGCATTGGGCTGTGGTTATCGCGATCAATACTTAATGAAAGCGGTGCAACAACTGGGGCAAATGGATTTTACGGTTTTGCAAACTTTGTCAACTGACGCATTGAACAAGGCGTTGTTGGCAATGGCGGGGGTGGGACCCAAGGTTGCGGCGTGCATTATGTTGTTTGCTTTTCATCGTTTAGAAGTGGCACCGATTGATACTTGGTTGAAAAAGGCAATTACCCAATTAACGCTTGACGAACAAGCCGTGATTCTGCATGGTCAATACGCAGGTGTGGCTCAGCAATACATTTTTTACGCTTTGCAACATTTGCACCAGACCTTGTAAGTACGACATGTTATGGGTAAGAAAAAAGCCACAGGGGAGTGGCTTCTTTATTTTTGGTTGCGGGGACTGGATTTGAACCAGTGACCTTTGGGTTATGAGCCCAACGAGCTGCCGGACTGCTCTACCCCGCGATAACCCTATTATATGCTGAATTACTGGTGTCTGTCAAGATTATTATTGTAATGATTAACTATAATAAAACTGTTTGTAGTTATCGTGAATTTGCGATATAATACAATATATGAAATACACGGGGGATAAGGCAGGCAGGCAGGCAGGCAGGCAGGCAGGCAGGCAGGCAGGCAGGCTTGTAAACTAACTATAATTGGTTGTTTGATAACAACGGTAATTTTAATTAGTGTGGCGGTGGTTACCGCGTGCACCGTCAATATTAAACCAAGCAAAGGAACGGAAGATTCCGGCAGGTTGGTCGGTGCGGAAGCGGGAGCATTACTGGTAACGCAACCCGTGTGGGTGGGGACCGTACAACTGGGGGAATATCCGCAAGAATATGTCGGTAACGAATTAAACAATCAGTTAAAAACCTTGGGGGATAATGCTCGTACCGGAAAGGTGTATACAGCCATGATGGATGGCAAGCAGGTAGACTTTTACGAATATCACGACGCTGCGGGGGAACGTTATGTAAAAGTGAACAACGTAATAGATGTCAAGGGAAATGCCTTTGCCGATGGCACGCTGATGGCAAAAGGACAGGCTTATTTTTTTCGCGTCATGCCCATTTTATGGGATGTTTTCCGCCAAGGTGAACAAATGATTGCGGTGTGTAGCACGCCAGTGGCCACGGTAAATTTTAATGCTTTATCTGGCGAAAGTAGTTCGTGGACTAATTCATACTTGCGGGGTTGGTTGAACGATTATTTTATCAACGACGCTTTGTTGGGTGATTTTGCGGATTTACGCACCTATTATTCTAGTTCTGCTACCAGTGACATCGACGGTGATTGTCTAACTGATAAAATGTGGATACCAAGTTTTTTTGAAATACAACAGTTTTATCCACTTGACGCTAATCGTATTAAGCCACTAAACGATTTTGCGGTAGTGGGCTTTTATAATAACGGCACCAACCCTTTTTACCTTTTGCGTACCACGATTGGTGATGCGCAAATTGCTAAGGTTAATAATGTTCCTACTGCCGGAAGACCTGCGGGGGCGGCGTATACTACCGGTAGTAAGGTAATCCCCGAGGGTTGTGTTCCTTCCTTTGTGATGAGTAGCAGTGCTACCGCAAAAATGTTTAATCTACCGGCAACATTGCCTGATATAGTTTACGATGGTAATGACCATACGGTAAAATTCACCAAACCAACTGATTTAATCGGTAATATCAGTCATGAATATTTTTGTAATGGCGCAGCAACAACGGCAATGTTGGAAGCCGGCAATTATAAGATTGTAGTATATCTTGATAACTGTTTAGTAGGTGTTTGTACAACCAACATAATTGTCTGTTCTCATTCCTACGGTGAGTGGCGAATTGTTGGTTCGACCAGTGATAATCTGCTATTGCAAGAACGCATTTGTTCCGAGTGTGGAGCGGTAGACAGACGCACGATACCACCATATTGTCACCATATTAAGCTTGAAAGTAATTATCCCGATGGTTTAATTTTAACGGCTACGCTTTACCTTGAACAAGAAACCGCTATTACTTTGCAAGAGTGGGTTAATTATTTGAATTGCTTAACTGACATCGATGGTTTGGTTTGCCAGGGCACCGTCCGTCATTACGACCCAACCAGTGAACAGTGGTGTACAGCCAGCGTTTCACGTGTTACGTCATATAACAACCATATGTTCACGTATTATTATGAAAATAGTAACGACATAATAGTTCCAGTAAGAACGACCTTGTTACACTTGACTCTGTCTGATGAAGTGTTTGATATGCGGTTGACAGCGTAAGCAAGTTAGTGTCGGGTGGGTTTTCGCCAACGTTTAAGGTTGTCGCACAAGTATAGCACATAACCAATGGCTATAAAGATAGCAATCAGGATCATTAACCAAAGCATGAAACCACTTACACCTAATGTGTTAATGTCTAAAAAGAAATACGGGTACAATAAAGCGTTAGTGTTGCTACCGATGATGACGGCACGAATCACGATATAGATAACATAAACTAATGGCATAATTACACACAGCAGCGGATAGTACCAACGGGTATGTCCGTGTTGGTAAAACAACACCCAATCGACAATAAACATGACTGGTAAAATTAAATGGTTTAACAAATTGGATAATGATAAGAAATATTCGCTAACGCCGTAATCTTTGGCTAACAAAATATTGTAAACCAAACAAGTAACCATAATCATAATTACGCACAGGAATTTAAAAAGTGGGGCGACCGATAAAGGCGAATCTTGACGATGGTAATTTTTAATACTTAATACCAAAGTAATAATCATCATTACCCAACAGATATAGTTACTTAAATTAGTGTAATAGACATAAAAATTGTTGTTAAATTCACCATTAAAGTAACCCAAGGTGCCCATAAAGCCGATTAAACCCAAGACGCAATAAGTTGTGAGAAAAATAATCCGCGCTAATTTGTTGTTAATCATTTGGTTGTTTCCTTATGGTCACGGCTGAAAAAGGCGACGGCAATGGCTTCTGGACCCGCATGGGTGCCAATGGTACAACCAATCATGTGGACGGGTAGATTGTCGGTGTGGTCTTGCCACAGTGCGGCACTGTCGACAATGTATTTACGCAGACGCGTATCATTAAGTCCTGAATACGCAGTGGCGTAGGGTAAAGTAAAATCGACGCCACCTTTTTTGTTAATCAGTTGCACCAATAAATTATTACCATTCTTTGAACCTACAGCCTTACCCGCCATTTTAACTTCGCCGTTAACGATAGCAACAACGGGTTTGATATTTAGTAGTCCACCTGCTATGGCAGTAACGGCGGAGATGCGACCGCCTTTGCGTAAATATTTCAAAGTATCTAACAAGGCCACTAATTGGATACGATGTTTGGCGGTGTCTAACTCTGTAACCAGTTCGGTTAAGGTTAATCCCTTTTCAAGCAATTGGCGGGCGTACTCGACCAAAATACGTTCCCCAATCGTCACGTTTTCGCTGTCAACAACGGCTACTTGGTCGGGAAAGGCTTTGGCCGCGTCAACTGCACAATGGAAAGTGCCACTTAATTTTGCGGACATGGTGATACACAGGACTTGGTTGCCGTTCGCGGTCAGTTTGGTAAAAACTTCAGTAAAGCGGTATTGGTTAATTTGACTGGTGGTTGGAATTACGTCAGTTTCAATCAACTTTTCAAAAAATTGTTGGTGCGTTAAGTTAACTCCATCCATATACTGTTCGGTACCAAAGTTAATTTCCATTGGTATCATTTCAATCCCTAAAAACTGGGCTTCTGTGGCGTCAATATCACTGGCGGAATCAACCAAAATTTTGATGGACATATTTTACTCCTTTTTAATAATGGTATGAGATTGTTATAGCGGTTATTAAAAAACTTGTCAAAGGTTTTTAATAAACTTTAATTAAGTTTGCCAAAATGTATTTTTTGTGTTAGGTTAAACAGTATGCAAAGACCAGATTTAAGTAAAATGTTTGTAAATTATCATTTGCCGCGTTTTCACGAATTACCGGACATGGGGTTATTTTTAGAACAAACGGTTAAATATGTCAACCAAGTTTTGCTTCCCTTGGGTAAGGAATTCACTTTAACACAAACCATGGTCAGTAATTACGTAAAACAAAAGATTATTGCCAATCCGCAACAAAAGACCTATACACGCCAGCAAATTGCCTATTTGATTTACATCACAATTATCAAAAATGTAGTGTCGCTTAAAGACATTACCGAAATGTTCGCAATCCAAAAAGACGAATACGAATTAGCGGTGGCTTATGATTACTTTTGCGCCGAATTAGAGAATGTGTTATGCTACGTTTTTCAAAATCAACCCAAATTGAGTTATATTGGGGGGCCGTTAACGCAATCAAAGTTGTTATTAAAAAATGCGATTATGGCGATTGTCTACCAACTTTATTTGAACAAATATTTATTGGCATTAAAGTGTTGAGTGTAACCCACGCCGGTGGTATAATATTGTCTATGCCGAAGCGGAGAAAGCTTAATGCTGCCACCAAAATTGTTTTAGGTTTTATTTTGGTTATTTCTTTGGGAACTTTTTTATTGTGTTTACCCATCGCTAACCAAAATGGCCAATGGTTTCCCTTCATTGACAGTTTATTTACCGCTACCAGTACAGTATGTGTAACCGGTTTAAGTGTGGTTGACGTCGCGGTGCAATTTTCGTTATTCGGGCAAATTGTAGTTTTGTTACTAATTCAAATTGGCGGTTTGGGGTTTGTTACCATCACCAGTTTAGTATTCTTACTAATCGGTAAAAAAATTAGTTACTCCGATCGCAAAGCTATTCAGGAAGCATTGAATCAAGACAAGGTGCAGGGTGTAGTTAAAATGATTCGTAACGTAGTGATCTTAGTTTTTGTTACGGAATTGATTGGTTTTATCGCGTTATTACCATCTATGGTAAATCTGTTCGGAGGGGGAGAAGGATTTTTCAAAGCATTATTTTTAGCAGTGTCAGCGTTTTGTAATGCTGGCTTTGATGTACTGGGTACGGCAATTAACCCTAATGTCAGTTTAACCGGTTTGGCACAAAACGCGTTGGTGTTATTACCGATTATGTTGCTTATTATTGTTGGTAGTACGGGATTTACTGTTCTATTTGAAATCGGTGGTAAATTCAAGCACCGCAAAATGACTTTACACGCCAAAGTTACACTGTGGATGATGGGAATATTATTATTATTCGGTGCGGTAAGTTTTGCCTTGTTGGAATGGAATAATCCTGCCACCTTGGGAAACATGAGTGTCGGCGGCAAAATCTTGAATGCTTGCTTTATGAGTGTAACGCCACGTACCGCAGGATTTTTTTCTATTGATTGTGCCCAAGCCACTAACGGCAGCCTGGCGTTAACTTGTATTTTAATGTTTATCGGGGGTGGATCGGCGTCAATGGCGGGCGGTATTAAACTGACCACTTTGTTTTGTTTATTGTTAGCTATGTTCCGACCAACGCGTCATAACGGTGACGTTATCTTTGCCAAGAAACGCATTTCAATCAAAATTGTCCGCAAGTGCATGCGGGTAGTTTGGACGGCAATTTTATTAATAGCAGTAGGTACTTTTTTAATCTGTATTTTTGAAGGCGATTGTGTACCACTTACCACCGTGTTGTTTGATACGATTGCGGCCCTGTCTACGGCGGGATTAAGCATCGGCTTGGTGGCAACTGCTGGTTGGGCCAGTAAGTTGGTGCTTATCATCTTGATGTTTATTGGCCGCGTAGGGGCTATTACTTTAACGGTAGCGATGACGGGGAAGACTGGCGACGCCAGCGAAGAAATTCAGTATCCAGACGCAAAAATTATGGTAGGATAATTAAGGAGTAAAAATGGACAATAACGAAGTTAAAAATGAAACCAAAAAAATCGAAAAAAAAATGAACCAATTTGTGGTCATTGGTTTAGGGCGCTTTGGTAAAAGTGTGGCTACTACTTTGGCCAGTCTCGGCAAAGAAGTTTTAGTCATTGACACTAACCGTGAAGTCGTGAACCAAATGGAAGGTCTGGTCACTGGGGCGGTTGTGGCGGACGCAACGGGGAATGACGTTTTGCATTCGTTAGGTGTGCAAAACTTTGATTGTGCGATTAACTGCATCGGTGATAACTTACAGGCTAGCATTTTGGTAACCTATATTTGCAAGGAATTGGGGGTGGGCTATGTGGTGGCACGTTCCAACACAGAACAAAACAAAAAAATATTGGAACGTATTGGGGCCGACATGGTGGTTTATCCCGAAGTCTTTATGGGCAAGAAAGTGGCTAATGTTTTAACTAACCCCAGTCTGAACGAGATTTTTAATTTGGCGGATAACTTTAAGATTGTGGAAGTTCCAGTACCGGATAATTGGCAAAACAAAACAATTGTGGAGTTGGACGTACGTAAAAAATTTAAAGTTTCCATCATCTTTATTAAACGGGCTGCTACGGTGATTTCGGTAGAACCCGAAACACAAATGTTGGCGGGTGACATTTTGATCTTGGCTGGAGAAAGTAAACCGTTAGAAAATATCAGTCACATGACCAGTGAAGTTATTGATACTCTACATTCATTACAAGATGGACTAAATGCCAATGATTAAAGAGGAGCAGCAGGTGACTAAAACTACCAAGGTTACGTCGACTAATGATTCAATAACTACATCGGTGAGTAAAACCAAGTTTGATTTTAATGTTTTTGTCGATCGTTATTTTTGGTGGTTTTTTGCGTTAGCAATTGGTGTCTTGACTTTTTTGTGTTTTTTTCGTTTAGACGCAGCACCAATCTTGTCGTCGGATGAGGGACGGCATGGCGTAAATGCTTACGAAATGATGAAAGAGGGTAATTATATTGCTAACACGTATAATGGTAAAGTTGATTATTGGAATTTGAAACCACCTTTATCGTTTTACTTTATCATGTTAGGTTACCGCATTTTTGGCTATAACGCTTGGGGGTTACGTTTTTTCTCGGCGTTAGCGTATTTAACTTTGGCAATCATCGTGGCTGTTTTCTTAAAAAAGAAATTTAACAGTATGGCCAGTCTGTTGTCTGTATTTATGTTTGCGGCGTGTTACTTTTATTTTGCCGATCACTTCGTGCGTAATGGCGACCCCGATGCGTTATTTATCCTGTTCGTAGGGGTCTGTTTGATTGCGTTATATTTATCTAGTGAAAACAGTAATTGGTTGCATTTGTCGGGGTTAATGGTAGCGTTAGCGTTTTTAACCAAAAGTTATCACGCGGTACTGCTGTTACCCATTATCTTCCTTTATTTAATCTTTACCAAGGGTTTTGCTAAAATTAAGTGGTGGCAATACTTAACGGTTGCGGCGGTAACATTGTCACCAATTTTAATTTGGCTGGTGGCACGGGTGTCGTTTGATGGCTGGCAATTTATTAAAGAAATGTTGGTGTACGATGTTTTCAAACGTTCGACTAATGTCATTGAGGAACACTCAACTAACTTCTTTGTTTATCTTCCGTTCACCATTTTATACGATAATATGATAACCATTTGTGGACTGTTACTAATTGTTACCGTCATTATAAAATTGGTCAAGAAACAAAAATTAACCAATCTTGAAAAATTGGCGTTGTTTAGTATGATTAGCATTTATACTGTCTATGGTTTGGCACGTACAAAAATTGAATGGTACATTTGGCCACACTGTGTACCATTGATTATGTTTGGTGCGGTAAAATCGGTTGGAATTTGGCAAAATTCGCAAAGTTATGAGTTAGTTAAACGCGCATTGGTGGTGTTTTTGGTCGCCGTGGTTATGTTCTTGGCGGGGTTTAATACTTATAACATCTGTTCAATTAAGTCCACGCACGAATTGCAAGACCTAATTCGCCAATTACCGGTTGCTGATGAAACAACCTATTTCTATCAAGATGCTGAAAGTACAGAGTTAGAACGTGCAGAATTATTGGTTTTTGAATGGCATACTGATCACTACTTAAATACCGGTGGGGAAATTGAATTTGCCAAAACGGAAAACGCTTATTTAATCATCAAAGTAACGGATTTTGAAAATTGGGACAGTGACGCTTACGACATTTATTATCAAACGGAAAATTATGCCATTTGTCAGCGTTAAAAGATACTACTAATAATCAAGTAGGTTAAGTATCCGGTTAACAACAATACTCCTTGCCATTTGCTGGCTCGTTGCTTAAACAGTAATGGCATTAAGGCAACCACACAGATTAAGAGGCAGGCAGGAAAGTCGAAGTGTAAGCATTGGGTGGAAACGGTGAAGGCTTCTCCCGAAACAAAACTACAAATCGGTAAAATTAGCGACAAATCGATGATGTTGGCACCGATAATATTGCCGACGGAAAGACTGGCTTCTTTTTTGCGGATAGCGGTCAGGGTAGTAACTAATTCCGGTAACGATGTGCCAATTGCTACCATCGTTATCCCAATTATGCGTTCTGGGATACCCAAACTTTCGGCAATGGTCGAACCGCCATTGATTAACAGGTTAGAGCCAACTACGATGCCAACCGCACCAACAATAAATAAAACAATGTTTTTGGCGGTGTCTTTTTTGGTGATAACTAACGGTGCGGATACGGTTTCGGGAGTAGTGTTACGTCGGGCGTCCATGATGTTGCAAACCATAGCCACCACGAAAATTGCCATTAAGACAATGCTGGCCCACAACGACAGAGTTCCCGTTAAGCAACCAACCCACAATATCGCACTGGCCAGTAATAGTAGGGTAATCTGCTTCCAATAATCCTTACGTGGAGTGCAGACGGTCATAAACACAAACGCTATGGCCATGATTAAACCAGTATTGGCACTAACTGAACCGACTGCGTTACCGATGGCCATGTCGTTCTTGCCTTGTACACTGGCAATCAATGACACAATCATTTCTGGTAAAGTGGTAGCAAAACTGACAATAGTTGCCCCGACAATAAATGGTGGAATTTTGATAGCACGGGCAATCCAACTGGCGGCGCCAACAAACCAGTCTCCGCAAAAGATCAACATGATAATACCAATGACGAAAATGGAAATTGCCCAAAATATATTCATTGCTGGTTAGGAGTGTAGGTTATAGTTTGGGTAATGTCAAATTACTGGCGCAGTGGTTGTTAAATTGCTTAAAAATTGTTTCACCAATTTTACTGTCTTTTTAGATATCTTAGTACGGAAATATAAATGATAACAATGATTATCCCATAAATTTTTGGTGTAATGTTGTTCGACGGGAATTTGATGTTCCTGTAAGGCTTGAAACAGCAGTTCCCCTTGTCCTTTTACGAAATAATCACGCTTGGCGTAGAAGACTTGTACAGGACACCAAGCCGCGTTAATATAAGGTAATAACGTTAAGACATCAGCGTACTGATAATCGGTGGCGTTTAATTGGCGGTACTTGACTCCCGTTATACTTTGGGCAATATCCTTAACTAACCCCGAGTGCCACCGTTTAGGGTCGTTAAGCAGGGCGTTAAAATCGTAAATACCACAAAACAACATTGCCCCAATAATACGCGCTTGGTTGGTTTTTGATAAGCCTAGTCGCGTACGTAAAGTGGGGTTAGTTTGTAACGCAAGTAAATAGCCAGCTAAGAAAGCCCCCGCCGAATCGCCAGTAACGACTACTTGGTCGGAATCGATGGGAAAACGTTCGGCCAGTTGAGGCAGGTTTTCCATAATTTGCCAAACGTCCTTGATTTGTTCGATAATTGTAACTTCGGGGCAAAGACGGTAATTGGCGTTGATTACAAACCATCCTTCTTTGGCTAATATTTCGCACCAATAACGACGGTATTTTTTGTCACCTGCTACAAAACCTCCGCCATGAAGGTTGATGATAATGGGTAATCGTTTGTTGTTATTCGGTAGATAGTAATAATCACATTGTTGGTTGGCAACTTTGGTAATTTCTTTCAAATGATAGGGGTTAATTGCCGAACGGGACAGCAAGTCAAAAAAACGAAAGAATAATTTTGCTAACCCCATCTTTAATATATATTACCATATATGCACTTTACAAAGAAATAGTTTTCACATACTATATTATAGTTAATTATGAAGTTGCAGAAGTTACAAATTCGTGATTACTGGTATTACCGTGGCAACCGTTGGTTCGTGATTTGTGCATCGACAATTATTTGCGTTTTTATTTTCTTCCTGTCTTTGTTAATTTTGTATGCGGTTCATAACGGGCGAGTGGGTAATGAATACGACCTAGCTTATAAAACTTACAGCAAAGTTGGTACCAGCAGTACTGTCTTGTGTACCACCGAACGGCTAAAACCAGTGCCGGAAGTCGGTAGCGAAAAGCATTTGTCCGCTTATCCCGTTTATGGTAAAGGTGGTTTTGCGTCCGGACTAAAGAGCGATGTTTTGGCTGAAAATAATTTACTGTGTGGTAAAGAAACGCGAAATGCCAGCGGTACTTACGACTGGCTTGATGTTGATGGTAGTTTATATACTGGCACGCGAGCCACACCCACAGCACTGGGGCGTAAATTGTACGAACACACAGCGGCGAAAGGTATGTATGGTGGTAATGTGTCCAACAATGAAATGGGGGTGATTAAACAACTGACTTTTTCGCCACGTACCTATAATAACTATTACGAAGTAACTGGGCTTTATGCGCCGGCCGGAGAAGTAATCAAAGTTGAACTTTCTGACGCGGCGATGCAGGCCACGGGTGGCTTGACTTTTCATATTGGGCAGGCCTTATATAATGGGCAAGCCAACAATATTTGGTTAGCACGTGATTTTAACCGCATGCCAGTAATACTGAACACTTTGTCAATCAACTGCAACACTGCCGTCTATGACGCTACAACTCAAACTTGGACGGGGTACATTGGCTCCTTTTTGGGTGGGCCGATTTACGTTCGTGATGAAGCGAAAACTTATTCCGTGACAATTAGTGGTGCCGTTAATTATCAACATTTCATTTTAGGGGTAACTACCCCAGAAGAATACGCCACGTATGCGCAATCGTCGGCGCCGTATTTTGATCTAGAAATTTGGTCAACAGGGGTGTTGCTTTCTGGACCAAAAAGTTATGCACAAAACATGACTTACGAAGCAATGTATCGCATTGCTTCGTTATGGGAAAAAATCAGTTTGGTAACCAACCGAGTGGCCGATCACGGGGTAGTGTTTTTGTATGACCCGTTTGTTGCCGCGGGAGCTGCGGTGGCTTTCCCTGGTCGTTGGTCGGTGAACTGTCCCGCTGGCTGGTTTCGCGATGCCCTTGATTATCAATCGTTCGTCACTTCGGGAACTTGGGGTAATTTGCACGAATACCACCACAATTACCAAAATTATGGTGTCGGTTATACAGGAGAAGTAACGAACAATGCTTTGAATCTAGTAACTTACAGTTTGTTTACCAATATTTCGGCGGCACGACAAATTGGCAATTTCGGTGGGGCTGGCTTTTCGGGGTGGAACCAATACACCAGTGCCACGTGGGCCTTAAATCGCGTTAACCAGGGTAACATTACCGATACCAATGGCTTGGCTGTCTACTCGACGTTACTCCATAACTTCGGTCAGGACGCTTTTATTAAAACCACGGGCGGTTACTGGGGTAATAATTATTTAAATCAATGGGCAAAAATCACTCATCAAGATTTTTCTTATTACGCGCAACTGATTGAAAAGTATAGCGGAAAATTGAATCTTGCCGCTAACGATTATCCACTGTTTGTGCCCGTGTCTTGCGTCTATCAAACGGGACGCACTTATGACTACGACAGGCAACATCGTCAAATTCAAACCATGCAGCCATACGTTATCCCGTATGGTCAAGATTTTACTATTGACCTTAATCCGTACACCCTAAATAAAGATGGACAATACACTGGCGGCAGTATCGTGATCGCCAAAGATTTTACCTACCGCGTAAAAAAAGTGTACGGTCTGGGTTTGAATGGTACTTTGCAACAAACTGGTGAAAACATTTATCGTTTTTTACCTAATGGAGTTTTGCGTTCGGGTAAAATTTACGTAACCTTGGAAATTATGACCAAAGATGGACAACGTACCTACAACGGTAAACCGCTGGAAGATGTTGATTTGATTTTGGAATTACAACAAACGCACGAAACGAAAAAGAATGTTTTGGAACGTACCATTTATACTTTTGACCACGATGTGACCGATTACGATGCGCGCACTTTATATCAGACTCAATATGCGGGTGCTACCAACGTTACTATCATTGATAATACTAACGTGGCGCAGAACAGTAATACTGATATTTGGTTATCCGCTGACCAAATCAATAAAAGACAGGTCATGGAAATACGTGGTAAGTTATATCTTCCGGAAGCTGGGAAGTATCGCGTTTATCTGCGTGGGCGGGGGAGTTGCGCCTTATTCGTTTCGTTAGATAATGTGCATTATGAATTAGGTGCTTATGTTGATTCGACTATTAACCCCGAATCACCTAATTTTATTGTTAACAACCAAAGTACCTATTATGACGTAACTGTGACGAAAAGTGCGTGGCTTTATTTCAAGGAAGTAATGGTGGTGCCAACCGCTACCGGCAGTAAACGCAACAGTTTTATCGGTTTAGGCATTAAAGCATGGACTATGCCAACTTATACCGCTCACGTAAACGAAAACGGCGATACGGTCTATTATGACCAAAATGGGAACGAAGTCCCAGTTGACGAAGCCACTAATCCACAACCCATTGAGCCAACTGGTACGCCAAATTATGCCACGGCTTACCGCTTAACTTACGAATTCCCACAGCGTTTTTCGGCACCGCATTTTTACACACCGGAATATACTTATAAAATTGGTGAAGTGACTTATCATCATATTACACCTGATAATGACGGTTTACAATATTTTGGAGATTGGCACTACACACCAACAAGGGCAACCTTTGGTCATGTTTATGTCGGCACCCGCGGTGCAGAAGTTCGTTGTTCCTTTACGGGTTCACAATTTGGTGTGGTAGTTTCTAATCATTATGGTGCTGACTTACAAATTTATATTGACGGACAATGTCGCCCTTTAACGGCCGTCGCTATTGACGCGGATACCATGGTGATGATGGTGCCTAATCTAAGTTATCGTCGTCACAGCGTAGTTATTCGTTGTGTCGGTACCGGCAATGTTGATTCGCTTCTGGTTCGCTAAATTCAGTAGCGATGGCAAGCGTCAAGAAAAATTAAACTGGGCAATAATTAACTTGTTGTTATGCAAAAACTAGCGTATAATGGGAATTATATGAGTAAAAACAAAGCCATTGTTAAGTTTTGTGTAATTGGTGTTATTGTCTTATTAGCAGTAGTACTTTGTTTTGTCGAATTTACCATTCCGTTTACCAATGTCAAATATGTAGGTTGTTTTAACGCAATTAAAAGCAAAATGGGCATTGACCTTAATGGCGGTATTTTGGCGGTTTATGATGTGACTCCCGACGTTGACAGTGCGGACTTAGATACCGAATTGGCGGCCACGATACGTCGCATCCAGCGCACATTGAATAATAAAAATTACCTAGAAGCCACCGTAACCCGACAGGGTACTTATCCAAATTATAAAATCCGTATAGAAGTACCAGGAATGCAAGATACCGAAGACATTATGGAAGCCATTGGTACGCCGGCCAACATTGAATTTATGGTACCCACGCAATCACAGGCGACAACCAGCACACCCTATGATGCGAATAACGTCTTTTTAACGGGGGATGGTGTTAGTAAAGTTGATGTAATTGTTGATCCCAGTGACGCGACTAATTACGTAATTAAATTAACTTTTACTGATGAGGGGACGGCAAAGTTCCGTGAAAAAGTAAGTAATGCTGGCGGGCAATACATGGCGATTTATGCCAATGAAAAACTGATTAGTGCCCCACAAATCAGTAATGATAACGCCGCTACCTTGGGTGCTGACGGTACGGTTTTAATTACCGGTACTTACACCAAAGAAGAAGCCGAGGCGTTTGCGTTACAAATTGAGTCAGGTTTATACACCGTTGGTTTAACGGCCAGCGAAATGAGTTATATCCCTGCCACCTTGGGCGAAGGGGCAATTACGGCAGGTGGTATTGCGTTAATTATTGGATTGGTCTTGGTATTTATTATTATGGCCCTTGTTTATCGTGATTTTGGTATGCTGGCGAACCTGTCGTTATTGATTTATACGGTAATCTTTATTTTCTTGCTAGCGCTTATTGACTCCATTCAATTAACTTTGCCCGGTATCGCGGGTATCATTTTGTCCATCGGTATGGCGGTCGATGCCAACATCTTAATTTTTGAACAAATCAAAGAAGAGTATCGAACTGGTAAGCGTTTGACAGCAGCGGTGCATTCGGGATTTAACAAAACCATCATGACCATTGTTGACGCGAACATTACCACCATTATTGTCAGTGTAATCTTGTACTTTTTGAGTGATGGAGCAATTAAAGGGTTTGCAATCACCTTGGCTTTGGGGGTGGCAATTTCCATGTTTACGGGGCTGATAGTAACCCGTGGTTTAGCTAAGTTGTATTTATACATTAACCCTGATAACGCTACACGTTTGAATATCAAATTAACTCCCGAGGAACAAAAGGCTATTGAACAAACTTCGCCAGTGACCGTTAAACGAAAACTCAATATGGATGGTGCAAAATGAAGTGGTTAGATAAAGTCAAACAAACTAATTTTAATTTTGCCCGTAACGGTCGTTGGTTCTTTATTGCTCCTGCTGTAATTCTGTTGGTAGGTATTATCCTTTTTGCTTGTTTGGGGTTTAATCTCGGTCTTGATTTCACAGGTGGAGCAATCGCCACCATAACTAAAACTGAAACCGTGACTAAAGCCTATGTTACCGATAAAATGGACGAATACAATATTAAATATACAGTCACCGAAGAGCAAAGTACCAGTGGTTCTACTACCTTTGCGGTGCGATTCAACGACACCAGTAGTACTGAACGCAATAATGCAATTTTGCAAGAGTTAAATGAGTACTTTGGCGATGATTATGTTTCGGGTGACAGCATCCAGGCTACTACCAGTAACGAAAAAGTGATGACGGTCTTTTGGGCAATATTGGCTGCTTGTGCGGGGTTAATGATTTATATGTTGTTCCGTTTCAAAATTACGGCCGGTATTACTGCCTTATTGGCTTTGGCGCACGATGTGCTAATGATTTGCGCCTTGATGGCTATTTTACGTATTGAAATCAATACGTCTTTTATTGCCGCCTTGTTAACGGTTATCGCGTACTCAATTAACAACAGTTTGGTGGTCTTTGATCGTGTCCGCACGTTTGAAAAAAACAATACGGGAAATTATACCCTTGACCAAATGCTAAATAAAGCCATTAGCAGTACTATGGTGCGGTCAATCTTAACCGTAGTAACAACTTTGGCAACATTATTGGTGTTAACCATCATCAGTTTGATTATGAATTTACCTACCTTGATTGAATTTGCTTTACCGATTATCATTGGTTTAGTAGCCGGTACCTATTCATCAATGTTTTTAATTGCGCCAATGTACCGTCAATTTGAAGGCGCACGTTTAGCCAGGAAACAACGCAAACAACTTAAAGTTAAGTAATATACATTGATGTGCCGTCTTTATGGGAAATTTTAGGCGTATTACTGGAATTTTTGCCACAAGTTTTTCTATTGTACTTGGTATTATCTTTTATCGAAAAAAGTGGCTTGCTATCTTGGACGGCTCGTTTATTGCACATTCCTGTTAACAATTTGATGGCCGTAGGTCTTGGTTTCGGGTGTACGACTTTGGGTATATGTGCTGTACGTGACAACCCAGCGCGTAAACGTTTAACTTTCTTTTTGTCATTCATTCCATGTACTGCCCAGTTGCCACTAATCACTTTTATTTTGTTGTCAATTTTGCATTGGCCATTTTGGTCAGTAATTGTTTTGTATTTGCTCTGTATAGCGGTGGGGTTGGG
>CATLHJ010000003.1 GCA_949949035.1 uncultured Clostridia bacterium | reverse complement strand
CCCCCCTGTCAAGTTTTTTTTTACTATTTTTTGACAAATTTCCCCAAATTTCGCTTTTCTTCGTCAAAAGTTACTGACCAGCCACCGGCACATCAAAAAACCCCGTATCGTTACGGGGTTAATTGGCTGACGAAAGTAAACGAATATTACTTCGCCACGATAAAATTGATTAACTTATTTTTAACGTAAATGACTTTTTGGTACGGCGCGCCGTGCAACAGGTCGGTCGCTTGCGCCACTACCGCGTCTTGGTCTGCGTCGGTCGGGATGGTAATGCGTCCGACAATTTTCGCGTTAATTTGCACCACGATTTCCACGGTCTTGGCCAACAATGCCGACTCGTCCACCGTCGGCCAAGTCGCGTCTTTAATGCCGCCCCACAGTTCTTCCGTGATGTGCGGGGCAAACGGGTTTAACAAAGTTAATAAAGTGTGGTATTCGTGTTCATTCACGTTGCCGACTTGTTCAATCGCGTTCATTAAAATCATAATTTGCGACACCGCCGTGTTGTACTTCATGTTGGCTAAATCAGCGGTAATTTTCTTGATTGATTGGTTAAAAACAACATTCAATGCGTCGCGGAAACGGTCCCCCTTAATCACCTTGTCTTGCAGGTTCCACACCCGTTGCAACAGGCGGTGGCAGGCCTTAACGCCGTCTTCGTTCCACACGGCAACTTCTTGGTAATCGCCGATAAACAGTATCCACAGCCGTAACGCGTCGGTACCATATTGGTCGGCAACCGCGCGCGGGTCGACCGTGTTGCCTAATGATTTACTCATTTTTACGCCGCCTTCGCCCAAAATAATGCCTTGCGAAATACGCGCGTCGCAAAATTCGTCCACGGGGAACAAGCCTTGGTCGTACAGAAATTTCGTCCAAAAGCGCGCGTACAGCAAATGGCGCGTGGTGTGTTCATTACCCCCGTTGTACAGGTTAACCGGCAACCACGCCTGCATTTTTTCTGGGTCGGCAAACGCGTGGTCGTTGTGCGGGTCGCAATAGCGGATAAAGTACCAACAACTGCCCGCCCAACCCGGCATAGTGTCGGTTTCGCGTTCAGCATCCGCCCCGCATTGCGGGCATTTCACGTGTACCCAATCGGTAATTTTCGCCAACGGACTGCGCCCGTCCTTGGTGGGTTCGTAACTGTCAACCTTGGGCAAAGTTACCGGCAAGTCTTTTTCCGGCACCGGCACCATGCCACAGTGCGGACAGTGGATAATCGGGATTGGTTCGCCCCAGTAACGTTGACGAGCGAACACCCAATCGTGCATTTTGTAATTGGTGGTCACGCGCGCGACGCCTTGTTTGACCAGTAAATCGGTAATACCGGTTTTCGCGTCCGACACCGTTTGTCCGGTAAATTGCGCGGAGTTTAACAGTCGGCTGTTCTTGGCAAGGTATTCGGCCTTTTCCACCGCACCGTGACTGAGGTCGCCGGCAATAACTTGGCTAATCGGCAAGTGGTATTTTTGGGCAAAGGCAAAGTCCCGTTGGTCGTGCGCCGGTACGGCCATCACCGCACCCGTGCCGTAATTAGCCAACACGAAGTCACCCACGTACACCGGCACGGACTGACCGTTCGCGGGGTTAAGCGCGGTAATGCCCTGTAATGCGCAACCCGTTTTGTCTTTGACCAGTTGCGTGCGTTCAAACTCGCTTTTGCGCGCGGCAGCCTGTTGGTACTTGACCACCGCGTCCCAATTCTTGATGTGCGGTTTAAGGTCGTTTAGCAACGGGTGTTCGGGTGCCAACACAATAAAGGTCACCCCGTAAATGGTTTCAATACAGGTGGTAAAGACCTGTACCGTACCGCCCTGCTTAATGGCGAAGTCTACGGTCACGCCGTGACTGCGGCCGACGTAGTTAATTTGGCTGGTCTTAATGTGCGGTAAGTAATGGGTCTGGTCCAAATCGTCAATCAGGCGGTCGGCGTAGGCCGTCATTTTCATCAGCCATTGCGGAATAGTTTTTTGTTCGGTTGGCGCGTGGCATTGGCAACAGGTGCCGTTTTCTACTTCTTCGTTGGCCAAAATGCCACAGTTGGGGCAGAAGTTAACGTTGGCCGTACCTTTGTAAGCTATGCCCTTTTTGAAAAATTGCAGGAACTGCCATTGCGTCCACTTATAGTATTCGGGGTCGCAAGTTTTAATAAAGCGCGACCAATCAATCGACAAGCCGACCCGCTTTAATTGCTCGCAAAAAGTTGCGGTGTTGCGCTCTACCACCTGTTGCGGGGGGATGTGTTCGCGAATCGCGGTGCGTTCGGCTTCCAAACCAAACGCGTCAATCCCCATCGGGAACATTACGTTCTTGCCTTGCAGGCGCAGACGACGTGCCAACGCGTCCATCGCGGTGTAACTGCGGATGTGCCCGACGTGCAGCCCTTTACCGCTGGGGTACGGGAACTCGATTAACACGTAGGCGTTTTCTTTGCCCTTGACGTGGTCGGGCGTCTTAAAACGTGCTTCTTTTTGCCACTGGTCCTGCCATTTTTTTTCAATGGCGCGGAAGTCGTACGGCCGCGTCATTCGGCCGATCCTTCGCCGTCCTCTTCCTCTGCTTCTTGCGGTTCCGCCACGGCGACGCCGACAATTTTGAAGCCTTCGCCGACTTTCATAATGCGGACGCCTTGGGTGTCACGGCTGATTTTAGAAATGTACGACGCCTTGGTACGAATCATCGTACCATTATCGTTGATTAGCATAATGTCTTGCTCCGGACGGACTTGTTTTAGGTTAACCAAGGGACCGGTCTTTTCGTTAAAGATACCCGCCTTAATACCCTTACCCGCGCGCGATTGCAAACGGTAATCGTCGGGGTCACTGCGTTTGCCGTAACCGTTCGCCGACACGGTTAAGATTTCGCAACCGGCTTCAATGACGCTCATGTCAACAATCGCGTCGTTTTCGCGGTCAATGTTCATGCTCTTAACCCCCGCGGCGGTGCGTCCCATGCTGCGGACGTCTTCTTCGCTGAAACGAATACACTTACCGGTTTGTGAAGCCATAATAATTTCGTCGGCGCCCGTGGTCTTGGCCGCGGCAATCAAGCGGTCACCTTCGTTCAAGGTAATCGCGATTTTACCGGTACGTACAATGCGGGCAAATTCACTGCACTTGGTCTTTTTAATCAAGCCCATGGCGGTGGCCAACATGATGTGTCCGGATTCGTAATCTTCCAACGGAATAACCGCCGCCACCGTTTCGTCGTTCGCCAGTTGCAACAGGTTCACAATGTTGCGGCCTTTGCTGCCTTTGGTGGCTTCGGGGACTTCAAAGGCCTTGATGCGGTAAACGCGACCGATGTTGGTAAAGAACAATAAATCGTGGTGCGTGTTGGTCACGAACATGCGTTCGACAAAGTCTTCTTCCTTGGTGGCGTGGGTGTTTGAACCTTTACCACCGCGACGTTGGGCTTTGTATTCGGTCAACGGCAAACGTTTAATGTAACCAAGGTGCGTCATCGACACGGCGACGTCTTCTTTTTCGATTAAGTCGGCAATGTCAATTTCGCCGTAGTCGGTGGTCAATTCGGTAACGCGCTCAATCGCGTACTTGTCTTTAATTTCCAACAGTTCTTTTTTGATAATTTCCAACAGTTTACGCGGACTGGCGATAATCGATTTCAGTTCGGCAATCAATGCACGCAGTTCTTCTAACTCGGCTTTTAACTTTTCCACTTCCAAACTGGTCAAGCGTTGCAAACGCATTTCCAAAATTGCGTTGGCTTGGCGGTCGGACAGCAAGAACTTTTTGGTCAATTTGGCGGCGGCGTCAAACTTATCTTTACTGCTCTTAATTAAGGCCACCACTTCGTCAATGTGTGCCAAGGCCTTAACCAAGCCTTCCACAATATGGGCACGTTCTTCCGCTTTTTCTAGGTCAAACTTGGTACGGCGTAGTACCACTTCTTTTTGGTGTTCCAAGTAATAGTACAACATTTCTTTCAAGTTCAAGACCTTGGGTTCGTTACCAACCAACGCCAAGAAAGTAATACCCATCGAAATTTGCATTTGGGTTTGCTTGAACAGGTTGGTTAACACGACTTGGGCTTGGGCTTCCTTTTTCAGGGTAATGACAATGCGCATGCCGTGGCGGTCAGATTCTTCGTCGACGTTGGTAATGCCGTCAATTTTCTTGTCGCGTACCAAATTGGCAATGCTTTCCACCAACTTGGCCTTGTTCACTTGGTAAGGAATTTCGGTCACGATAATGCGGTTGTGGCCGTTGTGTTCTTCAATTTCCGTGGTCGCGCGCAACACGATATTCCCGCGTCCAGTTTTGTACGCGTGCCGTAACGCCGCCCGGCCCATAATAATACCCCCCGTCGGGTAGTCCGGTGCGGGAATAATGCGCATTAACTGTTCAATTTCAATTTCGGGATTGTCAATTAACGCGACTACCCCGTCGATGACTTCGCCCAAATTGTGGGGTGGAATGTTGGTCGCCATGCCGACCGCAATCCCGTCACTGCCGTTAACCAGCAAATTCGGAAAGCGCGATGGTAAAACCACCGGCTCTTGTTCGGTTTCGTCAAAGTTCGGCCGGAAGTCAACGGTATTCTTGTCAATGTCGCGTAACATTTCACCGGCGACCGCGGACAAGCGGGCTTCGGTGTAACGCATCGCGGCCGGCGGGTCATCATCCACCGAACCAAAGTTACCATGGCCATCCACCAACGGCATGTTAATGGTAAACGGTTGTGCCAAGCGCACCAACGCGTCGTAAACCGAACTGTCGCCGTGCGGGTGGTATTTACCCATAGTTTCACCGACGATACGCGCGCATTTCTTAAACGGCTTGTCGTGGGTTAAACCTAATTCGTTCATCGAGTGCAAAATACGACGGTGGACAGGCTTCAAACCGTCGCGCACGTCCGGAATGGCACGGCTGACGTTAACCATCATCGCGTAAGACATAAATGACTTGTGAATTTCGTCTTCCACCTTAACTTTGACGTACTTGGTGTTGTCGACGATTTCGGCCAATTCTTCACTGTAATCTTTCTTTCTCATCTTCGTTCACTCCTTAAATATCCAAATCCTGCGTAAAGTTCGCCGCGTTGCGTTCAATGTATTCGCGACGCAGTTCGGCTTTTTCGCCCATCAAGGTCGAAAAAATTTCGTCCGCAGCAAACGCGTCTTCCAAAGTAATTTGCACCAAAGTACGGTGTTCGGGGCTCATCGTCGTGTCCCACAACTGCTCCGCGTTCATTTCGCCCAGACCTTTATAGCGTTGAACGTTGGCTTTTCCGCGTGCGCCCTTGCCCATAATGTGTTCCAATTCGGCGTCGGAGTAGCAATAAGTATCCTTGCCGCCTTGGCTGACCTTGTAAAGCGGTGGTTGCGCGGCATAAATGTAACCGCCTTCCACTAACGGGCGCATAAAGCGGTAGAAGAAAGTTAATAACAAAATACGAATGTGGCTGCCGTCGACATCGGCATCGGTCATGGTAATGATTTTGTGGTAACGCAAACGCGAAATATCGAAGTCTTCCTGAATGCCGCAACCAAAGGCGGTAATCATGTTCTTAATTTCTTGGTTTTCCAATACCCGTGCCAAACGCGCTTTTTCCACGTTCAAAATTTTACCCCGTAACGGCAAAATGGCTTGGAAACGACGGTCACGGCCTTGCTTCGCGGTTCCCCCCGCCGAATCACCTTCGACAATAAAGATTTCGCAGAACTTCGGGTCGCGTTCGGTGCAGTCCGCTAACTTACCGGGCAAGGTCGTATTTTCCAAGGTGCCCTTGCGGTGAATCAAGTCTTTCGCCCGCCGTGCGGCTTCGCGCGCATTACGTGCGGTTTGACACTTTAAGATTAACTCTTTCGCCGCTTTCGGGTTTTCTTCCAAGAATTCGCCGAACTTTTCTTGTACACACTTTTCCACTTCGCCACGCATAAACGCGTTACCCAACTTGGTCTTGGTTTGGCCTTCAAATTGCGGATTTTCCAACTTGACCGAAACAATCGCGACCACGCCTTCCAACACGTCTTCGATCGACAACTTGTCGGACTCTTTCATCAGGTTGGCTTTCTTGCCGTAGTCGTTAATTGCTTTGGCCAACGCGTTACGGAAGCCGATTAAATGCACCCCACCTTCTTCCGTGTTAATGTTGTTGGCGTAGGTGTGGATGTTTTCGCTGTACCCGTCGTTCCATTGGAAAGCCACGTCGACTTCGCTGTTTTTGTTCTTTTTCGCGATGTGAATAATGTCGGGAATCACCAAGTCCTTGCCCTTGTTCAGGCTTTCGACGAACTCAATAATCCCCCCCTTGTAATGGAACGTATCCTTGGCTTCGCGACCGGGACGATTGTCACTGCATTTAATAATCAAGCCCTTGTTCAAGAACGCCAATTCGCGTAAACGCACCTTCATGGTTTCGTAGTTAAATTCGATGCTGTCAAAAATATCGGCGTCGGGATAGAAAGTAATTTTGGTGCCGTGCTTGTCGGTTTTGCCCACTTCCTTTAACGGGGCTTGCGGTACCCCGCGGTTGTAGGTTTGGTGGAAGACTTTACCGTTTTGTTTAACTTCGACTTCCAACCATTCACTTAACGCGTTAACGACCGAAACTCCCACCCCGTGCAAACCGCCGGAAATGGTGTAACCGCCCTTGCCGAACTTACCACCCGCGTGTAACTTGGTCAAAACCAATTCGACCGCGGAGATTTTTTCGGTCGGGTGAATACCGGTCGGGATACCGCGACCGTTGTCGGTAACACTAACCGAACCATCACGTTCAATGTCGACCAAGATTTCGGTACAGTACCCGGCCAACGCTTCGTCCACGCTGTTGTCGACAACTTCGACAATCAAATGGTGTAACCCACGTAAGTCGGTCGAACCGATGTACATACCCGGTCGTTTGCGGACGGGATCCAGCCCTTCCAGTACCGTAATGTCCTTGGCTTCGTAATTAGAAACCGATTTTTTGGTGTCTTTTTGCTCACTACTCATAATCATTTATTATAGCACGGAAAGCCCCTGAAAGGCAACATTTTAGTGCCATTTTCCCCCGTTTTGCAGGTGCTTTTAGCCCGTATTTGACGCCTTTTCGTACCCCATCCCGTGCCAAACGTCACCACCGCCCGCTACGCAGTCAACCGCGTGTCGTGTCAGCATTGGTTATGACCATCATCAATATATTTTTAACTATTATCTGGCCCCGGGTTTGATGACCAAGAAGCGTTGCGGTTCGACGCCTTCGCTTTGGGTGATGATGCCTTCCACATCTTGCAAAGCCAGGTGCACAATCACACGTTCGCGCGCGGGCATGGGTTCTAACTTGACCGACTTGCCACTGGTCTTCACGTATTCGGCCTTGCGTTTGGCCAAAGCGATTAAACTTTCGCGGCGTTTTTCGCGGTAGTGTGCAATGTCCACCACTACGCGACGCGGTTCGCCACAGTGGGTGTTAACGCCAATCGCCGCCACGATCGTGTTAATCGCCGCCATGGTTTTACCGTTCTTACCAATCAAGCGCGACACGTCCTCGCCGTCCACCAAAATCGTGAACTCTTGGTCGTCGTGCGCGGTTGTCACCGTCAAGTTATCGCCCATTAAGCGGAAGAACTCCTGCGCAAAGGCTAAAGTTTTCGCAAATTTCGGGCAGTTCGGGTCAAATTCGGTAACCGGTCGCGGTTCACGCGCCGCTTTGGCCGGTTTAGCCTGACCAACAATTTCAAATTCTTCCACATCGGGTTGCGCCGTCTGCGTCGGTTTGGTCGGTTGTGCGTCCGCGTCGGCGACCGGACTTTGGTCGGCGGGGACAATCGCGGGCTTAACCGGCGCGGGTTCACTGCCCTTCACCGTAATTTCTACCTGCATTTTTTTGAACATGCCCCCTTCATCAAGAATGTTGAAGTCCACTTCGGTCATGTCCACGCCTAATTCAGCACAGCCTTTGGTAATCGCTTCGTCCAAGGTTTTCGCACTTACTACCGTTTTGTTCATTTTTTTCCTCCTTTGAAATATTTCGCGTGCGGGTTAATTATCGTCGCGTCGAAATCTTTTTTGGGTTCTAATTTGGGCCGTTGCTTTTTGATAATCAACTCCACCAGCCAAGTAAACAGCACCGTTAACAACGTAGACACCAACGACGACGAAATCATATAGATGGCGAACGCGGCGGTCTGCATCAAGCCGAACACGATTAAAATTACTGGCATCAGGTACTGCATCATTTTGCCCATTTGCGCCGGATCCACCACGGGCTTTTCCGCCGCCGCGTTGGCTTGACGTTTCGCGTCGCGCATGGAATAAGTAATAATCGCTTCCGGCTGCTTCGCGGCCGGCTTTTGCGGCAGCAGGCGTTTATTGATGAACAGCGAAAATTTGGACGATGCAAAACTGGCTAAACCGGTTAAGATGACCAAAATTAACCAACCGTTACCACCTTTGGCACTGCCGTCTAAATTAGCCACAATCGCGTTGTAGGTGTCGCGTTGGTCGTCCGCCAAGCGCTTGGCGGCGGGTTGGCTGTTGTTAAACTCGTCAAACGACATCACCGCACTGGCCCACGGGGTATCTGGTTGCCAAATGTTTTTGACCCAAAAGAAACTGGTTTTGGTAGCGTTATACTTTTCGTTTAACGCGTCGTGCAACGCGGTTTTTTGTTCTTCGGTCATGGCGTCGTCCGTCAAGTATTTACCATCGGCGTCTTGGGGGCAGTATTGTTCGTACACCGCTTGCAGTTCGGCGTACTCGTGGTAAATATTGTCACGCGAAATGGTGTTTAACGCGCCCAACACTTGAAAGAAGATGACCATGGTGATGATAACGCTAACCAAACTCATTAACGTACTGCCAAGGCCACCCACCCCGTTTTTGCGGAACAGTTCCTGTTTGGCCTTGGTGAACGCCAACGGGTCATTAGCGTAAATTTGTTGCAGGTCGGCAATTTCCGCGGACAAGGCCTGTTGTTTAACTTGGTTACGGCGGGACAGGTACTTGTTCAAAAAATCAATCGGCGACAACATTAACTTAATAAATAAGGTAAAGAAAAAGATGGCAAAGCCGTAGGAAACCCAGCCCCAACTCATGATGCTTTTAATCAGCCAATACACAAAACCGGCAATACCGCCACCGTCAGGAAAAACCATAATGGATACTATAACATAAGTCCGGCTTTTTTCAAAGTGTTTTGTAAATCTAACGTAATGAACAATAAATGTTGCGCGGGCAACTCAGGCTTGGCGACCACGATTAACTGGTAACGCGGTTTAATTTGCGGCAACAAGGAACGTACGGCTTCGCGCATTAAGCGGCAAGCGCGGTGGCGCACCACACTGTTGCCGACCTTTTTACTGGCGGAAAAACCCACTTTTAACGCGGTACCCGCCGCAAAAAACACCGTGACGTATTGCCCGGTGACGCGTTGCCCTTTTTGGTGTAAGTAGTTAAAAGTTTTCCGTTTTTTTAAGCGGTACCGTGCGGGGAGCATTATTTAGTCGTCAGTCGTTTACGACCCCTTGCCCGACGGCGACGAATCACGTTACGTCCGCCGACCGTTTTCATGCGCTTGCGGAAACCGACCGCGCGACGGCGTTTAACTTTACTGGGTTGCCAAGTTCTTTTCATAATGAACCATTATATAATGAACCCCGCCCCGCCGTCAACAGTAAGTTTACAACTGCGCCGTGATGGTATATAATGGTTATTACTTTATGGACGTAAAAGACGTGTGGCAACGGGCTATCCCGATTATCGAAAATAATGTCAGCAGCATTTCTTTTGACCTGTATATCCAACCGTTAATGCCCGAAGCCTTTGAAGACGGGGTGTTCATTTTGTCCGCCCTGTCCACCCGCGACGCAAACTACGCGCGCAACGAACGCCACTTCCCGCACATTGAATACGCCATTAAAACCGTCGCGCCGATTGTTGAGAAAGTGGAAATTATCGACGCGGTGGAAAAAGAACGCCGCGACGCACGCAACAACCCACCGGCAGAAACGCCCCTGCCCGCCCCGATTGTGCGCCACAACAACATTAACCCACAACAGACTTTTGCCAACTTCATTATTGGTCAATCTAACCAAGAAGTCGCCGCGATGGCCGAATTCGTCGCCAAGCACCCTGGCAAAAAGATTAACCCGTTATTTATTTACGGCCGTTCGGGGCTGGGTAAAACCCACCTGCTGAACGCGATTGCTAATTACCTTTTGGGGGATAACCCCGCCACCAACTTGGTGTTAACGTCTTGCCAAAGGTTTACCGACGACTACGTGAACGTGATTAAACAGAAAGGCGACTTCGGTGCGTTTCGCGAAAAGTACCGCAACGTGGACGTATTGTTAATTGACGACATCCAAGAAATCACCAACAAGCAGGCCACCCAAGAAGAATTTTTCCACACCTTTAACGATTTGTTTGAACATAACCGCCAAATTGTCATTACCAGTGACCGCCACCCGAACGAGATTGCCACCTTGGCGGAGCGCATGAAGTCGCGGTTTAAGGGCGGTATTTTACAAGACATTCGCAACCCCGATGTGGAAACCCGCATCGCCATTTTGCAGAAGAAAGCCGAATTGGAAGACAAATTTTTGCCCGACGACGTAGCGTCGTACATTGCCGAATATTCTTATAAATTAAACGAAAACGTGCGCGACATGGAAGGCCACCTGTTCAAAATTATTTTCTACGCGGAATTAAACGGCCACGCGGTGGCAACTTTGGCGGACTGCGACTTGGCACTGGCGGAAAAAGACGTGGACGACGGGCGCCGCACCAACGATTTGGGCGCCAAGATTATTGCGACGGTTGGTACCTACTTTAACGCCGCCCCCGACGACATTACCGGCAAACGGCGCACCGAAGCGTTGGCCGACGCGCGCATGGTCGCGGCCTACCTGCTGACCGAAAAGTTAAAAGACGTACCGCTGACCGAAATTGGTGAAATTTTGGGCGGACGCACTCACGCTTCGGTGATTTATTCGCGCAACAAAATTGCCGCCCAAATTAAAAACGGGGGCAAACTGGCGGCCGCGGTGACCGACATCCTGAAAGAATTGGACAAATAAAATTAGACACTGCGGCAAAAAACCGTTATAATAAGAGTATGAAATTTATTTGTGAAGCAGAAGACTTAAAAACGGCCGTCGCGATCGTTGCGCACGGCACCAGTGCCAAAAGCCTGAATCCCATTTTAGAAGGCATTAAAATTGTCGCGGACAATGATACCGTGACGTTTTTTGCCACTGATTTAGAAATTTACCTACGCAAAACCATTCGTGCTGACGTTAAACAAGAAGGCGCCGCCGTGTTGCCGGGTAAACTGTTCGGCGAATACATCGCCAAGGTTACGGGCAACCAAATTACTTTCACCAGTGGCGACACGACCGCGGTTATCGAACACGGCGAAGGCAACGACGGCAAGTTCTCTTGCCTGCCGGTTACCGAATACCCCGACTTAATCAATTTGTCGACCAAACCGACTTTCGCGTTGAAAGGTGCGGACTTGAAAGAAATTATCACCAAAGCCCTGCCCTTTGCCGCGTTGGATAACGCCCGTCCGGTTTTACGTGGTGCGTTACTGGAAATTAACGCCGACAGCAACACCTTAACTGCGGTCGCGTTAGACGGATTCCGGTTAGCCAAAATCGAAAAACCGTTAATTCGCCCCACGGGTAACAGCAAAATTATCGTGCCGTTACGCGCGTTGGAAGAAATGCGCCGCATGCTGACCGACGACAAGGAAGAGATTAACCTGATTGTTGAAAACAAGTTCGTCCAAATCGCGGTCGGCAGCACCGTGTTGGCGTCGCGCTTAATTGACGGCGACTTTGTTAACTATAAACAAATTATTCCGCACGAATTTAACGGCAGTGTGGTTGTCGAAACCGCGCCTTTGCTGTCGGCGGTGGGTCGCGCGGGCTTGTTAACAGGCTCGAACAAAATTAACGTGCTGACCTTAACCACCGGCCACAAGTGCCTAGAAATTAACGCGAACAACGAAATGGGCAAAATTAACGAACGCGTCCCCGCCAACTTGGACGGGCAAGACATTAAAATCGCCTTTAACGCCAAATACTTGTTTGACGCACTGAATACCATTAGTGACCCGTTCGTCAAACTGTCTTACACGGCCCCGTTGGCACCGTGCGTGATTACCAGTGCCAAAACGGGCGACTACCTGTTTTTAGTGTTACCGGTCCGTTTAGGTTAATACGTCACGGTTGGGGGGAAAATAAGTTATGAACTACCGCACTTGCGAAGCCATGAACCATAATTTTACCGTGACCGACGCGGGCGCGATTGCTTGTCCGGCGGCGCAAGAGATGATTGAAGACTCCTTACAACGGGCGTACATTTTTGCGAACCTATTTTTTTACGACATTACCCAGCGCGAAATTGACAAATTGGCCGCCAAAATTAACACCAAGCGCGCCGCCATCGTGGCCAGTTCGGGCATTCCTAACGACGCGGTTGAGCGCCTGTTCCCCAACCTGTCCGCGCAATTCAAACAAGAAGTGGGCGACAATTCGTTGGATCCGCTGATTAAATTAGAATTGGCGAAGACCAGCAAACACCTGTCTTTACAGTTAACTAAGGACGAACAAAAAACCTTGGACGCGCTGCAGGCCGCCATTTGCGACCAAGAAATTGCCAAGTTCAAAAAAGCGGTTATTTTCACGCAAGACAACCATGGTCAACCGTACCAAGTCAATTTTTCGGAAAAGTACATTAACAACCTGCCCCCGCGTTGTAAACGGTTTTTGAAACCGACCATTAAAATGTTGGCCTACATGGACGGTTTACAGTTCGACCAGTTTACTTTGGCGTTTGATTACACCTTGACCTACACTTGGGCACCGGTGCACCCGACCTTTGACGAAAATGCGGTCAAAGACGCGATTAAAGCAGTGATTGCAAAGCCCACCACTTCCGGTGTATAATGTTAAAATGTTAGACATCAATTTAATTCGTCACGACCCCGACGGGGTCAAAGCCCAATTAGCCAAACGCATGGCCACCGTGCCCGATTTTACGGCGGTGTTGGCCACGGACGCGGAACGCCGGGCGTTAATCCAAAAAAACGAAGCGCGACGCCAGAAACGTAACGAAAACAGCGCCATGATTGCCAAGTTAAAAAAGGACGGCAAGGACGCCAGCAAACAGATTGCCGAAATGAAAGCGATTGGCGACAAAATTGCCCGCGGTGACCGCGCCATTGCTACGGCCGAACAAAAAATCTTTAACGCGTTGGCGCCGTTACCTAATTTACCGTTACCCGAAGTAGTGGCGGGCGGCAAAGAAAACAACCACGTGGTGGCGACCTTTGGCAAAAAACCGACCTACAACTTTACCCCCCAAGACCACGTGGCCTTGGCAACCAGTTTAGGCTTAATCGACTACGAACGTGGCGCGAAAATCAGCGGGGCCAAAGCGTGGGTTTACACCGGCGTAGGCGCGTTATTGGAATGGGCGTTACTTAATTACTTTATCGACTTCCACATCGCCAACGGTTACAAATTTATTTTACCGCCCCACCTATTAAATTGGGAAAGTGGTTACGCCGCGGGGCAATTCCCGAAGTTTGTGGACGACGTGTTTATGACCAACTTTGACCAAGATCCTAAAAAAAGTAAGTTTCTGTTGCCCACCGCGGAAACGGCGTTACTCAATTTGCACCGCGACGAGATTATTCCCGCCGACCACCTGCCGCTTAAGTATTTCAGTTACTCCCCCTGCTACCGCAAGGAAGCGGGCTCCTACCGCACCGACGAACGCGGCATGATTCGTGGTTACCAATTCAACAAAATTGAAATGTTTATTTATTGCCCCGCCGCCGACAGCCCCAAGTTCTTTGACGAACTGCTGCGTAACGCGCAAAAGTTGGTGGAAGGATTGGGTCTGCACTTTCAAACGGTGGCGTTGGCGGCGGGTGACTGCTCTGCCAGTATGGCCAAGACCTACGACGTTGAAGTTTACATCCCGTCGATGAAAGGCTACAAAGAAGTATCGTCGGTGTCGACCGCGACCGATTACCAAGCCCGGCGCGCGAACATCCGCACCAAAGACGCGGACGGCAAGACCGTGTGGTTGCACACCTTAAACGGTTCGGGACTGGCGACATCGCGTTTAATTCCCGCCATCTTGGAACAAAACCAAAACGCAGACGGCAGCGTTAACGTGCCCGCCGCTTTGCACAAATACTTGCACGGCATTACCGTCATTAAAAGGAAGTAATTACAATGGATAAAATGGATAACATTATTGCCCTGTGTAAAAGTCGGGGGTTCGTGTTTCCGGGCTCGGACATCTACGACGGACTGGCCAACACGTGGGACTACGGCCCGTTAGGGGTGGAGTTAAAAAACAACCTGAAAGCCGCGTGGTGGCGGGAATTCGTGACCACCAACGACAACTCGGTCGGCTTGGACGGCGGAATCTTAATGAACCCTAACGTTTGGGTCGCCAGTGGCCACGTGGCGGGCTTTGCCGATCCGTTAATGGACTGTAAGGCCTGCCAAACGCGTACCCGCGCCGACAAGTTAATTGAAGCCCACGACGCCAACCTTAACGCGGACGGTTGGACGAACGACGCGTTAACCAAATACATCAACGACCACCATTTGACCTGCCCCCACTGCGGTAAATTCGCGTGGACACCGATTCGCCAATTCAACTTGATGTTTGCCACCAACCGCGGGGTGACGACCGACCGCGCCAATCAAATTTACTTACGTCCGGAAACCGCACAAAGTGAGTACATCAACTTTGCCAACGTGCAACGCAGTATGCGCCTGAAAGTCCCGTTCGGGATTGGGCAAATCGGTAAAGCCTTCCGCAACGAGATTACGCCGGGCAATTTTATTTTCCGCACGATTGAGTTTGAACAAATGGAGCACCAACTATTCTGCCCTGCGGAAAAATCTATGGACTACTACGCCGACTATAAGCAGAAGATTTGGCACTTTTGTACGGACGTACTGGGGCTTAACCCGCAAAACTTGCGTTTCCACGACCACGAAAAATTGGTCTTTTACGCGAAGGCCGCCTGCGACATGGAATACCACTACCCGTTTGGTTGGGGCGAATTGAACGGCACTCACCACCGCGGCGTGCACGACCTGACCAACCACCAAAAATTATCGCAAAAGAACTTAATGTACCAAGACCCTGTTACCAACGCGAAATACTTACCGACCGTGATTGAAAGTTCGCAAGGCGTGGAACGCTTGTTCTTGGCGGTGCTGTGCGACGCGTACACGGAAGAAAAGATTGCCGACGACGACACGCGCGTGGTACTAAAATTAAACCCGAACTTGGCGCCGTACAAAGTATGCGTCCTGCCCTTACAAAAGAAAGGCCTGACGGAAACCGCGACCCAGTTGTACCGCAACCTGCAACAGCACTTTACCACCACCTACGACGACGCCGGCTCGATTGGTAAACGCTACCGCCGACAAGACGAAATCGGTACGCCAATCTGCGTTACGGTGGATTATGACACCTTAACCGACCAAACGGTCACCCTGCGCGACCGCGATACTATGCAACAAACGCGGGTTAAAATTGCTGATTTACCGGCCAAAGTTATTAACATACTTACAGCCTATAATACAAAGAAAAATATTTTATGATCTAATAGGTGGGTCGGGGAAATTTTTAAGTAATTAAAGACCGTACCAGTCAAGATTAAAAGTAACCAAAGAAAAAAACAAAATTTCAAAAAACTTAAAAAACCGTAACCAAAATGGGGGAAAACAATGACAGCAACTAACACACCACAACAACCAACACTTAACCAAACACCAACGGCCGTTAACCGCAACGTGCCGTTCGTGCCACAAATCGTGGTTATCGAAGGCCCCAGTGGCGCCGGCAAAGATACCATTATTAAGGAACTTATTCACCGCTACCCCGACCGGTTTGCCAAATTGGTGTCGGTGGCGACCCGCGCCATGCGCCCGTACGAAAGCGAAGGCCACCCGTACCACTTTGTCGACAACCCAACCTTTGACGCCATGGTACAAAGTGGTGACATCTTTGAATTTACCATTCGCCATGGCGAAAAACGCGGCATGAGTGAACGCTACATTAACGACCTGTTCGCCGAACATAAAATTCCGCTCAAAGATTGCGACTTGGTCGGTGTGCGCGCGTTAAAGTCCCGCTTTAACCACGTGACCACTATTTTTGTGACCGCGGACAAAGCCGAAATTGAACGGCGTTTACACGGCCGTGGCGACGCGCCGGATGACATTGTGCGCCGTTTACAAGATTACGACCATTGCGTACTGGACGCGCCACATTACGATTACGTGATTAACAACGTCGACCTGCAAAAAACAATCGACAAAATTCTCAACATCATTTATAATAAAGGTTATGGAAAGCAATAATAAAAAAGGAATCAAAATCATTTGCACCATCGGCCCGGCTAGTGAAAGCCCCGAAGTGTTAAAAGGATTGGCGGACGCCGGCATGAATATTGCCCGTTGCAATTTCAGCCACGGCACCCACGAAGAACACGGTGCTAAATTTGCGCGCGTGCGCGAAATGAACAAAAAGTACGGTACCGACGTGAAAATCATGTTGGACACCAAAGGCCCGGACATCCGTTTGGGCGATTTCAAGACCGGTGAAATTACCGTTAAGGCCGGTGACAAGTTCACTTTGCATTGCGACCCTTGCCTGGGCGACCAAAACGGCGTATCGATTACCCATCACGACCTGTATAAATACGTAAAAACCGGCGACACCGTGCTGATTTGTAACGGCTTAATTGTGACCAAAGTTACCGCGGTTAAAGGTCACGACATCGAATTGAAAATTGAAGTCGGTGGTAAAATGGCCAACCACAAATCTATGGCCGTACCGGGCGTCGATGTCCACTTGCAATTTTTGCGTCCCGAAGACGTGGCTGACTTAAAATTTGGTATGGAACAAAAGGTTGACATGATTGCGGCTTCGTTCGTTAACCGTGCCCAAGACATTGCCGACATGCGTACCATTGTTGGTAACACGCCGATTATCGCAAAAATCGAAAGTGTGCAAGGCGTTAAGAACTTGGACGAAATCATTGCGGCGGCCGACGGCATTATGGTGGCGCGCGGTGACTTGGGTGTTGAATACCCTGTGGAAAAATTGCCGACCGTGCAAAAAATGATTATTAAAAAATGTAACGCAGCGAACAAGTTTGTCATTGTGGCTACCGAAATGATGCTGAATATGATGCAAAAGCCCCGCCCCAGCCGTGCGGAAACCAGTGACGTTGCCAACGCGGTATACGATGGTGCGGATTGCGTGATGACTTCGGAAGAAACCGCGATGGGTGCATTTCCGGTCTTAACTATCCAAACGATGAAGAAAATTGCCATGGAAGCGTGGTCGCAAAAAAACGCTTGAAATATTAAAACAACAGTGTTATATTGATTAAGAAGTCACGCCCCCCAGCGTGGCTTTTTTCATGCACCGCCGTTTGGTAAAGGGTACTTTACCTTGACAAGCGGGGAGATTGCCTTATACTAAAAATGTACGACAAGTAATGATTATTAACGATTAAGATAAAATAAAGTAAAGGGAGACAACATGCGCATTGAAAAGACAAAAAGGACAGTAAAGAATATTGTTTTTGGCTTTGTCAATCGCTTGGTTGCTATCTTGTTTCCGTTTGCAATTAAAACCATTATTATTTATAAACTGGGAGTTCAGTATCTAGGATTGAATTCGTTATTCGCGGCCATTCTTAACGTGTTAAATTTTGCGGAAATTGGTTTTGGCACCGCCATTACGTTCAGCATGTACAAACCAATCGCGGAAGACGACCAAGACACGTTATGTGCATTACTGAATCTGTACAAAAAAGTTTACCGGATTTGCGGTTTAGTGGTGGTCGCCGGCGGCTTGGCGGTGATGCCGTTTCTGCCCTACCTGATTAAAGGTGGTTATCCCGCGGACATTAACTTGTACTTATTGTACGCAATTTATTTATTTAATAACGTGGCGGGTTACTTTTTCTTTGCGTATCGCTCCTCATTATTTGCGGCCTACCAAAGAAACGACATTTTAAGCATTGTGCAAACCGCAACTAACTGCTTATGTTACGCTTTTCAAGTCTTGGTTTTGTTTGTGTTCCCGAATTATTACGTCTACATTATTTTTACGCCAATCGCAACCATTTTGAACAATTTAATTATTGGTTGGATTTCTAAAAAAGCGTTCCCCCAAATTTTTGAACGCGGTAAAGTGTCGCCAGAGTTGGCCAAAGAAATTAAAGCCAAAGTTTACGGGTTACTGTGTCATAAAGTGGGGTCGGTGATGCAAAGTTCCATTGACAACATTGCGATTTCGGCCTTTTTTGGTCTCACCATTTTGGGCGTTTACAATAACTATCTTTACTTACAATCGGCCGTCCAGTCGTTTATTACGATCATTTTTACATCACTAACGGCGGGAATTGGCAATAATATTTACCAAGATTCGGTTGAAAATAATTATCGCTTGTTTATGCATTTGCACTATGCCTGCATCATGGTCGTGGCGTTTTGCACTTCGTGTTTGTTAACACTTTACCAACCATTTATGGTGATTTGGGACCAAACCAATGCCCCACTAAATTTCAGTGTGGTAATTTTGCTGTGCGTGTTGTTTTACGTTAATTTAGCCCGTAACGCGTGTGGCGTGTACCGCGAAGCCATTGGCACGTGGGACAAAGACAAATTGCGCCCCTTGTGCATTACGTTAGTCAATTTGGTGGGAACACTTATCAGTGCGGCACTTGGTTCCATTGAAGGCGTGGTGGTGTCCACCATTGTTGCCTACTTGGTGGTCAGTTATTACTGGGAAGCCCAAGTACTTTATAAAATTTATTTTAAGCGCAGTAAAAAAGAATATTTTGTTAAATTGTTAGTAAACACGCTGATTGCTACGGCCGTCTGTGTTGCCGTCTATTTCCTAACCAATTTAATTCCGGGCACAGGTATTAAGTGGTTTGTGGTTAAGGCGATTGTTTGCGCGGTAACTACTCTAATTTTGTTGCTGGTCGGTACCGCTTGGGAAAAAGAAAGCCGTTACTGGTTTAACAAACTAAAAATTAAGCAAAGGAGTAAACCTCATGGCGAATCAATTAGGGAAAAAAATTAAACACTGGCTAAAGTTACACGTGCCGATGCGTCTGCAAGGCGTGGATATTTTCGTGTTGAACCGCAGTTTACGACACTTCAAAAAAGTCGAAAAAAAATACGCAAAAAATTTGCAACCTAAATACACACTGGCCCCGCACGCCAAGAAACCGGCGCGGGTTTGGGTTTGTTGGTTACAAGGTATGGACCACGCCCCGCAATTAGTCCAAGCTTGTTATGCCGCCTTGCAAAAAAACTGGACTGACCAAGACATTACGTTGGTCACCCAAGACAACCTGTTTGATTTGGTGTCTTTCCCCGACTTTATCATCGATAAATGGCGTAAAGGAATTATTTCCAACACGCACTTTTCGGACTTGCTTCGGTTGGAGTTATTGATTAAATACGGCGGTACTTGGGTGGACGCAACAGTACTGTGCACGGGGAAAATTCCCCAATACGTGACGGACAGTGCCTTTTTTGTGTTCCGTGATGACTTCAAAAACGATCAAGCGTGTGACTTGTCCAATTGGTTTATTTCCGCGGTGCCTAACCACCCGATCTTGGTGCACGCGCGGGATTTGCTATACACATACTGGCGCAAGGAAAATAAACTGGTTGATTACTTTATATTCCATTTTTTTGTGACCATGTGTATGCGCACGTACCGTGATTTATTATATAACGCGCCGTTTAATTCCAACCTTAACCCGCACACTTTACAGTTTGTTTACCTGTTTAACCAGTATGACGCAAAGATTTACCAATATTTGCAGGAATTGTGCTTCGTGCATAAACTAACCTACAAATTTAATTTACAACGGGACTTAACCGGCACCTTTTACGAAAAATTGATTACCAAAGGTGGTAGGCAATGAAAAATTTTTTGGTTAAAATTGGTCATTTAATGCATAAAATCTACATCACGGCGGTTTGTGCGTTTTTCTACCTGTGCCCGGTGCAGAAAAACAAAATTGTCTGCTTTAACTTTCGCGGTGACGGTTTCGGTGACAGCCCCAAATACTTGGTTAACGAATTACTAAAAAAAGGTCATTACGCCATCTATTGGGTAGTTAAAGATTTGAACATGATGGTCCCTGCCCCACTAAAAAAAATAAAGTACCAATCGCTTAAGATGTATTATCATTTAATCACGGCGCGGTTGCGCATTGATAACATTCGTTGTAACCCGAAACCGCCGTTCAAACGTAAAAACCAATTTTACTTGCAAACGGACCACGGGGGCATGTTATTAAAAGGCGTGGAAAAGGACGTTGAGCAAACCTTAGGCAAATGGTACGTGCGTATGGCCAAGCAAGACGGTAAATTGACCGATTTTATGCTGTCTAATTGTGCCAGTAAAACCGCACAACTTAAAACTTCGTACTGGTACGATGGCGAAATTTGGCAATTTGGGTTACCACGCGAAGATATTTTATTTCACCCCGACCAGTCGGCGATTGATGAACTGAAAACCAGACATAACTTGCAAGACAAAAAAATTGTTCTTTACGCCCCGTCGTTTCGTGACGACCGCAGTTTTTACGACCGCTTGCATTTAGACCCCGCCCAACTGACGGCCGCGCTTAATCAAAAGTTTGGTGGCGAATTTGTCTTTTGTACCAGAGTACACCCTAACGACCTTAAGTTAAAAGATAAGTTAGCCAAGTTTGGTACGGTCGACCTGACGGCGGAAGGCGACTCAATGTTGGTGTTGGCCGCCGCCGACGTGGTAATTTCCGATTATTCATCGATGTTAATTGATTTTGTCATTACGCAAAAACCCGCTTTTTGTTTCGCGCCGGATTACGAACAATACATTAAAAACGAAAGAATTTTGTATTTAGATTTGCAACACTGCGGACTGCCGTTCGCCGAAAGTTTTCCCGACCTACTTAACGCGGTAAAAACTTTTGACGCCACCGCGTACCAAAAAGTTGTTGCCCAAATTTTTGCCGTTAATGGCCTTTACCCGAATCACGGTTCGGCCCAAGCCATTGTTGACCATTTGCTTAGTCGGCAAATACTTTGCACGCCGGATAATTAAGGTTGTGGCCGGTGACAATTTTTAAGTTTGGTTAACCAATAATAAAGTGTCGGACTAAACCGAAATAAATAATGCGACCATTTTTTATGTTGTTGCAAACGGTAATACTCGCGAAATTTGCTTTTTAACAATTTAAGGTATTGCGGGTCGGCGTGTTTTTGGCGCGCCAAACAATAAACGTAGGCACTGCCACCAACGACTAAATTTAAGGCGACTTGTCGCCATTTGGTTGTCGCAAAGTATTGGTAACGTGCTTCTAGGGCGTAAAAAGCGTCCAAATTGCGGGCAGTAAATTTTTTTTGTTGGGTGATACTGGCGGGGCGTTGATAGTAGTGATATAATTGCGCAAAACACAGTACAACTCTTTGGCAAGCCGCATACACTTGGTGTGCAATAAATTCGTCTTCGTGTAATCTGCCAACCGCAAACCTTAACCCGTTCGCGAAAATGTGGCGACGATACAACTTGGTCCACGCCACAATGGTGTTGCAGTACTTTTTTACTAATAAAAGGTCAGTAATGGCATCGGTACCGTCATAAACTGCATAGTTGTTGGTTAAATCAGGATGGTAGGGTTGTTGGTCATTTACGCTACAATACGAACAAAGTGACAAGTCGCTGTCGGTCGCTTGTAAATTTTGCCATAGTATTGCCAAATATTGCGGATGAACGAAGTCGTCGCCGTCAACAAAAGCAATAAATTCGCCCGTCGCCAGATCCAACCCCGCGTTACGTGCGTCGGACAGTCCCCCGTTTGGTTTATGGATAACTTTAATGCGCGGGTCTTTTTGCGCCCACGCGTCACACATCGCGCCGCACGCGTCGGGACTGCCGTCATCAACCAAAATAATTTCCAAGTGGGGGTAAGTTTGGTTGACGATACTGGCCACGCAACGGTCTAGATATTCCGCCACTTGATAAATTGGTACAATAACCGAAATTAAACCTTGGTTCATTGCGTCACCCTTTGGTCAGTTAAATGGTTAATAATGGTGGCAAAGCGTTGCCAATAGTAGTTGGCGTCGTTAATTGGGGCGGGTGTATAGTTTAATTGGTCACGGTGGGTAAAGGCTTGGTTAATGGCTGTGGCAAGGTTATTTACCAAGTTGGTTGCTTTGGGAACGATGATAGCGTCGGCGCGGGCAAATTCGGGGGCACCACCCGAGTCGGTTAAAATTTGTGGCGTGCCGACGCATCGGCTTTCCAGTAACACTAACCCCGCGGCTTCTTCCCACCGCGAAGGTAACACGTGCACGTCGGCCAAGGCGTAGTATTGGTATAATTGGTCATTGTCAATAAAGCCCGTAAACTTGACGCGGTCAGGCAGGGTTTGGCACAGCGTTTGTAATTGCTGGGTGTAAGCCGTTGGGTGCGAATTTTTGAATACCGATTCCCCCACCACCAGTAATTTGACGTGCGGATTGTCAATTTGTCTAACAGCGGTAATTAACTCGGCGACACCCTTCCCTTTAACCAATCGCCCCACGTACAACACAACGAAATCAGTGTTGTTAAAACCTAAACCGGTGCGTAAATTTTGGCGTGCCGTGGGCGTAATTGCTTGACTAAACTTTGCGGTAGCAATGGCGTTGGCCCACACCAACAAGTTAACGGGGTGACGAAAGCGGAAGTTTTCTGCCCAATCGCGTTTAATAAATTCGCTGACACAAAGTAAGTGACCGAACATGGCACTGAAATCGCGTTTGGGTAACATTTGGTGATGCAGGTGATAAAGCAGGTGGTCGCGCCCCACCATTTGGGCGATGGCCCGCGCCGCGATGGTGTAAGAACCTTCAAAAATTACGTAGGCGGGATTAATTTGCTTGATTTGACGTTTTAACCAACGGTCGTACGGCGAAAACAATGGTAAATGGTAGCCCAAGCGTTTGTTCCCCGCGTTCAGCAGGCGGTTTAACTTAAACCAACGGGGGCTCAGGTAAAAGTCGTAAAATTTGGTGTTATGGTAAGCCGTATAGTCATAACGGGTGTGGTCCGTTGTCGACTTACACATCAGCACGTGCAAGTTAAATGACTGATGGCGTTCGTTTTCGTTAATTAACAATTCTAACAGTGACTCGATGGCGCCCCCGTTAATGGCGGGCACGGGAAAACTGCCGGCCGGTAAAATAAAAACAATGTCTTGCATTTTCACCCCTTTATTTTGTCCCGAATTTTGACGACTAATCCTGCTACTGGTCGGTTAAGTTGGAACAACCTAACGAACAGGGACTTTTTCCGTAACTGCGGATAACAGCGGTGAAACTCGTCCAACAGTTGTTGTAAAATGGCACGGTCACCGTGGACGGCTTTGAATCTTGTATAACTGACGGCCAAGGTGGTCAAGTACTTGCCTAACGCTTTTTGTGCAAATTGGGGACGGTGTTGTTGACAGAAATCCCAACGGTCACGGTGGGCTTTAACCAGTAACAGACGCGATTTGGTGTAGACGGTGCCGGTGATACTGGTCTTGCGTTGCAGGTTGTCATAAAGTGGTAAATTGATGAAACAAAGTTTTTTAACTTTGGCCAAAACATAATGAATCAGGTATTCATCTTCGTGGTTGGTATAGGTGGTGGGAAAGCGCAGTTTTTCAAAAATGGTGGTGCGGTAAAGTTTAGCCCAAGCCGCCATAATTAACGGTACCTGATGATTAAAGAGCAAGTCAAAAACCGCGTCGTCGGTGAAACACTGCCACTGGTCGCTGGTTACCGTATAGGTTCGGTCGGCGGGGTGGTCAATGTCGTAAATTTTGCGCCACGAGCACACAGCAAGATCGCCAGATTGTTCCAGAATACCACTGACCAATATGGCAACTGATTGCGCGTTCAGTCGGTCATCGCTGTCAACGAACATTAGATACTCCCCCGTAACTACGTTCAACCCCGCGTTACGCGCGGCGGATAGCCCCCCGTTCGCTTGGTGAATGACCTTAACGCGCGGGTCTTTTTGTGCCCACGCGTCACACATCGCGCCACACGCGTCGGGACTGCCGTCGTCGACCAAAATAATTTCCAAATGGGGGTAAGTTTGCTTAACGATACTGCCGACACACGCGTCCAAGTACGGTTCTACACGGTACACCGGTACAATCACCGAAACTTTGGGCTGCGGATTAACCATTGGCACGTACCGCCTTAATTAACCAAAGCAATAACCGAATTTGTTTTTTACGCAGTAAATAGATGAACAATTTTTCGGCGACACCTTGGGGCGCGCAGTTGGCCAACGCCGCTTGGGTAACGGAATCGTCAAGACACGCCAGCAGTTCTTTACGTGCGTCAGTTGTCAATTTTTGTTTAGTATAAGGCTTAAAAAGACAAATTAAACTTTTTAAGAAAGCCGCATTTTGGTGTGGAATTACGGTGGTTAAATTTTTCTGGGTTAATTGGGTTAAAAATTTGGTGTGTACGCGCACCAGTTGCGCAAAAGGGACGTGTTTAACCGTCGCGGTTAAAGAATCACCCCGTTTTAGATAACTGTACAACACGGTGGGCACAATGGCAATGGTCTTGACGTTGGCAAAGTACTCGACGTTGAATAACAGGTCTTCCCGCACTTTAAAGGTTTCGTCAAAAGGGTGGTCAATAAGGTCACGTCGGTAAAGTTTATTCCACGCCAAACCAAAGTCCCAACGGTGAATTAAAGTACTTAAAATGGTGGCGGTATCTTGCCCCACCAGTTCTTGTAGGTTATATTCGGCCACAACATGGTCGTTATTGATGATACGGTAACCGCCAATGGCCAGTTCGCGGCCTTGAATCGCGTAGTACAAGCGTTCAATAAGCGTGGGGTCAACGTAGTCGTCGGGGTCACAAAAATAAACGTATTGTCCGGTAGCCACGGCTAAACCCGCGTTGCGGGCATTCGACAAGCCGCCGTTCGTTTGGTGCAGCACTTTAACGCGCGGGTCTTTTTGCGCCCACGCGTCGCACAGTTGTGGGCAAGCGTCAGGACTGCCGTCGTCGACCAAAATAATTTCCAAATGGGGGTAAGTTTGGTTAATTAAAGCGTGTAAACAAGTCGGCAGATAGCGTGCTACGTTGTAAATGGGCACGATGACCGAAACGGTAGCGGGAGCGGTTGGCACAACGGGTGTCGCAGGTGCGGACTTGGGTTTGGGGCGTGTGTGCTTACGGGGTGCGGTAACGGGGGCCAGCAACAGCGGGTAATCGGTTAACACCAACATGGCGAAAACAAAAATGGTCAAGTTACTTAAACACGGTTCAACCAAAGCAATGAAACCCGCCGGGATCAAGAAAATCAATTTGTGCAGGCGACAATAAAAGGTCTTAATCTGACGCCAATTCAAAGTCGCGAGTACCAACAGAGCAATCAGCAACAAGCCCACCAAACCAATTTCGTAAGTAATTTGTAACACCAAATTATGCGCTTGCATTTGACCAATCATGGGCGCGTTCAGGCCGTTACCGAAAAGCAAGTGTTTGGTGCTGGACGTAATTTGGTGCCAATACATTTGCCAAATACCAATTCGTCCGGGGTCATAATGGGTTTCGCCCGCCAAAACGTCTTGCCAAAATTGGTGGTCGTCATGGTCGCCGGGCTCGACGTCGGGGTTGGAAAAATCCGGAATATCTACTCCGCCACTAAAATCGTTATTACCGCCTTGACCGAGACGGCCAAAACAAACCGCCGTTGGTTGATAAAATATGCCCATGACCGCTGCGGTTAAAATGACTACGCTCACTAAAAGCACCAGTGAGCGTTGACGGTACCGGATTAAGTAGTACACGCCAAAAAGGGCCAACCCGATCAAAAACGCCAATAAGAAACTGCGTTGTACGGTAAGTACACCAAACGCAACTAATGGTAAATACAGTGCCAAAAACTCAAGGTGGGAAATTTGGTTTTTCGCTTTCAAATAAAGCAAACTGCCGAGTGCGGTAATGCCAAAGACTGCCCAGTTGTTAGGGTGCGAAAACAAGCCCGCAAACCGTGGATAGCCGTAATAAGTCAGGTGCGGCAGCAGACCTTGTAACCGTGGTGAAAGCGGTTCAAACAACGCACACAGCGACGCCATTATTAAACCCAGACAAAAAAACTTAACGGCGTCGGCGATTTTGATTTTGTCTTTAACTTCGTAAAGCACGTAGAAAACGAAAATAATCAGTAAGTAATTAACCAAATTGGTGATACTGCGGTGGCGAACGAAACCAAGCAATAGATAAACCCCCAACAGCGCGGCAGGAACCAAAACGCGCCAAGTAATTTTTCGCCGCTGGCTTAACACCGATACGACTAACCTTAACGCGATAAACAAGAGCAAAACCAATACGGCCAAAGTTTTCAAGTTCAAAGTGTGTCCCGCCAGTTCGCCTTGTAAACACAGTTTGAATGACGCCAAATAAACCGCCAATTTCAGTAATTGATTTTCGTTATAAAACAGCGCCGTTACTACCGCGTAAGCGGTGGCTACCCAAGTAAAGGGGGCAAAAAAGCACGACAAAAACAAGAGTATGGTTAAAACCGCGTAGTTTGCCAGTTCAAAGCGCGGACTGCTGCCACAAGTCTTGACGCGGTGATAGGCCTTGCTGATCGGGGACACGGGTTGGGACATGACCGCGGTGGTGGCGTGATGGTACTTTTTTAAGCCCCGCAGGATATAAAACATTAAATGATAATGCGCGCTGAAAAAATTTAAGTGCATGGCGCGGTAAGTGCGGTATGTCATGCGCATCGATTGCCACTTGTTACGGGATTTGGAACCCGTGGTTAAGCGGTATTGGGTTAAGGGCTCATTCAGGGCGTACGCGTACTCGACATCGGTTTGCAGTATCTCTAACCAAAAGATAAAATCTTCGTGTAATTCAGCGTTATGCAACGGGTGCCGTTTAGCAATGGCGGTACGCACGCAGGCCGAAGAAAAAGTAATGACGTTTTGTCGTAACAGTTGTCGGTAATCAACGCGGTCGGGTACGGAAAAAACTTTGCCCGTTGGGTGCCCCGCGTCGTCAATAAATTCTGTTGCCGTAAAGGTTAACGGGTAATCATGGGTGGTCATCAAGTCAATTTGGCGGGCAATTTTGTCGGGGGCCCAAAGGTCGTCCGCATCCAAAAAGGCCAAGTATTCGCCTTGGGCGGCCGCAATGCCACGGTTACGGGTGGCGGCAACTTTTTGGTTGGTGGAGTTAGTAAGAAGTTTAATCCGTGGGTCCTTTTGCGCGTAAGTTTGTAAGATGGCGGGACTGCGGTCGGTAGAAGCGTCATCAATCACCAAAATTTCCAGATTGGTGTAGGTTTGGGCGAGAACCGAAGTTAAAGTTTCGGCAATAGTTCGTTCGGCGTTATAAACGGGAATCACAACCGAAACAAGTGGCTTCTTTGGCATTTTTCCTCCACAATTATCGACAACTAATGTTCAATAAAACTATATAAAATTTAGTGTGCTGTGTCAACCGGCTGTAACGTTGTTTGTTATTTAACGGTTAATTCAACGGTATCAAGTCCGGCGTCAAAGTCACCGCAGACCTTGGTTATCGCGTTAACGGTGCCAAGGTCGAGATAAGTGTTCGCGGTTTTGTTTTTAATCGCCTTGACGAAGGATAAAATTTCGTACCTAATGCCTTCACCATCCAACCCGTAAAAAAACTTTTTGGTGTTGGCATTGGCGTAGTGTACTTCAAAGTATTCGGTTTCCCACCACGGTTCTGGTACGTAAACGTAACCTTCTGTCCCCACAATCATCAACTGCCCGGCGGCTTTTACCCCGTGGCCAACTTTTAAAGTCGCTTCGGCGTTCCGGTAAAGGAAATTGATTTTGGTATAGGCGTCGTAATGTTGCTGGCGGTCGGTTAACCAAGTAATAATTTTTTTCTCGCGATAATTGGTTCCTAATAATTGGAAAATGGGCAACATTGCTTTGGTGCCCCACGCGCAAAGGTTATTCCAGTCTTGGTTAACTGGCTGCGTCGCACCAAAATCAGTCAGTGCCGCTGTCGTGCAAGTGGCGTCGATGTGCACGATTTTGCCAATAATCCCGCTTTTTAACATAAATATTAAACGGTTGTAGGCGGTAGTGTAGGCGGTCTTAATGGCAAAGTCTAAAACAACCCCCTTGGCACTCGCCAAGGCTAACAACTCTTGGTTTTGCTTAACGTCCAAGGTTAAAGGCAGTTCACAAAGCACCGGTTTTTGGTGGTTTAAGGCGTACTTAATTTGTTGGTAGTGGTCGGCCGGCCCTGACGCCAAATAGACCGCATCGACTTTTCTGACCAAGGTGGCGTAATCGGTCGTTACACAGTCAAGATTCTTTAATTGGTCGGGTAAGTTCATGAGATTAGTGGTGCAAACTCCCGCGACCCTTACCCCGTTTACGTAACTGCTTTCCGTAATAAATTTAGCAATAGTCGTAGACGAACCGACAATGCCCAGTTTCAATGAGTTGCTGGTAGTACGGATTTGCGAACTGGAAATGCCTTTGGTGCGCGGTAAATAAACCACTTGGCAAAATTCTTGGAGATAGTCAAACTTTCCTTGCCAATCGGAACCCACCGTAAAAATGTCAATGCCAAAGCGTTTAATGTCATCAATCTTTTGCCCTTCGTACCATTCAATGATAATTTCGTCGGCCAATCCTGTGGCCTTGACGGCTTCAATGCGTTCGATTAAAGATTGATTAACGTTAATTTTGCCACGAAATTTGTCGTACTCTTCGGATGTTACCCCCACGATTAAATAATCACCCAGTTTTTTGGCTCGTTCCAACAACCGCAGGTGTCCGTTATGGAGTAAATCAAAAGTTCCGTAGGTAATTACTTTGGTCATCGACGCTCCTTTAACGGTCAATGGCCAAAAAGGCTTTGACAAAAAATTTCATACTTTTCCGGTCACCCGTACTTACCCGAATCAACTTGCTCAACAAGGGGTTACCATAATCGTGAACCAAGACGTGTTTTTGGTCGGCCAGTGCTTGCGTAACTTGGTGGGCGTCCCGTCGCGTGGCAATAAAGACATAGTTGCCTTGGCCGTCGCGGCAGTCATACCCAAGTGCCCGTAACGTAGTTAACAAATACTCCTTGCCCGCTTGTTGTTTGGCAATTAACTGGGTAATTAGGCGGGGGCAGGCAATAATATTTTCGGCAAACAGTAAAGCCACGGCATTCGCGTCAAAGGTCAATTTCCCGTTTTTTAAGTACTGAATAATGGTGGGGTTACTGATGACTACGCCCAGCCGGCACGCCGCCAAAGAAAACAGTTTGGAAAAGGTGCGTAAGACAATAACGTTATCGCCGTGCAAAGCGTAATCAATAAAGGTTTGGTTATAAAAATAATAATACGCTTCGTCAATCACCACGATGGCCCGGTATTGACGGGCGCGGTTAATCACCTGTTCGACTTGCTCGCGACGGTAAACATTGCCAACCGGATTATTCGGGTTAACCAAAACGACGACCCGCGTATCGTTATCAATCGCGGCCAATAATTGCTGAAAATCCAACGACAAATCGTCATTATAGTTAACGGGGTAATGTTGTAGGCCCAAAATATTACAGTTAATGCGGTACATTTCAAAAGACGGCGCCACCGTAACCACCTTTTTACCGCGTTCGCCAAAGGTTTCTAAAATGTACCGAATGGCCATGTCGGAGCCATTGGTAGCCAGCAAGTTTTCGTACTTGGCGCCAACGTAGTCCGCGTAACGGTGTAAAAAACGGTCGGGTTCGGGATAAATTGCTAAAAATTCGGGAGTAATTTTGCGTGTTACCTTTTTTACGAACCAACGTGGTAAGCCCGCCGGATTTTCGTTCATGTCATAGCGGTGGTAAGCGTAACGGTTTTGTCGGGGGAAGACCCGCTGCGTCCGCTTGATATTAGGTTCGACGTAAAATTGTTCCATAACTTCCTTTCCCTAAATGTGTTCCTATTAACAGTTTACCTAAATTTACGTAAATAGCAATCATTTATCGCGTTCGGCGGTGAAAAGGTTAACCGCGTTACGCAATGCGTGCAGGCCATCGCCAAGTTTGAGATGACGGCGCTTCGACGGTTGGTTCACATTCGTGACGACATATTCGGCCAGTTGGGTGGGCGTCAATGCGCGGTGGTGGGTGATTACCCGTTTGTTAAGCAGCGTCTTTTCGGTTACGCTGATCGCGGTTGGGTGCAGGGACAGTTGTAACTGTTGCGGGTGCAAAACATCCACGGTCGAAGTGCATAAATTATCCAGTAACGCAAAGTCTACCAACAGACGCCGTAAATTGTTAAACGCCAAAGTCCCACTGACTTGGTCGGTTAGTTGCACCACGCCGTCGGGCGCGCCGGCCATTAACTGTGCAACGTAAGCGGACGCGGCTTGGCGAAAGCGGGCAAAGTATTTTTTGTCGCCGGCCAAGCCCAGACGACGTGCCAAGTCGTCACGGTACAGGTTGCTTAAATCCGTCAGGTGGCACGGCCAACGACCATTAACCCGTTCGAACGTAATGTATTTTTGCGCGAAATAATCGGTTAAGTAACGCCCCACGGCGGCCGCGGTTAGTCGCACGGCGGGACTGACGTGACGGCGCGGGGTCGGCGCGGACGGCACCACTAACAACGGCGCACGGTCAAAAAAGGCGTTTAAGGTCTTGGCCTTGCCGTCGGAAAGATTACGAAACGCGTAGGTCGGTACCAAATTACCGTCTTTTAATTGGAAACCCAGTTCTCCGTGGGGGTGTTGCGCGTCGGCGCGGTCTTGCCAAGCGGCCGCCAGCCACAGTAAATCATCAAACGCCAACTGTTGCGTGTGTGGCGAGTGGCGGTAAATACTGTTAATTAAACTGTTGGCGGTGGCGGTCAGTTCGTGGGCGGTAATTACCGGCAGCCCCCCATTCTGTAACTTGTGGGCGGTGTAAAGCGACAAAAATTCGGTCGCCCAATAATCGGTCTTGCTGTACATAGTGCCCGCCTTACTTGCTTAACTCCGGAGCGGGTTGTGTCGCTGCGTCAACGGTTTGCACCACTGGTGTGGGATTCTTGGCGAAAACGGGTGTCCAATTCCCCGTAGCGCAACCACGGATACCCCACGCGGCGGTGCCGGCCACCAAGCCGGCCGCCAAAGCCCAACCCATGGCTTCGCCGTGTTTTTCGCCCCACGCTTGTATTTGGCGGTAACCGTGGCTAAAACGATCCAATAATTTGCTTAATTTCATGTTGTCTCCTTATTTGGCCAACTCTTGGTCGGCAGTTGCTTTTGGTGCGGGTAAATTGTCAAAAATCGCGCGCGGTAAATCGTAATCCGTGCACAGTTGGTCAATTTGCTCCGCCGTTAAGTGCATCTGGCTGGCGATGTCACGTAACATTTGGTTAGTTTCGTTCTCGTCTTGTACTTTCTGTAATTTCTGGTTAGCGTCCGTGGCGTATTGGTAAATACCCTGCTCTTCCGCCAACGCTCGTTGCGCGCAAACGTCGATGCTCTTTTTTAATTCGCCAACGCTGTAAGTTAAGCCGGCCACACCGACCGCGGTTAAGCCGACCGCCACGCCAATTTCGTGACGGCGCACCCAGTTTCTCAAGCCGCGTGCCTGGTTAAATAAATTTTGTTGCAAAGTAGTTTTTTTCATTATTTCCTCCTTATTGGGCCAACCCTTGGTCGACCGTTTGGTTTTCGGCAAAAAGGGTGCGCGGTAAGTCGTAGTCGCGACTCATTTTTTCGCTTTGCGCGGGCGTCAAAGCCATTTGGCGGGCATGGTCAGCAATTTGCCGCAAAGCGTCCGCGTCTTTGGCTAACGGGATACTGCCGGCGCCTTGGTGCGCGGCCCAAAGTTCCCAAATGGCGTTATGGTGGGCCAAGATTGCGTCTTGACGGGCCGCAGCGGTTTTTTGTACGTTGTTCACGTGGACAATGCCCGCGACCAAACCGGCTGACGCAGCCCACAAGCCCACCATGGCACCGTAATGACGCGCCCAGTTTTTCACGGCGCGTGCCTTATTGAATAGACCTTGTCGCAAAGTGGTTTTTTTCATGATGTCCCCTTTTTTATGATTACAGACAGCATAGAATACTTACGCGCCAAAAGCAATACCTTTGCGTAAAAATTTTTAACTTTTTTATTTTAACGGGTTAATTTCGTGCTTATCGATGCTGTTCCATGGCCGCGGCGTTGGCTAACGAGCGTTCAATTTGCCGACTGATGGTGTAGGCGGTGGGCAGTTCCACCATTTCCGCGTCGGTTAGGTCGATAGGTTCGTCGTGGACGTGTTCGTAACCGCAGTAACAATCGCCGTTGAACAAGTCGGTAATGGTCTTTTCGGGACCCCACTGTCGCAGGTACTGTAAATTCAGGTCAATTTGCTCGTTTAATAGTTGCGGGTCACGGAAGTACGGTACCATCACCAGTTGGGGGTGGTCATGGGTGGTCAATTTAGGCCAATACTGGTCAAAAAACGTTAACAGTTGTTGTTGTTCGGCGAAACTTAAATTTTCCGGGTGGGGTAACTGTTGTAATACGTGGGCGCGAGCCGTATCGTGGAAACGTGCCGCGTGGTCGGGGTTGTTTTGAAAATAACCGCCGGTAAACAAATAAAACCATTCGGGCGAGATGTTAGCGTGGCGCAGGGCGTGGTGCGGGTCGGGCGTCGTGGACAGGCGGGTTTGGTCGCGCACCGCCCAGCCTAAATCACTGCCGGCCTTACGCAACAAGCCGTCAATGTGACCAATTTCGTCCGCGTCGTACTGCTTAACTTGCGGGTCCAAACCGTGGGCGCGGATACTGTCGGCAAAGCGCGCGTTGCTGCCGTGGTATTCGCACGCCCCCATGGTTAATAAGGTCACCAACCGTTGGTGATAGTCGTCGCTGACTTGCGGGTCGGTAATGCGGGTGGGGTCAACGCCTAACGCCTTGTACGACGCCGCGCGTAACAGGTCATTGACGTGGGCGGTAAAGCGTACCGGATTCATATTGGGTTTTTTCAACAGGTTGGTGGCCGTCTCGATGTACAACGCAAAGTCTTGGTGACCTAATGGTTGCAAGTTAATGCGGCGTGCGTCGACGTTGGCGTTTTCAAACAGTTGGTGCCAACGCAAAGCCGCGTAGGTCAATTCGTTGGTGGCGAATTGGACTTCTTCGGGGGTGGTGCCGTCCCCCGTCGCGTAAACGTCTTGCGCCATGGCCGGCGAATTCAAATAAGTGGTTAAAATACTCATAATTTATGATAGCAAATTTGGTTGCGGTTGGCAAATTATTCGCGTTCGCGGTCATGGTCGCAGTGCGACTGACTTAAGCGGTCAATTAACTCGTATTTGCTGTCAATAAGTTGTTGCAAGTGCTGGCTTTGTTGGGGGTCGGTGGTGTGGCTTAAGCGACAGCGTAAGTCGCAAATATTTTCGTAAATATTGTCAACAAAACTATGGTCAGTATTTTGTGCGGCACGACTTTGCGCTTTTTGTCGGCTCAACTTGACATTGGCTTCGGTAACTACGTCTGGTGCAATCCCCACTGCGGTTAAGGTTTCGCACACCACCGCAAACTCTTGGCCGGCAGCCAATAAGTTATAGGCCAAGCGTACTTGGTACATCTGCCGATGCATCTGGAAAAAGTTTGAATCATGTACGTACTTGGTGACCACGGGTAATGGTAAAGTCTGCCCGCGGGCTTGCAAAAGGTTATAGAGCGCACCGGTCAGCCACGCGGAGTCGGTGGTGTGCAACGCAATGTCGTCGTTTAAGTTGGCATCAATCGGGAAAAAATCAAGTACCGCGTACAGCAGCGTGTTGGTCATGGCTGGCGTAATGGTCAGTGGGTACTCGGCGTGCAAGCCGGCCATCTCGACATCGCGGTCTTGTTTAACGTGTAAACGGCGGTCATTAAAGGTCGTTTTTTTCATAGGCACAATATACACTATCCCGTCAACGTTGACAAGGGGTAACTGCGTATTTAGGCAATGGTTTTACCAAACAACGCCAACACCGCATTAACCAGACACAGCAGCCCCACGATCAGGCAAATAATGTCGCCAATCGCGAACGGTGCAATACACAAGATAACGCCAATCACCACCATTAAAATGTTCTCCACCAGTAACGTGACGTTGTGGCGGTGGTTTTGTAAATACTTGACGCTGCCGACCACGCCCAAAATGACCAACAGTACGCCAAAGATAATTAACGTCCACTGGGCAATCGTCCACCCGCAGACAATAATCACTACGCCCACTAACGTTTCAATAATGCCCCGCACCAAGGTGTTGGTACGACGGCTTAAATTCATCACAATGTCATAAATCCCGACCGCCAAAAGTAGTACGCCGATAATGGTCAGCAATACGTTTAACATGCCCATGCGTAACACAATTAACAAAATTCCCAGTACCCCAAACAGTACGGCGGTGATCAGGTTTTGGCTAGTTAACTTTAATTTGCTCATCGTTAATAATATAAGTCACGGCGCCGTTTTGGTCAAACGGTTAATGCTTTAGCGTTCGCGGGTGGGGTTTTGTAAGTAAACGCTTTTGTTTTGTGGGGCGAACCAATCGTCAACCTTAATTTCGGTTAACAGTTGGTACGGTTGCACGGTGCAGGTCGTCAGTTTGCGTTGGGGTAAATGTGACACAAAAATTTGTGTTTCGCGGTCGCGGCGTTGGTAATTGTGGGTCGCGTAGACGGCAAAGCGGTCGGGGTCTTGTTGCACGCGGTTGTAATGAAAATCACGGTGCGCCAACAACAGCCACTTTTCGCTGCCGCGTTCTTGGTCGGTCGCGTAACTGTATTCCAGGCACTTTACGTCCACGTTGTTGGGCAAAACCAATTCGACTTTGGCGTGTTGGTCAAAGCAACCGTCCGCCAGTTTTACCGAGTAGTCGGTTGGTACTTTCAAACGTAAGTTACGGTAGCCGGCAAAGCAACCTTTGGCGACGGTTAAGCCGCCGTTCGCGTAGTTTTGTAGCCATTCGTCACTGCTCATTGCGTCGCGGACGGGGTTAGGTTGCGCAGTCGGGCGAAACTCCGCGGTGAAGTGCCCGTTTTGTTCGGCCATGGCCGCCAACACGTCACGGTGTTGAATGGCCCACGGGTCATTGCTTAAATCCAGTTGGGGTAATTGGACGTCTTGCCATTGAAAACTGGGGTAAGTGTGAAATTGGGTAATGGTGTGCCCGCGTACCGTAAAGCCGTACAGTGGTTGCCCTTGTTCGTCGTTGTGCAAATAAACTTCGTCAAAATTTTCGCTGACTTTGACCGGTGTTTGGGGCTGGCTTGCGGGTTCGGCCCCCGCGTTCTTAAAATAATCCATAGGCGTATTATACCATAACGCGTATTAAAAACGCAAGACCCCACGGCGTCAAGGTTTGGGTAACCATCGTCACCCCGTTTGTCGAACAGCGGAAACGCCGTTATAACGTTTTCCCGTCGTCCGCCGGAGCGATAGGTCGGTAACCTTGGGGTGTGAGTGTGGGTCGGTGGTAGGGGTGCAACTTGAAATTGGCGTAAACCGGCGTCACCATGCACGTGGTTAACTTTGCGGGGTAACTGATGGCGAATTGGCAATGGTCTTGGTCGGGTTGGTAGTCGCGGACGTCGTATTCTTCGTTACGGAAGTCAAAATCCTGGTGCGCAATTAACGGCCAATGTTCGTGGGCGTAATCGTAACCGGTGTCAAAGGTGCGCCCGATCTGCTTCAAGTCCATGGCGGGCGACAACACCAATTCCACCTTAGCGTCGTCGTCAAAACAACCCCAATCAAGCATCACCGAATAATTGCCTGGCACCACCAGTTGCAATTCTTTTAACCCCTTAAAGCACCCGTCGGCAATCTTCATGCCGCCTTGGGCGTAATTTTCCAGTGCTTGTTCGGCGAGAGTACGGTCGATGCTGTCGGCATCAGATTTAGGCGTCGCGTAATCGGCTAGTGCTGCCAACATCTTTTGGTTGTCGACGTCCACGTGCCAAGTCGGTAATTCAATGCGCTTGACCGGTGCCAACAGGTCGGCCAAAGTCGGGTCGTCGTGCAAGTTATAATAGCGTTTAAGCGTGCGGTGATAAGCGTCGTAAGTAAAGCCGTATTCGGGTTGTCCGTCCTTGGTAAACTTAATAAACATGTCGCCGCAACGGCGGATAGTATTATTCGGTTGATCCATGTTCTAATTGTACTACACTGCCTGCCGAAAAACAACCACCGTTGGGCGGTTTTGGTGCGGCTAAAAGGGTTTGAACCTTCACCTCTTGCGAGACGGGATCCTTAGTCCCGAGCGTCTGCCAATTCCGCCATAGCCGCGTACGCTTATCAGTCTACCCCGAAAACCGGTGGTCGGTCAAGCAAGGAACACCAAAAACGGCACGCGCGAGGCGTACCGTTCGGTCAGTGATTAACGGTGGTTAACGATAATTTACGTTAAGTTGCTGCGTTCCACAATTTTTTGCACCGTTTGCCAATAGGAAGCGGCGGGTACGGGCAAGTTCGGCACCGCGGTAATTTCGCTTAATACTTGGCCGTCTTGCATGACGTAGATTTTCCCGCAGTCCGTGTCGGCGCCCAGTGGCGCGGTAATGACGTCGGGAATTTCGGTGGCAATGGTGACGCCCGCGTCTGCGCCTTGCGCGGTCAAAAAGTAGAAATCTTGTTGCGGGTACAAGGTGACTTCGTCGATAACTGCATTTTTGGCTTTGACCGTCTTAATCGGGATCGTGCGGTCAACCAGTAATTGGTTGCGGAAATTTTCGGTCGCGTAGTCTAACAGTTCCCGACTTTCGTTAAAGCGGGTTTTGCTGTCGGGCGCACCAATAATAACAGCAATCGGTAACAGGTCGTTGGCGCGGGCGGCGACGGTAATACAGTGTCCTGCTTCGTTGGTAAAGCCAGTTTTGCCCCCCAAGCAGTTCGGGTAACTGCGGATTAACTTGTTGGTGTTGGTCAACCCCGTTACGCGCCCACTGGGGTGGGTCAAGTCGTACAGCCACACGTGGTTAAAGTCCCCATAATGCGGCGAACGCATAATAACTTGGTACATCAACGCCATGTCACGTGCGCAAGAGTACGCGCCCGTCGCAGGCAAACCGGTACAGTTGACGAAGTTGGTGTTGGTCGCTCCCGCGTCTCGTGCAAATTGGTTCATCTTTTCGACAAAATTCGGCACGTTGCCCGCGATGTGTTCGGCCAGCGCTACGCAACTGTCGTTGGCCGACGCGACCACGATTGATTGTACCAAGTCTTTGACGGTGTAGGTACTGCCCGCATCGAGAAAGGCTTGACTGCCCCCCATGCTGGCGGCGTAATCACTGACGGTGACCGGCGTGTCCATGGTTATTTGCCCGTCGGCCAACGCTTGGTAAATCACCCCCAAGGTTGCCACCTTGGTCATCGACGCAATCGGCAACCGTTGTTCCGCGTCTTTCGCGTACAGCACGGTGCCACTGTTGGCTTCCCACAAAAACGCCGCCTTGGCGGTAATTTGCGGGGCGTTCGGTAAATTATTGTCCGCCGGTTGCACCGCGGCATTCACCGCGTGAACGGGTGTTTGACTGGCTTGGCCAACCCGCCATGGTGCAGCCGCGGCTACTCCCCCGACACCAACCGCCGCGGTGGTCAGTAACGTTAACCAAAGTTTATGTTGTTTCATAGCCTTAGGATGGGCCAATGTTGTCAAATTTATTCGTTAAACAAATTTATACATTTAGATCGGTCGGTACACAATGCGCCCGAGCATCGTCCAAAAAACCAAGTATTCAAAAATGCCCATGATGACCGCCACCGCGGTTAACAGCACGGCTCCGCGCAATAGCGTCCACCACCACCCCCGACAGCGGAAGTGTTGCTCCCGCACGGTGCGAACCCACGCGTACACCCCAATTAACGCGACAAACAAGACTATGGTCACCAAGGTTAACCAAATTAAGTAAAAGGTTAACAAAAAAATAGCGTTGAACGAATAGTACATGAACGTCCACCAGACCGACAAACACAACCAATAACCGTGCATTAAGACCAGTGGGAAAATGGCTAACGCGGTAAAACGCGAAATTAACGCCAGCACCAATAACACCAATGGTGGCAGGCACAACGCTAACATCCTTTGCCAAATAAAACCGCCAATGCCGGCGTTAGGGTCGGCCATTTGTAAAATATTGCCGTCAATCAGGTGGTAGTTGATGTCGTCCACGCCTACGCCACCGACGGCCAACGAAATAATGGCCAACACTATGCCGACCACCAACCAGACCACTAACCACCACAGCGTACGGCGGTAAACTTGGTATTTAAGCCGTAAACCGCTGGTTAACCACAGCCACAAGCGGTGCCACATAATAAATTGTATGTTTTCGGCACAAGATAAATGCGGTATGCAAAAGTGGCGCTTTTGGTTACGCAGCAGCGGACTGGTGGTTTTATTAATCACCATTTACGTAGTTGTGGTGGTGCCGACGGTACGGGGCTTAAACGCGCCCGACCAAATTACCCTATCACCCAGTGAATACGCGCAACTGGCCGATCCCGCCACCCCCACCACGAGCGACGGTAACGGTGGCGAAAAGTACATTACTATTAAATTATTTAATCTTATTCCGTTAAAACGGGTCGCGGTTAACGTGTTACCCTTCGACGAAGTCATACTTGGCGGTTTACCCGTGGGCTTGTGTGGGCAAATCGACGGCGTGTTGGTCACCGCGGACAGTGCCACCGCCGATTTGCGGGCGGGCGACCTGATTACCGCGGTGAACGGGCAACGGGTCAGCAGTTTAGCCGACTTGACCGCCGCTACCGCGGGGCAAAGTACGGTGACCGTGACTTTGACGCGTGGCAAACAAAAACGGCAAAAAACCGTGACCCCGTCCGCGGATTGGGCGTTGCGCGATACGACGGATGGCGTGGGCATTGTCACCATGGTTAACCCCGCGGACAGCACTTTTACCGCGTTAGGCCACCCGTTAACCGACAGCGCCACCGGCACGGCGGTTACTTTGCGCGGGGGCGACGTGTACGCGGTGCAAACCCACGGGATTGTCCCCACTCAAGGCCAACAAACGGGAGTCATTGAAAGTTCCTTACGGCCGAACGAACCGGTGGGCACCATTACCCGCGGTACCGCGTTCGGAGTTACGGGATGTTTGCCCGCGGACAGTCCGTTGCGCCGGCAATTAACTACTACCTTGCCGGTGGCCACCCGTTACCACGTGAAGCCGGGGTCGGCTACCTTGTGCGTGGCTTTGGACGGGACCACCGTGACCGAATACGCGTGCGAAATTATTAAAACCCGTTATCAAAACCAACCGCAAGACAAATCCATGGTGATTCGGGTAACCGACCCACGGTTACTCGACCAAACGGGCGGCATTGTGCACGGGATGAGTGGCAGTCCCATTATTCAAGACGGGCATTTGGTGGGGGTTTTAACCCACGCTTTAACCCGCGACCCCGCCAAGGGTTACGCGCTGTACATTGATTTTATTGCGACCAATTAAGCCTTCTTGCGACGTTTAGCAATTTCCGCGTCTAACGCCAAACCAATCGCGTCCAACGAAAAGTCGTCCGCGTCCGGTTCCGCAGGGGTGCTGTCCCCGAGTGGTGCCAAGGGCGGCAGTTCTTTAATTGCTTCTAACGGCGCGTTGGCTAACGCGGCACGTTGCGCGGCGGCCTTTTGTTCGGCCACGACTCCGTCGTGCACCAATTTGGTCAGCAGGTCGAATTTTTCTTGGCGTGATAACGATTGCGGTACGGTAACCGTAGTTTTTTGCTCGGCGGCGATACCGTCGTCCAGCAGTTTCATTAACACGTCGGTTTTTTCCGCGGTCGACAATTGCGGGGCGGTCGGTTGGGACGCGGTAGCGGAACTGGCCGTCGGGGCGGTCAAGGTGGTGTCAAACGCCACGGGTTGTTCTTTGCCTTGCAGGCGGTCAATTTCGTACTGGTTATCCACATTACGGGTGACAATCTCGGTTTCGGCCTGCTTTTGGCGAATGATAAAGTTTTTGATGTCGGTAACTTGGTCGTCGGTTAAGTCACCTAACGCGACGTAACGGGGCTTCGCGTTTTTGCCGAACTTTTGTGGGTAAGCATCGACCACAATGTACGGCTTGGTTAAGCGTAAAAAGTCGGCACTGTTGGCTTGCAAAGTGGTAAATAATTGGTTGCGGTAGTTGTTTTTGTCTTTGTTGAAACGGTTAACGAACACGGCTAACACGATTAACCATACGGGCATAATCGCCGCCAAACCAATACCAAACAGTAAGTTATTCAGGTTAAACGCAATGGCGCAAACCGCGTAGATAATGGTAGCAATTAACACTAAAATGGAGACCGGTTGTTTGTCGCGTTGGTGGCAAGCGCGGTCGTATTCGCGACGGGTCAAGCAACGCACATTCCCGTCCTTAACGATTAACGGGTACAGCGGTTGCTGCGCGTCATCGAACTTGGCCAAAAAGTCGCGGTACAGATACAACGATTCGCGATCGCGCGCGTCTTCGGGGACGTATTGGGTTTTTTTCCACAGTTTGGCGGTGCTGATTAAGGCCACGGACGCGAACTCTTTTTGCAGTTGAATTTGGCGGATGGTATTAAACGCCCACCACAAAGCCAAGACGGCCAAAGCAATCACGAACACCATTAACAAGATGTTGGCTGTGTTCATTATCGTTCCCCCCAATAATGCGTACTTAATTTTACCGCCAAACGGGGAACTTGGCAAATAATTTACTTTACCCCCGTTTTTCACCACCCGTGTCGCGAAAAATGACGGTTTTTGCCGAAAAGTCGGGGCGCAGGCAGTTAGTTTACGGGGGCGTCGAAGTCGCCAAGCAACCGAATTTCGGGGTCTAACGTCACCCCCGTGGCCGCGGCGACCGTGTCTTGTACGTGGGTTAGCACCCGTAAAATGTCGTCCGCGGTGGCTTGCCCCACGTTAACAATAAAGTTGGCGTGGGCGGGACTGACCAGTGCGTCCCCCACGCGGTAGCCTTTCAGCCCCAATTTTTCAATTTCTGCCCCGACGTAGAAGCCGTCCCGCGGGCGCTTAAACACACTGCCGGCGCTGGGCTCGCGGGGGTGCCCGGCGCGTTTGGCTAAAACTTCCGTCATGGCTTGGTTGATGATTGCGGGGTCGCCTTGGTCCAAGCGTAAATAGACCCCCAAAATCAGGTATGGTTGCTCCATAAATACGGAATGGCGGTAACCAAAGTTTAACTGGTTGGCGGTCAGGGTTTTAACGACCCCACGGTCAAGCACGTCGACCAAGACCACGCGCTCCCCCCAACTATGCCCAAACGCGCCACAGTTCATAAAGGTCGCACCGCCGACGGTGGCGGGAATACCGGTCGCCCACTCAAGGCCCGTCAAGCCGTGGTCGCGTGCGTAGCCCACCACTGTCCCTAACGTCGCCCCCGCGTCGGCGTACAAAAAATCGTCGGTGTGGGTAATCTCGGTAAAGCCCAACTGGATAATTACCCCGTGGTAGCCACGGTCACTGGCCAACACGTTCGCGCCAAGACCTAAAATAAAGTACGGTTGGTCTAAAAACACCAATGCGGAAATTAACCGGCACAGCGTGTTTTTGTCAAGAACGGTCACGAAATAAGCGGCGTTGCCCCCGACCCGCCAAGTGGTGTGTTTACTTAACGGTTCGTCACGTTTAACGTTGGTGGCACCGCATAAATGTTGTAAGTAATGGTACAAAGTGTCGTCCATTACCCATGTCTATGCCGGTTTATTCGCGAATAATCTGGGTTTGTCCGTCTTTAATGGTCACTACCGTACTGGGCGCGCGGTGGTAAATTTTGCGTCCGCGGACCACAGTCACCGCGTCACCGAACTCGGCTACGGCTTGGCGCCAAGTTTGTACCGTGGGTTGGCCGTGGCGGTTGGCACTGGTCGCGACCAACGGCACCCCGCAACGGGCTAACAGACGATTGACCCAACCGTGCCGCACCACGCGCACACTTTGGCCGTTGATGACCACCGTGGTGTGCGGTTTTAACAACAGTTTACGTGCCTCCGACGAAAATTGCCCGCAATACTTTTGCACAGCGCGCAGCGATGGTAACAACCAAATTAACGGCGCGGTGTCGGGTTTGCCCTTGGTGGCGCGCAATTTTTGGACGGCTGCCGCGTTGGTCGCGTCGCACCCCAATCCCCACACGGTGTCGGTCGGGTAAACAATAATTTCCCCTGCACGCACGGCGGCCGCAATTCCGGTCAGGTCGTTATGGCGCAACACCCTATCGTTTTTGGTCGTTTTTCGTTGTTTGGCGTCGGTTGTGTTCATCGTGTTCCTTTATCTAGCCAACCGTAATAAACGACTTTTTACGACTTTTTCCCCGAGAATTCGACAAATGGACCACAGGTCAGGGGTGTTGGTTTGCCCCGTGACCGCCAAGCGAATATTCGCGGCAATGCGTCGCAGTTCCTTTTTGTCGTCGGTCATGGCTTTAATTTTTGCCCACCAAGTTGCTTGGTCGTCGCGATCGTCGTAGATCTCCGCGTAACGGGCGACCACCGCGGGGTCGATTTGGGCGACGTCCACGGTAATCTCGTCGAACAAGTAACTGTATAAGGTTGGGATGTCACCGAACTTAATTAAGTCTTTACGTGGACGTTCACCACCCCGTTCCACCGCGAACATTCGGCGGATGCGGTCTTTAACTACGGGTGACAGGTCGGGCAAATGCGTGGGTTGCCACGCGTCAAAGGCGGCGACTACTTGGGCGGTAGTTTGGCGGGCGAACACGTTTTTGGCAATGTCGTTCAGTTTTGGCAAGTCGAATAACGGGTTGTTGGTGCCGATTTTGTCAATGTGGAAAGTAAACGCGGTCAGATCGGCGGTCGGGTTAGCGGTACGCCAACTTTCAAAGTCGGTGTTGTAAATGGTCAGCAGGTATTCAAGAATCGCGTCCCGTGGGTAGCCCGCGTCGACCAAGTTCATTACCAAGGCTTGGGGGTCCTTACGTTTGGACAGTTTACGTTTTTTGCCGTTCTCCTCAATATTGATGGTCGGCATGTGTAAATAATGCAGGCGCGGAAAGCCCAGCAGGTCGCATAATTGTAAATGTTCGGCGGTGGAAATTAACCACTCTTCCCCGCGCACCACTAACGCGGTGTGCATTAAAGTATCATCAATCACGTGCGCAAAGTTGTACGGCGGTACGCCGTTGGCTTTCAAAATGATTGGGTCGTTGATTTGCGGGGGTAAGGCAATTTCGCCTTTCGCCGCGTCGGTAAAGGTAATGCGTTCGCCCCAATCTTGGTAGCCAAAGTTTGCGCGCACTACGTACGGGTCGCCCCGCTCCAGACGTTTTTGCACTTCCGCGGGTGACAGGTGACGACATTTGGCGTAGGCACCGTAGTAGCCCGTTTTGACGCCCTTTTTTTCTTGTTCCGCGCGCATGGCGGCCAATTCGTCGGCGGTACAGAAGCAATAGTACGCTTTACCGGCGTCAATTAATGCTCGCGCGTACTGTTGGTAAAGGGCGGTGCGTTCGCTTTGCACGTACTCCGCGTCAAACTGGAAGCCGAAGTAGTCAAAAGTGGTTTTCATTTTCGCGACCGCGTCGGCCACGTAACGTTTGCTGTCGGTGTCTTCGATGCGTAAATAAAAGGTGCCGTGGTTTTGGCGCGCCAAATAACTGTTAACTAGCGCCATGCCGATGGTGCCAAGGTGCACGTAACCAGTCGGTGACGGGGCAATCCGGTACGCGGGAGCAACATCCCGACCGCGGGCGCCTTGTTCCCGCCTCGGTGACGGGGCAATCCGGTACGCGGGTTTACAACGGCAATTTTTCATGGCGTAACTCCGTGACTTGGCGCAGACATTCGTTAATGACCGCGATTACCAAGTCTTCCGTGGTTTCGACATCGTCGGGATCCACGGCTTCCGGTTTAATATGTAAGTCCAATAATTCGTAAGCCCCCGACATGGATGCGGTGACCATACCCCCGCCCACCGTGGCTTCCACCGCGGTTTCCGCCAATTCGGCTTTAGCTTGTTCCATTTGCTTTTGCATGGCTTCCGCTTGCTTCATCAGTCCGGCCATTTGGCCGTTATTCGGTACGTGAAAATTTTTCATATTAAGAGTATATTACACAATTTCGACTTTGTCGCCAAATAATTCTTGCAGGCGAGCAACGTATTCGTCGTTATGGGCGGGTTCGGTCAGCAATTCGTCACTAATCACCAAGCAGTCCGCCCCCGCCAGTTGGTTTAACAACGGTAAATTACGTTTTAAGACCGCGGCTTCCGTGGAGTTGTGCGGGGGTAAAATAATTTGCGTGTCGGTAAAATGCACTTCGTTAAGGTTACTGCACAACGCGAACAGCGAATATTCTTGGGCTGCCCGTAACCCCTGTAACACTTTGACCCAAATTTTTTCCAAGGTTAATTGGCTCCGCAAGCCACCAGCGCCGCGGTTTCAAAATAGCCGTGCGGGTCGGTCGCGTACTTTAAGGTTGGTTCCAAGTTGGCAAATAATTTCAGGGTGTTGGCCAGTTGCGGGGTCGGTGTCGTCACGTAAGCGTCCTTAATCGCGTCCAACACGCCGGTCAGCAAGCGGTCAGCACCCGTCGCGACCGCGAAAATGTCCGCTACGGTTTTCCGCACCCCCGCCGCGTCGTGGGCGGTAATTTGTTGGACTAACCGGGCAAAAACGGTAGCGTCTACCCCCCCAACAATTTGGTTAATCTTGGCCACGGTAATCGGTTCGCCCGCGCAGTAGGCCGCGACCGTATCGGCAAAGGATAACGCGTCACGTACACTGCCCCGTCCTTCCTTGGCAATCGCGGTCAGGGCTGCGTCGTCGGCGGTCAACTTTTCTTTTTTGAACACGCCTTGCACCACTTTAATAATGTCGGGCAAAGCCACATTTTGGAAGTTAAAGCGTAGGCAGCGGCTTTGTACCGTGGGTAACAACTTGTGCGGTTCGGTGGTCGCCAAAATGAAAATCACGTGGGCGGGCGGTTCTTCCAAAGTTTTTAATAACGCGTTAAACGCGGAGCCCGAAAACATGTGCACCTCGTCGATAATGTAGACTTTGTAGCGTCCCACGACCGGTGGGTATTTAACGCTGTCCACCAAGTCCCGTACCGCGTCCACCCCGTTATTACTGGCGGCGTCAATTTCAAAAATGTCCATGTTTTGGTTGGGACTTTTACACCACGCACACTGCCCGCAAACTTTACCGTCGTGAAAATGTTCGCAGTTTACCGCGCGCGCAAAAATTTTCGCCACCGTGGTTTTGCCGGTGCCGCGTGTCCCACAAAACAAATAAGCGTGCCCGATTTTGTTGGTGGCAATTTGGTTAGCCAAGGTTTTGGTGACAAATTCTTGCCCCCCCACCGCGTCAAAGTTCTGCGGACGGTAGACCCGATAAAACGATTTTACGGCAGGGTTCATTTGGGTTGCCTCTTCATAAATTCGTACGCCAATTCGCGGTAAGCCTTGGCACCCGAACATTTGTTATCGTACAGGCAAATGGGTTGCCCGTGACTGGGGGCTTCTGCCAAACGCACGTTGCGGGGAATTTTGGTATTAAACACCTTACGCCCGAAGAATTTCAGCACTTCGGCGTTGACCTGTTCGGTTAAACTGCTGCGCACCATCATGGTGGTTAACACGCCTTCGATGTCGATGTGCGGGTTCAGGCCCTGCTTTTTAATTAAGCGCACCGTATTGATTAACTGGCTGACCCCTTCCAACGCAAAAAATTCGCACTGGATCGGGATGATAATGCTGTCGGCGGCGGTCAGCGAATTAACGGTTAACAAACCTAAACTGGGTGGGCAGTCAATGCACACGAAGTCGTAACTGTCTTTAATTCTTTCCACCGCGTGTTTCAAAATTTGTTCGCGGCCACTCATGCGGACTAATTCGATTTCCGCGCCCGCCAAGTCCACCGTCGCGGGCAAAATTTCCAAGCCCTTAATCGCGGTTAACTGAATGGCGTCGGTCGCATCCACTTGGTCACACATTACGCTGTACACCGTCGCCATTTTGGGTTGCTTAACGATGCCCACCCCACTGGTCGCGTTGCCTTGGGGGTCCATGTCGATAATCAACACTTTTTTACCCAACTGGGCTAAATAGGCCGACAGGTTAATACAGGTTGTGGTTTTACCCACCCCGCCCTTTTGATTCGTAAAGGCTATTACTTTACCCATTTTCCGTTCTCCTTTCGCTGGTATTTGAGTATACCATACCACGCTTTTTTGTTCAAGATGGTTTTAACTGCCACTTTGGCGGATAAAACACTATATATAGTACGCCAACTTGCTGGCAGGCCACTAGATATTGTGTTTTTTTAAGTAATTAACAATCCGTTCCAATTCTTCCGCCGCGTGGTAGGCGATAACCACCTTGCCCGCGGTCAAATCGCCGTCAATTTTAACCTTGGTGCCGATTGCGCGGGACAAAATTTTTTCCTGTTCACGAATTTCGGGCAGTTTAGTTGGCTTGACCGCACTTTTAGGCAGCCCCGCAAACTTGCCGTCAATCAGTTCGCCCAGTGCGCGCACCGACAAATTTTCGGCGGCGGCCCGTTCGGCGTACTTAATCTGTTGGGCGGGGTCGGTCACGCTTAACAAACGTAACGCGTGTCCCGCGGTCAGTTGGCGGTTACTGATTAAAGTCTGCACCGCCGGTGGCAAGGTAATTAGGCGCAAAGTGTTGGCGATCGTGCTGCGCGGTTTAGCCAAACGTTCAGCAACCTTTTCTTGGGTCAAGTGGTGTTCGTCCATTAAGCGTTTAATGCCCATGGCCAATTCAATATCGTTTAAGTCGTCACGTTGCAAGTTTTCGATAATCGCAATTTCGTCAATTTGTTTGTGGTTAAACTTTTTAATTACCGCGGGGATTTCTACCAATCCCGCCATTTTGGCGGCACGCCAGCGCCGTTCTCCCGCCACAATCATAAAGCGGTTACCTACGGGTGTAACCAAAATGGGTTGGATGACCCCGTACTCCTTAATACTTTCCGCCAGTTCCCGCAAGGCCACGGGGTCGAAAGTTTTACGCGGTTGGTTAACGTTATTGTCGATCATGCTGACCAACAAGGTTTCCACGCCGTGATCTGTATTCGTGTCCGTTGTTGCGGTCGGTCGGTCATCGGGCAAGGGGGTTAATTCGTCGTCTAACGCAAAGCCACCCAGTAAGGCTTCCAGTCCCCGCCCCAATCCTTTTTTTTCTGCCATATTCTATATTTTACGTTTTTTTACGTTAAAGGGCAAACATTTTTCGGGTACTCCCCAAATTGTTTAACGTTAAACATTTTTGTAATCAGCAAGCCGTCCACTAAATTATCGTAAGGCACATCCATTGTTTAACGTTAAACATTTTTGTAATCAGTAAACCGTCCACTAGATTATCGTAAGGCACGGTCATTGTTTAACGTTAAACATTTGCGTAATTGGTAAACTGCTTACTTGGTAAGCGTAAGGCCAAACGATAGTTAGCGTTAAACAATTTGCCGACTTGCATTGTGGACGGCAATCGGTTATAATTGGTTGATGATCGGCAAGGATGAAAAATTGGCTTGCGCTTTGCGCGGAACGCTGGTTGAACTGGTGGTGGCATGATGCGGGGTAAATTTAGTAAATTGCGTCATTGGTTTAGCCGTCAACAATTAAAGGGTTGGGAAAAAACATTGCGGCGCGACGGCAAATTGGTCACTGCGCGCAAGATAATTGGGATGAATAGTGGAGATGACAGTGTTTTGTTGGACGCGGGGCGAATAATGACGTCCGCGACGCAATCCCAACGGGAACGCGAAAATGGTCTTGCTTGACGGCCTGTTTTGACGGTTGGCATACTCAATTCCAAAGCCGAATTGTCAAACGGCCAAACGCTTTGTCGCCGGTCGCAGTAGTGTGCCGTGAGTTATTAACCGTTGCTTTGTAAGTAACTGCCACCACTTGCTCTATTTTTAAGGTTTTGCCACACGAAGGATGACCGTGCCTTACGACAATCTAGTGGACGATTTGCTGATTACGAAGGTGTTTAACGTTAAACAATGGCCGTGTTTTGCGATAATCTAGTGGACGGTTGGTTAATTACGAAAATGTTTGACGTTAAACAATGGCCGTGCCTTGCGATAATTTAGTGGACGATTTGCTGATTACAAAAATATTTAACGTTGAACAATGGCTGTGCCTTACGACAATCTAGTGAGCGGTTTGCTGATTACAAAAATGTTTAACGTTAAACAATTGGGTTGACAAGTGAAAAAGGTTAGGTAAGCGTGACGGTTGACCTTGACAAAATGGGTGTGACTGGGCTATAATAACGGTAGAGAAAAGGGGGACGCCAATTATGACCGCCGGCCTGATTGCGGACATCGTTATTGCGTTATTTATTGTGGTCATTACGTTAATTTGTACGGTGCGTGGTTTTTTGCGTAGCGTACTGAAGTATGCGTCGACGTTCGTGTCGTTGTTGGTGGTGATCTTTGCGTCTGGCCCACTGGCGGGGTGGTTAGACCGCCAATTCGGTTGGTGTGAACAGATTGCTAAATGGAACGTGCCGGTGGTGACGCCCCAGACCTTGCTGTTTATTATGACCGCTATCGGTTTGTTCTTGGCGGTGCGCTTGCTGTTAATTTTGGTGGATAAGTTATTGGCGTTCGTAAAAGAACGTGTCAAGACGGTTAACGTATTGGACCACCTGTTTGGGTTCGTGTTCGGTATTTTGGTAACGGGCATGGAATTAACCATTCTGTTTATGTTGATTGATGGTTTGGGCTTGGCCAGTGCCTTGCAGTTAACGCCAGCCAGTGGCGGTTACTTCGCCCCCTATTTGTTTGATTTTTTCAAAAATCATATCTTCCCGATTATGTCGCAACTGTTAAGCGCGGTTGGCAACAGTTTCTCGCTTTAACTAACCGGTGCTGGGGAAACAACTTGCCCGTGGTGAATGGTAAAAATTTCCCCGACCGCGGGTGCTTCGGTGGCGGTAATTACCGTTTGTGCCGCTGCAATGGTAGTTAGCAGTCTCGCCTGACGATTGCTATCTAATTCGCTGAATACATCGTCCAGTAATAGAATCGGCGTTTCGCCCGTCAGTTTGGTGAATAAGGTTAACTCGGCTAATTTGATTGACAGGGCGACGGTGCGTTGTTGCCCTTGACTGCCGTACAGGCGGACGTCTTGGCCGTTAATTTTAATGGCAAGGTCATCGCGGTGTGGTCCCACCGTGGTGGTGCGTAATTGTTGGTCGCGGGCGCGGGCTGCCGCCAAGTTTTTTGCGAAGTTTTGCACCGTTTCGTACTGAACGGTAAGGTTTTCCTGTCCGCCGGTTAACGCGTGGTGTTGAGCAATGATTAACGGGGTTAATTGGTTCAAAAACGCGCGTCGCTTGGCGATAATGATGTCGCCGACCTTGACTAATTGCTCGTCCCAAATCGCCAGTTCTCGTGGGTCGCCGTTGGTTTTCAAGTACGCGTTGCGCTCCGCCAAAATTTTGTTATAGCGGGTTAACGCGTAAAAGTAGGTTTTGTCCAGTTGCGAAAGGTCAATGTTCAGGAAACGCCGGCGGTCGGCGGGGGCTTCCTTCACCATTTTAAGTTCGTCTGGCGAAAAGAAGACGCAGTTAATTTGTCCCATTAACTCGGCCACCTTGCTGATGGGGATGCCGTTGACGGCAATCGCCTTTTTTTGCCCTGTGCCTAAATGAATAGCAATTTCGACCGTGCCACAACGCTTTTGCGCAGTGACATTGACCCAGGCACTGTCCGCCCCAAATTGCACCATTTCGCGGTCACGGGAAGTGCGCCAACCCCGTCCCACGCAAGCCAGATAAATGGCTTCCAACAGGTTGGTTTTACCTTGAGCGTTGGCACCCACCAACACGTTGACCCCCGGCGCCAAGTTCAGGGTAGTGTGCCGGTGGTTACGAAAGTTGCGTAATTCTAAACGGGTAATTTGCATTATTTACAGCATACTAAAAAAGCCGCGGGAACGCCACGGCTTTTTTTAGTTTTGGTTAAACGCCTTATTTAGCGGCCGGAGTCTTGGTCGCCGGTTTTTTCGCCGGTGCGGTAGGTTGTTCCGCGGCCGGTTGAACGGTCGTTTTCGCCGGAGCCGGAGTTTGTTCGGCTTCGATGAAACGGGTAATACCCTTGATTAAGGGGTAGAAACCGAAAACCAAAGTCGGGACAATGAACGTGAAGAATACCACAACGGCATTAACCCCAATCAAACTGATTAAGTTCGGTTCGTTCATGCAGACGCACAAAACTACGATTTCCAAAATGGAAACGATCGCGCCAAAAACCATGTAAGTGATGCTGACGGCTTTTTTGCCGGCCACCGCTTTTAACACGGTAACGCACGCCATACCGAAGAAGTACAGCATGGTGGAAACCAACAAAGCGATATTGTAAAATTTCGTGATGTTGTTGACGCCCGTAAAGATGTCACTGTTGGCAAAAGCCACAATTCCCAAAATACCACCAAGTAAGAAGAGAAGGGCTAATGAAAGTCGTGACCAATTTTTGCGAATGAAATCCATAACTTTATTCTCCTTTTAATTTGGGCGTATCCCAAAAAATTTTTACATATCGTAAATCTACCTAAATTATATAATTTTAATTTATTTTACACAACTATTTTTATCGGTTATTTGGGTAAAAAAAGTTACTTACAAGTAAATATGTAAGTAACTTTTTGTGTTTTTTTGACAAAATGTGCTATAATGTTGGTGATGAAGCACAGCGGTTTAGTTTTCCCGAACTTTCACGCGAACTTGGTGAACGTGTCCGCGACCTTGGCGGAGTATCTGGGGCAACCCAACCACCACTCAACCTTGCCGGTACTGCAATGTGCGTTAAACGAACATAATTACCGCAACATCGTTTATTTGGTGGTGGACGGGATGGGCAGTCGCCTTATGGCTAAAAACCTGCCCGTAAAAAGTTTCTTGCGACGCCATCAAGCCCAAGAATTGACTTCGGTTTTTCCGCCGACGACCGTCGCCGCCACCACGACTATTTTAAGCGGTTTGACGCCCGCCGAACACGGCTGGTTCGCGTGGTCAGTAGACTTTGACGGCGACGTCATTGAACTGTTTGCAAACCGTAATTTTTACACCAAAGAACTGACCCAAGACCGTGCTTTTGCCGAACACCAACTGCCGTACCAGTATTTTTTTGCCCAAAAACCAACCGACCGAACCTTGTACGGCGTGATGCCGGATATTGTGAATAACTCGCTGCGTGTACCAAACTACCACGAATACCATAACTGGCGACAATTAACCCGTTATCTGCGGACAGTGTGCCACCAACCCGACCGCAAGTTTGTGTACGCGTACTTTGCCGACTTGGACGCCACCATGCACCATTACGGCACCACAGCGCGTTCCGCCCGTAAACTAATTAACACCATTGACCGTGGGCTCGCCAAATTAGTTAAACAATGTCCCGATACCTTGTTCGTGATTACCGCCGACCACGGGCAAATTGATTTGACCGGTTATACACCAATTTATGCTGATCCCGCCATTACTAATTGTTTGCAACACCCGATTGCCCTTGACCCCCGCGGGGCGTGTTTTACGGTGAAACCGGGGCAGCGCGACGCGTTCCAAAAGGCGTTCGCCAAGTATGCCAACGACTATACTTTGTTCCCAACCCAAACGTTGATTGACCAAGGCGTGTTCGGCGGGGTACCGTCACCCGCGTACCGTAAACATTTGGGTGATTTTATCGCAATTGGCGGACCAACCGGTAAAATGTTGGTCTTTGCCCCCGGCAAAGAATACCGCGTTCACGACCATCTGTACCGCGCCCACCATACCGGACTGACTCCCGACGAAGTTTTTGTCCCACTGATTATTGTGGGTAACCAAGACGGGCAAGTCACGCCGCGTTACACTGGTCTGGCGACACCGCCAACCAACCAAGGAGGTGCTCATGCCTGAACTGCCCGAAGTAGAAACCGTGCGTACCGTATTGGCACCCACCTTAAATAAACGTAAGGTGGTGCAGGTGGTGATTAGCAACCTGAAAGTACTGGGCAACGGCACGCCCGCCCAGTTTACTTACGGTATTTTGCAACAAACCATTACCAAATTAACGCGCCGCGGTAAATATTTGACCGTGCATTTCGCTAACGGTAACCGCGTGGTGATTCATTTACGCATGACGGGGGTGCTGACCGTTAACCACCCGACCGACCCTGTCGCACGCCACACCGTAATGCTGTGGGTATTGGATAATGGCGACCAACTGCGCTTCGCCGATGACCGCGGTTTCGGCCGGTTTTGGTTGATTCGCGACGGGCAACCCGATCTTTCGGGACAACAAAAACTGGGGGTGGAGCCGAAAAACGTGACGGCAGAGTACCTGCAACAGAAATTTGCCCGCCGTACCTTGGCCGTCAAAAGTTTACTGCTCGACCAAGCCATTGTCGCGGGGATCGGTAACATTTACAGCGATGAAATCTGCTTCCGCGCGGGCATTGCACCCATGCGCCCCGGTAACAGCCTGACCCCCGACGAATATGCGCGTTTGGCCACAACGATTCCCGCGGTCATCGCCGAATTTATCACTAACCACCACGTAACGTTGACCGAATACCGCAAAAGCGAAGGTAAAAGTTACCAAACTGACCGTTATTTACAAATTTACGGCCACGCCGGACAACCGTGCCCGCACTGCGGCACTACCTTAAACGGCACCCGCCTGAACGGGCGCAGCAGTGTTTATTGCCCTAACTGCCAAAAATAATTATTTTTCAAAAAAAGCCAAACCAACGCACCCCGGTCCACCGTGCGTGCCAATAATGGGGCCAATTTCGCGGTTTTCGACAAAATTAAAGTCAAAAATCTGCTTAAAATCCGCTGCTTTTTCCGGCGCGTGGCAGTGTCCGTAATACATGGGCAGGTTGCGGTCGGCGTTGGCCACCAAACGTAACATTGCTTTTTTGGCGTTATTGTAGCCCATCGCTTTGGCAACCATCGCCAATTTTTTGTCCACTACGCCAATAATCGGTTTAATGTGTAAAGTCTTCGCCAATAAGCCCGTCACAATCCCGATGCGACCGCCCTTGATCATGTAATGAATGTCGTCAACAATCGTGTAAATTTGTACTTTACCCCGTAATTCGGTTAAACGTTGTTCGATTTCGTCTAAATTTTTGCCCGCGTCAATCATTTTTTTGGCTTCCATCACCAACGCGTAGTAGGCAATGGTGAAGGTTTGGGTATCAAAAATCCGTAGTCGGGGGTTGTTCAATTCTTGCGCGGCAATGGTCAAATTTTGGTAGGTGCTGGACAAGCCACTGCTGATGGCCATGGCTAACACTTCGTCGCCCGCGTCCAACAACGGCTTGATCGCCGCGACGTAATCGTCGGGGTTAACCGCCATGGTCTTGGGTAAATTTTTTAAGGTCGGTAATTTGGCGTAAAACTCGTCGTTGGTCAGGTTTTCCCCCGCCAAGAACTCTTCATCATCCATGACCATGCGCATGGGTAGGCAAGTAATGCCCATTTTGGCCGCTTCGGCCACGCTGATTTCGCAGGTACAGTCAATCACTAATTTAATCATAATTGGTTCTCCTTGTCTGGCACGAAATGGTGGTTCTGGGTTGTCCCATTATCTGTCCGCGCGTAAACTCGCGTCCAGACCTGTTGCAGTAATGGTTTTCAAACCCTTACTGCTCCATTGTCGCACTTATTGCCCCAAGCGTCTAGCAATTTGTTGCCTTGGTACACGCAAATTATTTCGCAGTGGTTCGCACACTTCGGGCATTCAAAGCCCTTGGTGCGAAAATCAAGGTCGGCCACGTTAAAATTGAAGTGTCGTTCAATGCCCGCCTGCTTGGCCAGAACCGCGACGCCGAACGCGCCCATTAAGTGCCCGTTCGGATCCACCATGACTTCGCAACCGACCGCTTCTTCAAAGGCCTTTTTGACGCCGATGTTTTTGCTGACCCCACCTTGGAACACAATCGGGGCTTTAATGCGTTTGCCTTTACCCAAGTTGTTCAGGTAATTAGTGACTACGGCTTTGCATAAACCCGCAATAATGTCTTCCTTTTTGTGACCCATTTGGGCTTTGTGTACCAGATCGCTTTCGGCAAACACGGTGCAACGGGCAGCGATGTTGGTCGGGTGTTTACTGGTTAACGCAATCGCGCCGAATTCTGCCACCGATACCCCCAATCTATGCGCTTGACTGCTTAAAAATGACCCCGTCCCCGCGGCGCACAGGGTGTTCATCGCGTAGTCCACCACGAAGCCATTTTCCACAATGATGATTTTGCTGTCTTGCCCACCGATTTCAAAAATCGTGTTTACGTCAGGGTACAGGGTAGTAGTGCCAATGGCGTGCGCGGTAATCTCGTTTTTAACTACCGTCGCGTTGGTCATTGCGCCAATCAATTTACGCGCACTGCCGGTCGTGCCGACGGCCACTACCTGTACGGTTTGGTCCTTAATCTGCTTTTGTAAAGATTTTAACAACCGCTTGACCGCCCCCATCGGGTCGCCTTCTGTCCATAAGTATTCGCTGGCAATAATTTGGTTTTTGGCGTCAATCACTACCCCTTTGGTGGAAATTGAACCAATGTCAATGCCTAAATACGCTTTTTTCATCTTTTGCCTCCTTGGTGACGCGCCGCCACCATGTCATAAAATGCTTCCAAACGGGTTTTGACCCCCGCTTCACTGGTTTGCGAATCGAAACTGAAGTGTAGAATGGGGATATTATAATCGTTGGCTACGTTTTGTAAAATCGGCATCGCGTCAATTTCGGGGGTGCAACCGAACGACTTGACCTGAATAATCCCGTCAAAGCCCTGCTTCGCGAACTGTAACGCTTCCGCTACCGTGAAGGTCGCCGTCGCCCCAATGTTGTATTTGGCGTACTTTTTGCCGACCTTGTGGCGCTCTCGCCATTTGTTGTGCACGATACTGTTGGTCAAATTCATGTCGCGGTAAACTTCCATGCCCATTTTGGCTAACTCTTTTTCCATAAAGTAGTTAGAAAACGGCTCCTGTACCGTGTAGTAGTCGCCCACCATGCCGACCTTGAAGGTTTTGGCGGGCTTGTTTAACGGAATTTGCCGAAAGCGTTGCCAGTAGGACTTAAAAATTTTTTTTAACTGCTTGCGACTTTCCACCGTATCCAAGTCCCGCGAAAATTGTTGGTATAACCGGTCGAAATCGCCGTCGTTGACTTCAAACCCCACGTTACGTCGTAGGTAATCTTCCACGATGTCAATGTACTCAATCATTTTTAGGGTAGTGGGTAACGCCGCCGCGACCTTAACCAACGATACGTCGGGATTAACAATTTTGAAGTTTTCCATAATTGATTTGGGAGATAACCACTGGATACCCGCCATATTCATGAATTGAAAGTCGTAACCCAAATCGCGTAAAATTTGTTCGGCTAGTTCGCCGTAGTAGTTCAACCGACAGGCCCCGAAAATTTGTAACAGACAATTCGCGCCTTGCGCTAACGCTTCAATGTAACAACCCAAGCAGTACTTAAACGGCGCGCAAACGTAATCGGGGCTGTACTTGCTGCCTAACGCCAAAGTCTGGCGCGTAATTGGTGGGGGAGTAAGGTACTTCACGTTAAAACCGCGTTCCAATAAAAATTTGAACGCGTGGGAATAATTACCCCATTGGGGGAAACACGCCACTACTTCTTTACGCATGGGGTCGCTCCTTTTGGAAATTTAAGATGTCAACAAAACTTTCTAACCGCGTTTCTAAACCGGCACTGCCGTCTTGGGTGTCCATAGTTAAGGTTAAAATGGGTTTGTCCTTGATTTTACGCACAATCATTTCGTTAACCATGCTGTCGGGACCGCACGGAAAAGTGGTTAAAATTACAATGCCGTCCACTTGCTCGTGATACAACGCAATCGCCCCCAATAGGTGTTGGTTGTACGCCCACGGTAGGGTGCGCGATAACTGCTTGGATGCCTGAATACACTCGCGTGCGTCAAAGTATTCGGCAATAATCGGCCGGCACCCCAGATTTTTTAAGGTGCGTAAAATGGGTTCCCCCACGAACTTGTCGCCAATGTTGTACGCGTGTGCAACCACTAACACTTTGTTTTGCGGGGTGGGTTGCTGTAATAACTGTAACTGGTTTTGGGCACGGAACATTTCGTAGTAGACCTGCGCTTGCTTGGCCGTGTAGTACGCGTACTTGTAAACCGACTTTTTTAAGCCCAAATACTTGCCCATTTTTTTGAAGGCTTTGTATTCGGCTTTCGGGCCTTTTTTGTATAAATTGTAAAACAGGAACTTTAAGTGCTCTCCGCGGAAAGTATTCATGACTAAATCAATTTGCGCCATGAACTTGGTGCACATCTGCGCGCGGTAGACAAATTCCACCCGCGGGATAAAGATGTAGTCGCACTGGTTTTTTAACCAGTTAATGTGCCCGAGCAAAATCTTGGTCGGCAAACAAGTTTCGTCAATCGCCAAATTGGCCGCGTCGTTAATAATAGCCTTGTTGGTTTCGGGACTGATGATGTACTCGATACCACATTCGTCAAAAAAGGTTGTCCATAATTTTTCGTACTTATAATACAGTAACGCGCGGGGAATCCCAACTTTCATAAATACAGTATAATTTTTGTCGAAAAAAATAGTCAACCAATTAAAGGTATGTTACCATAATTTATGGTACTTTACCTGATCATCGTGGCGATTTTTGCGGTGCTAACCTTGGGACTTAACGGCCTTTGTGCCGCCACGGTGGGGTTAGATTTTACCTGGGGCGGAATTTGGACGGCGGCGGGACTGGGGATTGTGTTGGGTACCGACATCGTCGTGGTGTGCCTGATGCGCTTGTTGCCGAAAAAATTGTACAACCCACTGGCCAAATTTTACCAAACTAAACCGTGGCAGACCACGTTTTGCTTGGCGTGCGGGGTGCGTAAATGGAAAGATAAGGTGCCGGAACTGGGCAAACTGGGCGGTTTTCGCAAGGACCATCTGGATAACTTAAACCCGGATTACTTGTTCCGCTTCCTGCAAGAAGCCGCGTTCGGGGAAGCCGAACATTTGGTATCCGCCCTGTTGAGTTGGACGATCTTCTTTATTCCGTGGCCGTACTGCTTGACGGTCGGGCTGCCGTATTGCGTGATGAACATTATTTTGAACCTAATGTCGGCGATGATTCAACGCTACTTGCGCCCGAAAATGTTGGCGGTCTACCGTCGCCAACTGGCCAAAGCCACTCGCCCCAGCGGCGAACCTGCCACGCCCGCCGTTTGACCATGGTTACCCGTACGTGGTAAAGCATTGGTATGCAACCAGCCAAAGTTTACTGCGGCGGCACTGGGTGTTGGCACACGGGCGTACGATTTAATCCGTCTAACCCGATAAACCACGCGACCAAGTTGGCAATCGTCGCCAGTAACAGCGGCCACGGATAAGGTAGTAGGTCAATGTGCAAAAACGGGAACATGGCCAAAGTTTGACTGCCGACCACCAAGCCCATGACCCAAAAATTACGGCGGCTCGGTTGGCAGTAAGCGTACACCATAGCCAGTACCGCCGCCATAAAACAGAACCGGTCGTGCATGTGGGGCATGATGAACGGCATGCTTAACGCGAACAACAACGCGTAGTTAACCCAGCCGGCGGGGTCGGGGCGGTGGCGATATGTGCGTTTGCTGGCCACGAATAACAACAGCCCAAAGGCCAACAAACCCAACCCGAAATGCACGTAATAGGCTACGTCCCATCCCAGTTGCGACATCCCGCAGGGAAAAAGTGGGCTTAAGTATCGCAGAAGCAGGTTAGTGAGCATGGGTAAGGTTGCCGCATTGGCGGCTAGGTATAACCCGTCGTATTGCCCCCAATAAACGGTTAAAATCGGGACGATGTCTGCGCCAAAGCACACCGGCCATAAATTAACCACGTACATTAACGGTGCTAACCATAAGTCCCGCCACCGTAAATAAGGTCGGCCGTCCGCGTCCTTGACTATTAACATTAAAAATAATACCGGTACGATAAAGATAAATTGGAACTTCGTGGCAAAGGCCAAACCGACCAAGACCATGGCGGTTCTTGAACGGTGCTTTAACGCGGCGTAAAAAGCAAACAGGCACAGCGCGGTGTAAATTGCATCGCATTGCGCCCACAGCGCACTTTCCATAATGACCGGCGGTAATAGTAAACTACCGATGACCAAGCCCCAACTAAACGGTTTTTGACGAACGTGCGCCACGATTAAAGCCACCGCCACCGCCAGCGCAACGGACGCCAGCAAAGTTAAATACTTAATCGCGTATAACGTGGCGGTGCGGGTTAGACCTAGTTGCCCTAACATTACCAAAAAGTAATTGTACAACGGAGTGTAATTGGAAATAGTGGTCATTTGCCGTAAGGACTCGACCCACCCCAAAGCGTGGTAGTGTTCCGTCCACGGCCATAAGGAGTCCTTAAAATCGTAACTTTCCCAGCCGGCCAAAATGACGGTTAACGACCAAACCAGCAACAACCCAAGCCAGCAGTTGGCCAGACGCCACCCCCGCCGTTGTAGGGGGGGGGGAGGGGTATTACCTAATCGTTGACGGAACGCCATGACGCCAAGCACAATTAACGGTACGGCGACCAACACGGCGTAAAGTACTAACGCCCAACCGCCAGTTAACCAACCATTAGTCACCCAAAACGGGGTACCACCCCACAGGTAAATAATGGCCAAACTTAACGCGACACTGGGTAACCAATACGGCATACGCTATTGTAACACGGCCGAGCAGGGGGCAACAATCGGTTATTAACTGCGTCACGTAAAAAGTTTGGGGAAAAAGCGGCGGTATGTTATGCTGAAATATGGCCAAAAAAGTAAAATTTTATTTACCGTGGGTGATTATCGCCGCGGCCTTGGCGGGGTTAGTGTGTGCGCTACCGATTGACGCCGCCATTAACGCACGGCACTACGCGTGGTATTGGTGGTTGTTAATCGCGGGCGTGGCGGTGATTTTGTTAACCTTAATTATGATCTGGGCGGTAAAAATTAACCGCTTGGCGCGGGCGGAAGCCACCGCGGTCGGGGTAACGCACGAAAAACGTGACGTCATTTTAAGCAAAGGTACGACCTACACGGTGGCGGACGGGAAAAAGGCGACCATCCCCGCGGGCGAGTACCTGCTGTTAGCGGTGGACGAAAGCGCGCGCACCTTTAATTTGCGGGTGAATAACCAAGTCCGCGAGTACCGTCACAATAGCAAAATGGTTTTAACCAACGGCGACGCCATCGCCGCGGTTTCCGGCAACGTGATTTTAAGGCGAGCGTAAGTTTTAATTGCTTATTCGCATTCGATATTTTCTTTGGCGAACAACGGGTCGTTGAAAAATTCGGCCAGCGTCAGGTCAAAACCATCAGCAATGTTCATTACGGTTGACAATTTAATGTCGGTGTATCGTTCATCAATAATGTTTTTCAAACTGGATTCGGACATAGCAATCTTTTTACATAAAGCGTAACGCGTCATATTGCGTTCGTGCAAAAGTTTGACAATTTTAGTGGCAACAGCGGTTTGTAAATTCATATCTTCTCCCCCCTATGCCATAGTGTATTAACTACCGTTTGCCAAAATACCGTTTGTGCAAACAGTAAATAAGGGCTATGCTTAAATCATGGGTACTGAACACGTAGTGGCGGCGGCGTTTGCGGACGTGATTGCCAAGTTCCCGTCGGCGCGGTACAATAGCCCAATGCATTTGAAAATTACTTGTGAATATCTGGGCACGCGCTTTGCGGGTTTTCAAAGCCAAGTCGGGCAACGCACCGTACAGGCCGAACTGGAAAGTGCGTTAAGCCGTTACTTCAACACTCCCGTCAAGGTGGTGGGCAGTGGTCGTACCGATGCCGGCGTGCACGCGGTGGGGCAAGTCATTTCTTGTCTGTGTCCGTGCGACAACGTCAATTTGTACCAATTGCTGTTGGGCGTAAACACCTACTTGCCGGCCGACATCGCGGTGACCAAGGCCGAACTGTTGCCGAAATTTAACGCGCGCAGTGACGCCCACGCCAAAACTTACGTGTACAAATGTTACGTGTCCCCGACCCGCAGTCCTTTACGCGATGCAACCTATCACCAACTGTACAAGCCCGTCGACGTGGCGAAAATCCGCGCCCAAGCGGCGCAACTGGTCGGCACGCACGACTTCACGTCCTTTTGTACCAACTTGCGCGACAAAAATCCGGTACGCACCATTTACGCACTGGACGTTCAAGCCCACGACGACGAAATTCGTTTCGTGATTACCGGCAATGGTTTTTTGCACAACATGGTGCGCATTATTGTGGGGACGTTGCTCGACGGGCGGGACGTGACCGCGGTGTTAAAGGCGCGTAATCGGCAAGCCGCGGGGCGCACGGCACCGGCCAAAGGGTTGACGCTGTGGGCGGTAGAATATTGATTAGGTCGGTAATCACCGCGTAACACTGGTAGTCAAATTGGCGGTGACTGTCGCACAAAAAGTTGGTAACGCCGTCCGCAATTAACCGTTCACCCGTGGTGGGTCTTGCTTTTGCCGGGCGCGGTGTGTTATGCTAAACGTGAAATGAACCAAATTAAATTGCGGAAATGTACGGTGCCGAACCAAAGCGTGTGTTTTTTGCAAGAGCAATTAAACCAAGTGGGCTTGGGCGCAAGGTTGGTCGCCGCGGACAGTACGGAACAGGACGCCTTTTACCGATTCGCGGAAGCATTGGGCTGTTTCGCGCGGGAGCCTTACGTGGACGAGAACGGACGGGCCACCAAGATGGTGCTGGGACAAAAAGCCAGTACCGTGTTACGGCAGATTTTGGCCGACGGTCAAGCGGCGACCGACCCGCAAGGCAGTTTGCGTATTGGTGACTTTGCCGCCTTGTTTCCCGATTTGCCGGAACATTGCCCGCCCAACCCACGGTTACTGGATTTTATCGGTCATGCGGCACGGTTGGGTAAACAAGTACAGTATTCGTGGTTGGCTACGGTTCTGCGGTTAGAACGCGACTCCGTCACGCCGTTAAGTGGGCTGTTCCAAAAACTGGTGTTGCGTTTTGACCGCGCGTACCGTTTAATGCAAGCCCACCCCGACGGCAAACAGGTCAACGGTCTGTTGGTGACGGACGGCTTAACCCGTTTTTACCACGCCCCCAGCAAACCGCCTTACACCGGTGTAACCCACCGCACCAAAGCGCTGGCCAACCTGTGCGCCAGTTACGGCCTGAACCAAGCCATTTTTACCCGCAGTGTGGCGGCCTTTGACCAAGCCCGCGCGCGCCAGATTCCGCACCACATTTTGGGCACGCCGTTGGCGGAACCGATTGGCAGTCAGGATTTCACTTTTGCAATGTTGGATAAACGTGATCCCGAAAATGCGGTGCTGGGCATCTTGTGCAGTTGCTGTGGCACCGTTGGCGCGCCGTATTATGGTTCCGGCGTGGCGCAAATGGCGATTTACGCGCCCGATACACAAAACTTGGTGGTACGTAACCGTGCCGGCACGATTGTCGCTAAAGGTACCTTGCGCATCCTTGCCGACCGCGCGCAAGCGGTGGTTAATACTTTGGCCGTCAACGACCGCTTCCAACATCGGCAACACCAACGCGACCAAGCGGCCATTTTCGCGGCCTTGGTACGCGGAGTACAGGCGGTAGTACAAACTTACGACCGTGCGCACCCGCAACAACCGCTGCAAATCGTGACGGTGGGTACGTCCTGTAATAAATTACTGGAACAATGCTTGCGTTACCCGTACGCGACGGCGGACGAACAGGTAGCGGCGGGGCCGGTCTTCCGCGACGCCGAAAAACTGGGGCAATGCGTATTGTACCGCGCGGGTGGGTCGGCACGAGAAAGTGGCGGTAGCACCAACCTTAATGAAAAGTCATGAGCGTAACCAAAAAACTGTCGCCGTTCGGGAAAGTCAGTTCGCCGTCGTGGTATTCGGCGTCGAGTAAGTTTTGGCAAACGTCGTCCAGATAACAGCGGCAGTCTTCAATACTTAACAAAGTCAGTGGCTGGTTAGGGTCAATTTGCAAATTATGGTGTACGGTATGCCGTTTGGGTTGGGTGGGCGGTTGGTAATGTGGGTCGTGCCGCAGTGGTTTAACCGTGATGATAACTTGTCCATGGTTGGGCAGGCTCACCAAAAAACTGTTGTCGCCCACGGGTTTAAGCGGGTTGGCGATTTCCATGCGGAACGCCGCGGTTATTACTTCGGTAACCAGATTAGTCATACGTTTTTCCCCCTTTCCGTCGGTGACGGTAATTTCTCGCTGGACGAAAAACAAGCACTGTCATGCTTGTATGTAAACAAGTATACCACGGGGTACTATTTGCGTGCAAACAACTAAAATAATTTTTACCCAAAGTAAAATTATAACATCGGAGTAAAAGTTATGAAATTACAGGCGGCAATCGCACAAAGAATAATTAACTTGCTTAACCAAAGCCAAATGACGCAATACGCTTTGTGCAAAAAGATTGTAATTCCGCAGTCGTCTTTGAAACGTATTTTGGATGGTTCGACCAAAGACATTAAAATGACCACGGTGGCCAAGATTGCTGACGCTTTCGATTTGACCTTGGAAGAATTTTACGCCGATCCATTGTTTAGTAAAAGTAAACTTGAAATTGATTAAAATTTGGCGACGGCCAACCTAAACTTTTGACCGCCCGTTAATTTGGCGGTATAATGGCATATGATTGAAAAAGTAAATCCGGCGCACCCCGACAAGGTGGCCGACCGCATCGCGGGGGCGTTGGTCGATTACGCCTATACCCAAGACGACAATCCGCACATCGCCGTCGAAGTGTTAATCGGGCATGGTTTTTGTCGGTTGATTATCGAAACCGATATTACTTTTGCGGACGATTTTATTGAACAAACTGTCCAACGAATTGCGGGGCAAGAAATTGCCGACATCGAAACTTTTTTGGTGCCGCAAGACCCGCATTTGGCCAAGAACCAAGTCGGACAGATCCGCTGTGGCGACAACGGGATCTTTAAGGGCTTGCCGTTAACCGACGAAGAAAAAGAATTATCGACGATTGCGCGTCAAATTTACCGCCAATACCCGACCGACGGCAAGTACATCTTAAACGGCAAAGGTTTAATTATTTGCCAAAGTCATGCCGACCGGCAGTTGCTGACCAACCGTTACAATAATCTGGGCTACTACACCGTCACTAACCCGTTGGGCGAATGGTCGGGTGGGGTCAATGTGGATTCGGGCGCGACCAACCGTAAATTAGGCAGTGACCTCGGGCACAGTGTGACCGGTGGCGGTATTCACGGTAAAGACTTGTCCAAGGCCGACGTCAGCGTCAATATTTACGCGTTCTTAAAAGCCCAAGCAACGGGACAACCGGTTAACTTGTGTTGTGCGATTGGTGACGAACAAATTGACGGGCAACCGTACGCTGCGATTGTCGAGCAAGCCCGCGCTTACGTCCGCGCCTTGGGCGGTTTTGAAAAACTAGCCGAGTGGGGCTTGGTTTGAATTTTACGGGCACGGCGGGGACGTTTGATTAACGGGGTTATGGTTAACAAGTACACGGGGCCACTGTCAAAGGTAATTTCAAAGTCGTTAAACTCGGCGGCCAGCAAGGTTTCGCAAGCGTCTTGTAAATAAACGCGACAATCTTCCCAGCCCCGCAAGGTCAGTTTGTTCAGTTCCAGCACTTCGGGTTCCCGCCCGTAGCCGTAATCGTGTTGGTGTACGTAGTGGTAACTGTGGTCTTGGCGCAACGGGGGTAAAACCGGCCGGCGTGGAAAGTGTCCCGCAACGGGGTGGGCGGCAATGACGGCTTGGGTGCGGTCGGGGAAGTCAATAATCACCGCGTGCTCGGTAGTAGTATAGTGGTTAGCAATTTCCAAGTTGAACACGTTAATCACGAAATCTAATAAAATATTTTTGACCATTTTACTCCTTGGTTAATTATGGACTAACTTGACTAGCCCTATTGTTAAAGGTGAATAATTATAACCGACCATATTTGATAATGGCAATATAAATCTTTAACGAAAGGGCGGGTGTCGTGGAAGAATTTCGTGAAGTTTTGCAGGATTTAATTTGGGAAACGGGGTTATCAGTGCACCAGATTGCCGCCGCCAGCGGGGTCAGTTCGGCGGTTTATTCGTACTACTTAAACGGGCGCACGCCGACCTTGCCCGTAGCGTTAAAAATTGCGCGCTACTTTAAGTGTTCGTTGGACTACCTGTGCGGTTTGGACGACCGCCGGTGCCCCAGTCCCTACGCCACCGACCATTACGACCGGCAGCGCTTTTTGCGCAATTACCGTCAGTTGTTGGTGGCTAACCATTTAACCCATTACCAATTTGCCAAAACGACGCAAGCCTTTAACGAAAGTATTATTCGCCATTGGCAGGCGGGCAAAATGCCCCGGTTGGATTTACTGTACACCATTGCCCGCCACCTGCACGGCAGCATTGACGAATTGGTCGGCAGAGAGTAAAGCCCAGTAGTTAATGCCCCGTGGGTGTGATTAAACATCGGTCATTAGCGAATTGCCCCCTGATAAAGTGATGCATATCTGTAACAATAACGTAGTGTAACACTTTTTCAGCATACTATGCAAGGTAAATTTATGGAAAACTTGCGGGAAGTATTGCAAGATTTGGTGGCGGAAAGTGGGTTGTCGTTGCGGGCGTTAGCACACGTCAGCGGGGTAACCGCCACCCAGTATAGCCGTTACTTACACGACGGAATCCCGACCCTGCCGGTAATCTTAAAAATTGCCGTATATTTTAATTGTTCCTTGGATTATTTATTTGGCTTGGACGAACAACGTAACCGTGGTCATTACCATACCACTCGTTATGACATAAGCGGTTTGGTGGAGCGATACCAAACTTTACTCGCCCAAAACCACACCAACAATCGCGCCTTCGCCGACGCGCAAGGGTTTCACCGCACCATGGTTACGCACTGGCGACGGGGTAAAGAACCGCGTTTGGACGTCTTGTACGTGATTGCCAAACACCTGCACGGCAGCATTGACGAATTGGTCGGCAGAGAGTAAAGCCCAGTATTAACGCCGTTATCAACGGCACCGTGGAGCGTGAACTCGGGCGTAAGTGAATGACAATTTTTGCTAAAAAAAGTTGAAAAATTTTACGCGGTGGTATTGACTTTAGAATTTGGGTAATTCTATAATTAGAGAATGGAAAAATTAACGACTTTTATGCTGCCGCCGAGAAAGGGGGAAACCAACGTTACAGTGCCAACGTTAGGCGAATTACAACGGGCGAATGTCGATTATCGCTTGTCCGATTTTGCGATGTTTTCCGGCGCGATCCCGCAACCGACGATCAGTTTGCACCGCCAAGACCCCGTGCCGTTCGGTATGGTATGGACCAGCAGTTTGTTCGACCACCACGAAGTTTACGCGATGACGGTGGACAACGTGTTCAGTTACTTGCCGGTACGCCGTTCGATGTTCACGCACGCGAAAAACGTAGCGGTGGCGCCGCGCTTTGTTAATCCGGAAAAACACAATTTAGGTACTTATTATCACCTTGGCAGCGAATATTTAACGTTGAACGGGGAAATGGTTTACCACGCCCAATCCATGGTGACTCCGTCCATGGCGCAAAAGTTAACCAAGGCGTTAATCGGCAAAAGTTTGCCGACCATCAATAACTTACCATATCACGAATACGCCGCCGACCATTTGGGAATTAACGATTACCCCGTGACTAACCCCTACACGGCGTACGGCAACTTTTACCGTTACGCGAAGCACAATTATGCACTGTATTCTTACCCGAACCCCACCACGGGGCAAATCCAGTACTACTGGTTTAACTGCGAACCCATTAAAGTGGAACGGGATAAGATCGACAACAGTCTGCAATGCCTGACGCCGTTATTTGCGGCCAGTTACGAAACCGTGATTAACCAAACCAGTTTACTCCCTTACTTGATTCCCAAAGACCGCGAGCGTTTATTGGATAATTTCAACCACGGGGAAATTCCCAGTTGCCGTTTTTACCGCATTGACCCGAACTATACACCGTTAGGGCAGTACCTAAATGGCGCGTTTATGAACCAGTTGGCGATGAGTACCAATTTTAACAAAATCGACCAATTATTGAGCCAACAGTCAACCCCCGCCGTCGAAGACAGCGGTTTTGAAATGTAAAGCAGCAATCAGTTAACGGGTGGAGTTTGGGGACGCCGGTGGCTTACACAATAAACCACCGCCACGACCACGCCCGCCAATACTAACGCCAAGAACACCCATTGGATAACTTGGGGGCTGCCGTGGGTGTTTTCCGTCAGTTGCGCGGCTTGGTTTTGAATGCTGACCATCAGGTCGTTGACCGCCGTTTCCTGTACGGGGTCGAAGTTATGCATAATCGCCGAGTAAGTCAACGCGTACTCCGGCGGGAACACCGCGTTGACGTAACTGTTGTCATAGGAGAAGTCGTCGGCGTTTTCGTCGAAGCCGTAATCGTCTTTTAGGTCGCCGACCGCGGTGTTATTACCGTCCGCGTCTTGACCAGCCACGGCCATTTGGCTGCCTACGTAATCGATGTTGGCGGCGGCGTTATCCGCGTCCAACATAAAGTTCATAAAGGCGTAGGCCGCGTCCGTGTTTTTTCCGTAGATGGGCAGGGCAAAATTGTCCGTCCACAAGTTGGTACCGTAGGGGGCGTAAAATTTTAAGTTAGTTAATTGCTCATCATTATCGTCCACATTTTCGCCCATGGTCAAGCCCGCGTCGCAACTCCAAAATAGACCGTAAGCAAAGCGGGTGTCGTTGGGGTTAGCGAAGGCTTTTTTGCCGTTATCGTTTTCATAAAACGGGTTCATGACGCGGATTTGTTCTTGTAAAATTTGGCGGGCTTGGTCAATGGTGAATTGGTCTTGCATATTTAAGATGTTCGATAATTCCGTATTGTCGAAGTCATCCGCCGTGCCACCTTGGGCTTGGTGGGCAGTAATGCTGTCCCGAATGCGGGCCGCTTGCGCGTACAACATCGCAATGCCCACACTGTCGCGGGCAGACTTTTTCATGGTAATGTGGCTCTTAAATTTACTGCTGTCGTAGGTGGTGCCCGTCGTGGCGTCGGTGTACTTGGCGCCGAACAGCACGCCGAAGCCCAGTTCCGACAACATCTGCTCGAAAGTGGTGGTGTCAATTCCGGTTTTTGTCGCCATGCCGTTGATGACATCGGTATCGTACATAATACCGACCGTGCCCACCATGTAGGGAATCGCCCACACTTGGTTGGGATCGACCGCACCATCCGCGGTGACGGCGGTGTAGTCTGTGGTACGGGATAAGATAGCGGCGTCTAACCCCGCGACCACGTCCGCGTCTAATTGGTCTAACTTAATGGTTTGTAACAAGTTTTCGCCCGCCATTTTTTCGACCAAGTATTCGGACGGAAAAATCAGGTCGTAATCCGCACGTTGGGTCTTAATTTTCGAGTACAGTTCTTCGTTGTCGGTGAAAGTGTGGTATTCGACACGGAAATTTTTATCACCCGTTTGGGCGCGGTAGTACGCTTCAAATTCGGCGACCAAGTCCCGCCCTTCGCCGTCGGACGGAATCGCAATGTAGTCTTCCCAGTTATAAATTTTTAACACCGAACTGCGGGGCGTTAAGTTATGAACAATTAACGGTACGATACCGCCACCTGCCAGCAAAATGACCACCGCGGTAATGATGGCAACGACTTTTTTACTCAACTTTTTGCCTTGGCGTACCCGTCCCATGCGCACGTTCATGATGATTAACACGATAATAATGACCGCCAAAATAATGGTGGTTAAGGCCTTAAACGCGTTGGGAATGTCGCGACGGCTGATGGCACCGTACACCACCGTGGCAATGGTAGGGACGCCACTGTTGTTGTATTGGGTAATGACGAAGTCGTCCAGCGACAGGGTGAAACCCAGCAGGAACGCTTGCACCATAGCCGGTACCAGTTGGGGCACGATGACACTGGTAAAGGCTTTCATGGGCGTCGCCCCCAAGTCTAGCGCCGCGTCAATCAAATTGGCGTCCAGTTGGCGTAACTTGGGTAAAATGGTGAGTAAACAAAACGGCAGGGCAATTAACACGTGCGCCAAAATCAATTTCAACAAACCAAAGTTGTTCAAGCCTAAACCGACGAACAGCAACACTAACGCAAACGACGTAACAATGTCGGCGTTAACGATGGGTAATTGGTTAACGGCCATGGTAATAGCGCGGGATTTTTTTCCCAAATAAATAATGCCAGTGGCCGCCATCGTCGCGATTATGGTGGCAATCAGGGACGCCACCACCGCAATCAACAAGGTGTTGCCAATGGCTTGCAGGTAGTGGGCGTTGGTAAACAGTTCGGTATAGTATTGCAGGCCGTCACTGAACGACAAAAAGACCAGTAACAATACGGGCAAATAAAGTACCGCCAACACTAACAAAATAAAAATCGCCGCCATCAGTACAATCCTCCCCGCCGGTTACCCAGTCGTGATAACGCGTTGGTTAACACGACCGACAAGCCGACAATCGCCAACAGTACCAAAGCAATCACGGCCGCTCCCGACTTGTTGTCTTTGATAAACATGGTGTTTAATTGTTCGCCAATCATGAAAGTGCTTTGGTCGCCCAAATATTCACTCATGTAGTAGGTCGACACCGCGGGGGTAAAGACCATCAAAAAACCACTGATTAGCCCCGCCATGGACAAAGGTAATTCGACCTTGAAAAAAGTCGTGACGGGGTGCGCGCCCAAATCGGCACTGACTTCTAAATACGACCGTGGGATACCGGTAATCACCAAGTAAGTCGGCATAATCATGAACGGCAGATAATCAATGGTTAGCCCCAAGATTAACAGGTCTTCGCCCGCCGCCCAACCCAGCAGGGTAGTTAAGTCTTTCAGGGCAATGGTGCGCAGCAGTCCGTTAATCCACATGGGGGCGACCAAAGCCATCAAAGTCAGGTATTGCAATTTTTGCGACTTGATTTTGGCAATCAGGTACGCCAGCGGGTAACCAAGGCACAGACACAGCATCGCCGCCAAAAAGGCAATCCGCAAACTGCGACCGATGGTGGCCCATTGACTGCTGTCCGTAAAGTACTTGGTTACTTCGGCAAAGGAAAAACCGTGACCGTTGTTGTAGAACGCAAAAAACAACAACATTAACAACGGAACCACTACGAAAACGGTCATGTACAACCAGTACGGCAAAGCAAATAAACTACGACGGTTAAAGTTACTTGGCTTCTTCATCGTGACGTACCTTTATGTCTGCTTGGTTAATTTTCAAACCGACGCGGTCGTCGGCGTCCCATTCGTAAGGCGTATCGACGATTAACGCCGTATCGTTATCTAACCAAACTTTGGCTTGGTAGTAACGACCCTTGTAAATCAGGTCACTGATGCTGCCACCAATTTGGCCTTCCTTTTCGTCATCGGTCAGTTCAATTTTGTCGAAGTCAATCACGGCCACCACCGCGTCGCCCTTGTTAAACTGTTCGCCGGCGGTCGGGACAAACGCAAAGTCCACGTCGCCAATGGCTACCGTATTTTCGCCGGTGATTACCGTGTGGTAGGCGTTGGTTAAGGCTTCTTTGCGCATAATGTGAATCCCGTCGGGCAAAATGGTTAAATTCAACGGTGTGCCCACCGCGTAATCGCGCGTGTTTTTGACCGACAATTCGTAATCGCCCACCAGTACCGTCAGGTCGTAAAAAGTACCTTTGAACACACTGCTGATGACTTTGCCCGCTATTTGCGGATCGGCTTTGTTAATCTTTACGTCTTCCGGACGCACCACCACGTCCACGGGTTCGTTTTTGCCGAAACCTTTGTCCAAACACGCGAACTGGGTGCCGAAAAATTCAACTTGGTAATCTTTTAACATTTTGCCGGAAATAATGTTACTTTCGCCAATGAAATCCGCGGTGTAAGCGTTTTGCGGTTCGTCGTATATTTTTTTTGGGGTGCCAACCTGCTGGATTACTCCGTCGCGCATGACAACGATGGTGTCACTCATGGTCATGGCTTCTTCTTGGTCGTGGGTTACGTAAATAAAGGTAATGCCCAATTCGTGGTGTAAACGGCGCAGTTCCAGTTGCATTTCCTTGCGCATTTTCAAATCTAACGCCGATAATGGTTCGTCCAACAATAAAACTTTGGGCTCGTTAACTAACGCGCGGGCAATAGCAATCCGTTGTTGTTGTCCGCCCGACAGACTGTCGATGTCGCGGTGGCCGTAGTCGGCTAAATCTACCATAGTTAACGCGGCGTTGACTTTGTCTTTGATTTCCGTGGTGGACAGCAACCGGTAACCCTTTTTGGCGGTTGCGTCCGGAACTTTCTTTAATTTCAGGCCGTAGGCAACGTTGTTAAACACGTTTAAGTGCGGAAACAAAGCGTACTTTTGGAACACCGTGTTAATGTTACGTTTATAGGGTGGCACGTTGGTGACGTCCACGCCTTGTAACAAAATCGTACCCTGGGTCGGTTTTTCAAAGCCCGCAATCATGCGCAACAGGGTGGTTTTGCCGCAACCCGAAGGTCCCAAGATCGTCACAAAGTCGCCGGCATGAATGGCCAACGACACGTCTTCCACTACCTTTTCTTGGTCGTAAATTTTCGTGATGTTTTTTAACTCGATGATTTTCTCGTTATTAACTTTGGCCACCGCATAAAACCCTACCTTTTGTGTAAAAAATTTTTTTTCATGTTAGTATGCGGTCTGGCAGTGTCCTTGTCAATAATAAATTTAATGAATCGGGTAGCGTACGTAATGGACATTGTGGTGCGGGGCTTTTTTCTCTACGTCGTGGGGTATTTGGTAACCCGGCGTTGGTGGTGGGCGTTGCTGGTTAGTGTGGGTATCAATGCCGTTTACGAACTGACCATCGGTCGTAAGTATTGGCGACAATTAAAGGCCGCGCCCCGCCGTCCGCGCCGTAAAATTAAGGACGTGCTTAAAGTTTGGTGGCAACGGGCGTTTAGTCGGGAACGCACCAAAGGCTACGTGTGGGCGGGCATAATTTTATTGCTGATGAGTTGGGTCGTTAATTTGAACATCTACTACGTTGTGGTGGCGGGGATTATTTTTACCTTGGCGGCCATCAGTCGCTTTGCACCACCGCCGAAATCTGCTACAATAGCGTGTGAACCAAAACCTGACCCGCACCGTAGCGAAACAGTTAGCCCACCGGCTGCGCCAAAGTAACGGCGGGGTAGTGTTGTTAAACGGCCCCATGGGCGCGGGCAAAACCACCTTGGCCGCGGCCATAGTTAAGGAGTTGGACCCGACCGCGGTTCCGTGCAGCCCGACCTTCACCATTATTAACCAATATAACGACCACCTGTACCACGCCGATTTGTACCGCTTGCTCGCCGACTACCCCATCAATTTAGATTTTGAGCGGGCTGTCGCGAACGTGGGACTGTGGGACTTAACCGTGCCCGGTAACACTGTGTTGATCGAGTGGCCAGGGACCATTGGTTGCCCCGACGCAATCAACGTAACGATTAAAGTAAAGGAGAACGGCGACCGTGAATTTATTATTGCTTGACAGTACCCAACCGACTTTGACCGTGGCCTTGGCCGTGGACGGCAAAATTACCGTGACCAAGACTTGCCACGAACAGCGCCAACACGACAAAAATATCAATCCGCTAATTAAGGAATTGGGGGTGGACCACTTTGACGCAGTGGCGGTGGTGACCGGTCCCGGCTCGTGGACGGGCATTCGGGTGGGCTTGGCGGTGGCGAAAGCGTACGCCTACGTTGGGCAAATCCCCATTATTGAACTGCAAAACGGGTTGGACGTGGCTTTGGCCATGCGTAAATACCAAAGCGGCGACACGGTTAACGCGTTTACTGTGACACCGTTTTATAACGGCGAGTTTATTTGTAACAAAAACGGTTAAGGCGCATAAACACGGTTAACCTACCCGCATATATAAGGTTATGACCTTATTGTTTTTGCATGGTTGGGGCGGCGACGCCCGCAGTTTCGCGGGGGTGGCCGATTATTTCCGCCGTGATTACAACGTACTGACGCCCGCTCTGCCTTGTCCGCCCGCGGGGGTGGTGTACACACTGGACGATTACGCCCGCGACCTGTGGCAATATTTGCGGCAACAGCACGTGACCCGTTGTGCGGTGATTGCCCACTCGTTCGGCGCGCGGGTCATGGCCGTCCTCAACGCCGCACATCCCGACCTGTTTAGCAAAATTGTGGTAACCGGTGGGGCAGGGTTACCACCACGGTTTAACTTGTGGACGTGGGCAAAAATCCGCCTGCATAAATTGAAACGGGCTTTGGGCTTACCGTCACACGGGGGCAGTGCCGATTACCGCAATCTGGACGATGACGGGAAAGCGACCTTTCAAAACATTATTCACCGCGACTTGTCCGCGGAAATTGCCCAAATTAAAGCCCCATTGCTGTTAATTTGGGGACAACGGGATACCGCGACGCCGGTCAGCATGCTACGCCGTTGGCAAAAGTTAGTACCAGGGGCGGTGGGCATAGTCTACCGCGAACACGGGCATTTTGCCTACTTAACTAACCAAGCCCGTTTTATTAAGGACGTGCGGGAGTGGTTAGCATGAACGAGTTGCTGTACAAAATGCAATTAGTCGGTTACGTTAACCGCGACTACTGGGCGTTGGTGGCAAAAACCACCACGGGTACGGCCAACCCAACCGCGCGCTTGCGTCGGTTACGTGTTATGACGTGGGCGTTAGTGATTTTGGGGTTGGGACTGCCGTACCTTGGGTTAGCCCACACCGTGGCTTGCGCCAACACGCTTCTGACCCCGTGGGAAGCGGCGAACAGACGGCGGTACGTGCGTCGCGCGGTACGCACCTTGCGCCACCGTCCCGACTTGATGGTCATTGGTGTGACCGGTAGTTACGGCAAAACGTCGGTCAAAAATATTTTGGCGGCTTTGTTAAGTACCCAATACCGTGTGGTCAGCAGTCCCGCCAGTTTTAACACTCCGCAAGGCTTGGCGCGCACGGTGAACGAACACCTGCGCCCCGATACCCAAATTTTAATTATGGAAATGGGCGCGCGTCACGTGGGTGACATCCGTGAAATGTGTGACTTGTGCCACCCGCGCCACGGAATTATTACCAGTATTGGCGCCTGCCACTTGGCGACCTTAGGCGATGTGGCTACGGTGGCGCAAACCAAAGCCGAACTGTTCGCGGCACTGCCTGACGACGGAATTGCGGTTACTGACGGTGATAATCCGTGGTGTCGGCAATTAAAACACCCCCGTTTAACTTTAGTGCGGGGCGGTGCGGAACACTTCGCCACGCCGTTATTGGGCGCGCATAACCAAACCAACATCGCGTTGGCGGTGGCGGTGGCGCGGAAACTAGGTATCAGCGACGACCACCTGAAAACCGCGGTGGCCAATTTAGCACCGACCGCGCACCGGCTGCAACCAATAGTTGCCCCAAACGGCATTATCATTTTGGACGACAGTTATAACGCGAATCCCGTCAGTGCGGCCAGTGCGTTAGCCGTGTTGGGCACTTACGCCACCCGCAAAGTGGTGCAGACCCCCGGTTTCGTGGAGCAGGGCGATAACACGGCGACCGCCCACGCCACGTTGTGCACGCAAATTAAAAACGTCGCCGACGCGGTGATTGTGGTCGGTACGCTCAATCGTGACGCTTTCACCCAAGGTTTAACGGGGTGGGGCAAACCCGTCTTTTACGCCGCCACCCGCGACGCCGCCAAAGCCTTTTACCCGTCGCTGCTTAGTGCGGGGGACGTGTTGTTGTTACTGAACGATTTGCCAGAAAACTATTAGGCGGCTTGCCAGTTGCCTTTGATGGTTTCGTAATAAGTTTGACCGTCGGCAAGGGGCATTGCGGCATAGCGGTCGTTAATCATGGTCATGCGTTCGGTGGCGGTGGTGATGTCCGCAACGCCGTCGCCCAAAGACAATTTCAAGCCTTTGCTGCCGTCGTCGTTGTCACGGGTTTGTAAAACAATTTTAACGCCGACATCGACCTGCATATCCAGTCCCACGTTGGTGACCACGGTTTGGCCGTCGCGGTCGGCGGTGGTGACGCTGACGGTGAAATCTTTTAGGTCGGGGTTGCGGGTAATTTCGCCTAAGTTTAACACAATGTCGTAACGGCCGTCGGTGTTGCTGAAACCGTGGACTACGTTACCGTAATCCAAGGGGGCAGTGTTAGTCGCACCGTTGGCGATGGCGTCGGTAATCGGGTTCATAATGGTGTCGCTGAAACCGAAGCCCCATTTTAACAACCAATTCAAGGCGTCGTCGGTAAATTCCGCCATGGTTAATTTGACCGCTTTTTCGTAACTGCCAGAATAGACTGGGTCGCTCCACAGCCACTTGCCACTAATTTTCACTTGTTCGGTGCGGTACAGGTAAATGTTGCCTTGTTGGTAGTACAGGTACAAGTCGCGAGTACCTTTTTGGGTTTTACCCGCGGCACTGGGCGCGGAATCGAGCAAACGTAAATTACCAATAGCGATGGAAGTTAAGTTATCGTACGGTAACGCGAAGTGTGCCGCCACCACCAAGCCGCGTGCGGGGTCAGTGTTATTGATGGCAATTTCTACGGGAACGTCCACGGGAATATCTTTACCTAAAAGATTGATGCTGACACCGACCGTACCCGTGAAGTAAAATTCTTGGTAACGCACAGTATTGTTAACCGCGTTTAACAAGTTGTCGATGCTGGAAACGTTGTAGTAGGGCGCATGGTCGTTGTTGACGTCGGCGTCGGCAGGCACACCCACCACACTGTCCAAGGTCGTTAAGGTGAAGTTGGCGGTAAGGGCGCGTTGTTGTTCCGCCAAGTTACATTCAACCGTCAAATGGTAAATGCCGTCGGCGGCGGGGAACAAGGTTACGGTTACGGCGAAACCGCCTTGGGGGTCGGTCACCGTCAAGGTCAATTGGTTGTCGGCGTCCAAGGTTAAATCTTGCAGGTACGGTAAATACTTGGTAAGCATCGGCACGATGTCGTCGGCGGTCAAGTTGCCCATTAAGTTTTGTAACACGGTGGTGTCGAACACCATATCGTTGTGGTCGTTGAAGTAGAACAGGTTGGTGTATTGCATAATTTCGTCAGGGACGAACAAGGCCAACAAACTTTGTAACGCGGCGTAGGTGTCGGCCAAGTCGGCTTTCCCGCAGAACAATTTCAGGCCGTCAAAGTTAATGTAAACCCCGCCGTCGGTGTTGTCGCTGTTGAAGTAGGCACCTAGGTTTAGTGCACGACCGCTTAATTGATTGGCAAATAATTCGCCGGCACCGTTAACGGCAAGGTCGATTGCCAGTTGGTCCAGCAGTCCGTTACGGGTCATCACCGCCAGTCGTCCTAAATCTGCGGTCAAATAGTTGTCGGCTTGGCGTACGCCGTCGACGGTGGCGAACAAGGTCGCATTGCCGGCGATGGTAAATGGTTGATTAAAGGTAGGCATTAAGTCAGTAAACATTTTAACCAGTTGCGGTACGTTCACGTAAGCCACATCCGGTACCGTAATGGCCAAGGGGGTGGCGTAAACGGTTAGGGTAATTGCCCCCTTAAGCGTGGTGTCACCCAGGGTTAGCCCCGGAATTACTGCCCGTTGTAAATTAAAGTTGTGGTCGCAGGTTAATTGCAGGTCGCAACCCGCTACCGTCAGTACGATGTCGTAACCGTTGCCGTTGTCGGTTTCCGTATAGGCTTCCAGCAACGCCAAAATGGCGTTAACGTCCAAGTTAGACGTGTCAGGCAGGGTGAAATCAACACCGAACCAACCCAGTATGGTGGGCAAGCCGTCCAGTAAGGCGTTTAGGTCGGCCGATAAGTGCAAGTTGTTGTAGTCCGCGTAAAGGGTATTGTCCCAGTAGGTTACGTGCAACGCGGCGTTAAAGTCGTTAATCGTGACCGCGACGTCACCCGCCACTGCAACGTCGGTAAACCCGTCGGTGGCTTGCAGATCGACGGTGGCGTCCACGGCAATGGTTTGTCCACCGGTAGTGATCGCCAAGTCGGCGTCCACGTTAAAGTCGTGTAGATTCATTAGGTTGCCGACGATGTCCAGTAAATGGTTGTCCGGTTCGGGGGGCAGGGGGTCTTGCCAATCTTCGTTATGGGCATTGACCGGAGTGGGTACCAAAAAAATTACCCCCGCCGCCACTACCAAGGTGACCAGCAGGTACAAACCAATCATTTTCAGCGTTTTTTTCATGGGTACTCCTTATTCTGGGTCGGGCAACGGGTAATTAAACGTAAATTCGGTATGCGTGTAGCCCGTACCTTGCGGCGCAAGCATACCATAGGGTACCACATACTTCTCGGTCGTGTCGATAGTTTTTAGGTAAATTTTGCCATTTTCTTTGATTAACACGACGTCCAGTTGCACCCTTTGGAAGGTGGGGTAGTCGTTTAAGCCACTTAAATACTTCATTTGCGTGGCGGTGTTGAGAACCGATGTCTTGGGGTTAAGTTGTAAAGTAAACGCGTAACCCGTTTGTCCGTCCGCCAAAGTTACGGTGCGAAAAGTGTCGGCGGGGTTATTGACTACGGTTTTACTGCTGACGATGTGGGTTAGCATCCCGTGCGGTGACGCACCCGTGACCGCCACGTAGTCCGCGTGGCTTTGGGGGGTTGGGTCGGCGGTGTAGTCACTGGTAATAATTGCGTTGGGTTGGTGATGAAAACGGCAGTTAAACGGGCAAGTCAGGGTGTCGCCTTTTGCCTTACGGATGTTTTTATCGCGGATTAAGGTTAAATTTTCGTCGCCGACGCGGTAAGTGACCCGTTCGGCGAAACTGATCATGCCGGCACTGGCGGTATTGGTTACCACGGTGGTGCCGTCAAAGGTTTTGTCGGAGTAGGAAGTTTGGGTGGTAATGCCCATGTCGACGAAACTGTTGGCGAAGGTATAATAACGGTCGGCATGTATTCCATTATATTCGGCAGCGATGAAAGCCTTGATTAACGCGTCCTTGTTCTTGGTTGGAGTTTTGGTGTCATAGCCGTCGGCAATAATTGCGTCCGCGTCGTCGCGCAGGTCGGCTTCCCGAAGGTTAGAGTAGTCGGTTTTTTCGTAATTGGTTAACAGTGTCCGTTTGAACCAAATGCCGACCACCGCGCCCGTCACGATGCCCGCTATACACAACAAAGAAACCGCCACCATGGTGCCGTTAAAGAAACGATGCCGGCGGGTTACGGCGGGGTTGGCGGCCGTGGGCGGGTTTTTGGGAGCGGTGGTTGACTTTTTCATAACACTCCGTTAGGCGGTTTCGGTCGGCGTTACGGGCGCGGTGCCGGTCATACTGGCTTGCACGGCTGCCAAAACTTCGGCTTTAATTTGTGGATCACTGTCTAACCACGCTTTGGTGGCTTCTTTGCCTTGCCCCACTCGTTCGCCCTTGTAGGAGAACCAACTGCCGGACTTTTGGATAATGTCATTGGCAATCGCGATGTCCAAAATGCAACCGTCGTTGGCGATGCCTTTCCCGAAGGTAATGTCAAATTCCGCGATCTTGAACGGGGACGCCAACTTGTTCTTGACCACCTTAACTTTGGTCTTGTTGGCGATCACTTCGTCACCTTGTTTCACACTGCCGATGCGGCGGACGTCCAGACGGATGGACGCGTAGAACTTTAACGCTTTACCGCCCGGCGTGGTTTCGGGGTTTTGCCCCGGCATCATCAACCCGACTTTTTCGCGTAATTGGTTAATAAAGATTAACGCCGTTTCGGTCTTATTGATAATTGGGGTTAATTTGCGCAGGGCTTGGCTCATCAAGCGCGCTTGTAAACCGATGTGCGCGTCGCCAATGTCACCGTCAATTTCCGCGCGCGGGGTTAAGGCCGCGACACTGTCGACGATGACCAAGTCCACACAGCCCGATTCGACCAATTTGTGCGCGATGTCCAGTCCCTGTTCTCCGCTGTCGGGTTGGCTGATAATCAAATCTTTTACGTTGACGCCCAACGCTTCCGCGTAAACGGGGTCCAACGCCTGTTCCGCGTCAATGTAGGCGCAGGTCAATCCCATTTTTTGGGCTTCCGCCACCACGTGCAAACAAACGGTGGTTTTACCACTGGATTCGGGACCGTAGATTTCGGTAATGCGCCCGCGGGGAATACCGCCAATGCCTAACGCGTAGTCCAAGGTTAAACAACCCGTGGAAATAACTTTTACGTTTCGCACCACGGGACCGTCGCCCATTTTCATGATGGCGCCCTTCCCGTACAACTTTTCAATGTTGGCCAAAGCGGCCTGCAATGCTTTACTTTTTTCAATTTCTGCCATACTATATAGCATAGATGAAATTACGCAAGTTGGCAAACAAGTTCTGGCTGTGGTTGGGGGTAGCGGTAATGGCGGCAGTTTTTTGCCTGTCGCCGCTGGCCGACGGCCCATTTTTAGCGACTGCGGCCACCAGTACTACGACTTACGCCGCACCAGACTACTTTTATAGTGAAAATTTCTACACCGACATCGGGGTGGTGGACTATAACGAGTATTTGGTCGAACTGCAAAAGACCAGCCCCTTAAAAAAAGTGACCGTGGCGGTGATTGACAGTGGTTTGGATAATACCTGTCATCCGGTTTTTGACGGTCGGGTGGATACCGCGAACGCCCGCAACTTCAATTTGACAGACGGACGGGAGAGTGACGCGTGGAACGACGATGAAAGTGGACATGGTACCCACGTGGCGGGCATTATCGCCGCGGGCAGCATGGCCAACGTGCAAATTTTGCCACTGCGCGTGTTCGTCGGCACGGATAATACCATTACTTTTAACGCGTTCAGCAGTGCCATTAACTACGTTTGCCAAATGGCTAAACAACTGAACATCGTGGCGGCTAATTTAAGTTTAGGTACCAAGGGTATCAGCGAAGACCAAGCCGACTTCAAGACCGAATGGCGCGATAACTTGTTGTCTTATTCGCCGTACATCAACCGGTTGCGGGACGCGGGCGTGTTACCGGTGGTGGCGGCGGGAAACGTCAATACCAAGGCGGGGGAAGTCGCCAGCAAGTCTTATTACGCTTTCCCCGCGGCCTGCGCCGGCAGTTTGGCGGTTTCGGCCTACTATATTGACCCGTACACGCAAGTCAAGCACTTGGCGAATTTTTCGTACCATAATGACTGTATCAGTTTATCCGCCCCCGGTTGGCAGATTTGGTCGGCCTGTTGTCAAGCGGCGGCGCCCGCCAGTTTGGCCGGTTTGAAACCCGACAAGGATGGCCTTTACCAGTACGACGGGCATTATTTGTCGTACCGCGGGACTAATGACGACGGTACGCCACTTTTTCACCTGCGTTTGCAAGGCACCAGTATGGCGACGCCGTTCGTGACCCTGTGCTACGCGTTGATTTGCAGTGACCCGACCAAAGCCACGGCCGACGCGCTGGGGGTCACGTGGAACGCCAAGGTGGATACCGTCGCCCCCTTTAATTATTTGAATCCGCAACACAAAGCGTTATTGTTGAACGCGACCGACCTGTACTTGGCGGACGAAGCCGGCAAAACCGACACCAACTTCGGCTACGGCGGGGTAAACGTCAGCGCTTTTGCCAACGACCAAATGGCCACGCAGACCTCGAAAACCACGGAAGACGTATTGGCGCCCAGTTTACCTGCCTACGAAGATTACGTGTTGCCGGCCAGCGATGAAATCAAAAATTGGGCTAACGTGTTTTGGGTACTGTGTGGTATTATTGTGGTGACGGTGTTGATTAACTTTATTAACGGCCGGATTAGTAACAGGAGAAAACGTCATGAGCGCGAATGAACGACAACAGGTTGATGACCGATTGGACCGCCTGTACATGAAGGCAATCCGTTGCCCCTATTGTCATACGCGCATCCCCAAGGGCACGGCGGTTTGTCCCACCTGCGGCATCAGCAAAGACCAAATCTACCACGCGAACTCGGTAATTAAACGTCGGCGCAAGGGTGAACCCAAGGTCAAACGCCCCAAACCGCAAATTATTATGTCTACCGTGCGTCCGGCCAGTATTCCGTTTTGGAAAATGGCGGTTGGCGGTGTATTCGGCTTTCTCGGGATTCATTGTTTCGTGGCCAAACGCTGGCGACGAGGGGTGTTTATTCTAGGGTGCTTTGTATTATTCTTTATTTTAAGCGTTTGTATTTTTTATCCCGGTGGGGAAGGCACCGGCGCGGTTACGCACCCCGTGCGGGCCTTGTTTGAAGACAAAACCTACCTGTTCCCGCCCGATTTATTGGGGCTGGTGGCGGCGGTTATGTGGATTTGGGACTGGTTTGCCATTTTAATCGGGACTTTTAAGTATCCGGTAGTGATTGACCCGACCGACACACAGCCCGCTGTTGTGCGCCAAGGAAAAACCGCATGACCGCGGTGGTGGTCGGTTTGTCCGGTGGCGTCGACAGTGCGGTGGCGGCCTACCGTTTACAGCAACAAGGTTATGCCGTAACCGGTGTGTTCATGAACCAGTTGGGAAACGCGGACGAATTGGCGTCCGCGCGTCATGTGGCCGAACAGTTAGGGATTCCCTTGGCGGTGGTGGATTACCAACAGGCCTTTAAGGAACATGTAATCGACCGTTTTACCCGCGAACGGGTGGGCGATGTAACCCCGAACCCGTGTTGTTGGTGCAACCCGCTGGTCAAGTTTAAGTGTTTGCTGGATTACGCCGACGCGCACGGGATTACTTACGTGGCGACGGGGCATTACGCGCAAATTACTGACGGGGTTTTATGCCGTAGCGTTGACGAACGCAAAGACCAAAGTTATTTCTTGGCGGGGTTATCGCCCGCGCAACTTAAACGGCTGATCTTCCCGTTAGGCACCTTGACCAAAACGCAGGTGCGCGCACAAGCCCAAACCATTGGCCTGACTGTCCACGATAAACCCGACAGCAACGATCTGTGTTTTACCGTTCCGGTAGGCGGCTTAACCATTGGGCAGGGGGTTAAACGCGGGGGGCAGCCGCAGAAGTTATATTATTTAGGTAAGGGGCGGGTCGGCCCCGCCGACGACCCCGCGTTGTTCCGTACGGACGTCGTGGTCAAAAATTTTAACTGGCTAACTCCGTTACGTTTACGGATTACCACCACCGCCAAAGTGCGTTACCGGCAAGTCGACCAACCATGTACGGTACTGGTGGCGGACGACGGTACGGTCACGGTGCATTTCCACCAACCGGTGCGGGCGGTCACCCCCGGGCAATGGTGTGTGGTCTACGCGGGTGAGCAAGTCGTCGGTGGGGGGGAGATTAGCGGATGAGTACCACGCGCAACGGGCGAACCACTACCCAAAAAATTGCCACTGTGCCGCAAGTAAAAATTTTGTTCGTGTGCACGGGTAACACTTGCCGCAGTCCGATGGCGGAAATTATTTTCAAGGCCATCTGTAAACAGCACCACCGAACGGGGGTCATTGTGCGCAGTGCGGGCACCAACGCCGCGGTGGGGATGACGATGATGCCGGAAGCGGTGACCGCGTTACGATTATACGGTTACCGGTTGCCGAAAACCCCGCACACCGCCAAACAATATTGGCACAAAATGCAAAAACAGTACCACTACATTTATTCGCTACAAAATTACCCTGACCCGTACGGTCGCGGGCAGGACGCCTATAACGCGTTGTGTTTACAGTTGCAAGGTGACCTTGCCCACCTGTACCACCAGATTTTTGATTTACGAACGGCGCCCGTCAGGTTATAATCCAATTATGATTTATTTGGGTGGTGACCACGGGGGCTGGGCCTTAAAAAAAGTGGTTAAGGAACATTTACAAAAGCAAGGTTACGCGGTAACCGATTGCGGTAACAGTGTGTTTGACGCGGACGACAATTTCCCCGACTTCGTGTTACCGGTGGTACAGGGGGTTAAGGCTGACCCCGCCAACCGTGGCCTCTTAATTTGTGGCACGGGGATTGGTATGAGTATTGCCGCCAACCACCACGCGGGCATTCGTGCCGCGTTAGCCACTAACGTGGACTACGCCCGTTTGGCGCGCCAACATAACGACGCCAATGTACTGTGTTTGGGGGGGCGTTTTCTCGACGAAGCCAGTGCCAAGCAAATGGTCGATATTTTTTTAACCACGGCGGTTGACCCTAACCCCAAGTACCAACAGCGTATGCACGCGGTGGACGGGAGCAAGTAAATGGGCTTTTTCAAAAAATTATTCGGGGGCTTAAAAAAGACCGCGACCGCGGTGGCGAATGGTATTAGTGCCATTTTTACCAAGACCTTTGACGATGAATTTTACGACGATTTAGCCACTGTCTTAATCAGTGCCGACCTAGGAGTAGCGGCGACGGAGCGGATTATTGACGACCTTAAACCGGTGGTGAAAGCCGAAAAAATTAAAACGGAAGCCGACCTGAAAGCCCGTTTGGCGGATAGTATTGCCGACTTGCTGGGTGATGAGGAATTAGACTTGCCTGACCCCAGTGTGTTGTTGGTGGTGGGGGTTAACGGCGTTGGTAAAACCACGTCCATTGGCAAGTTGGCTTACCGTCTGAAAAGTGACGGGCGTTCCGTACTGTTGGTGGCGGGGGATACTTTCCGTGCCGCGGCGACCGAACAGTTAACCGAATGGAGCGCATGTGCGCAAGTTCGCTTGGTCAAGCAAGGGGCGGGGGCCGATCCGGCATCGTTAGTGTTTGACGCGTTAACTTCCGCCAAAGCCAAGGGCGAACAGGTAACGATTATTGATACCGCGGGACGATTGCACAACAAAACTAACTTAATGGCGGAGTTGCAAAAGATTGACCGTGTGGTGGGGAAGGTGGCACCGGATGCCAATTACCGTAAGTTATTGGTGATTGACGCGACGACCGGTGGCAACGCGTTAAGTCAGGTCGAATACTTTAACGACGCGATTGGTTTGGACGGGATTATTTTAACCAAGTTAGATGGTACCGCGAAGGGCGGAATTGTGGTGGCAATTAAGCAACAATTTAATTTACCCGTTTATTACGTGGGCGTGGGGGAGCAGTTGGATGACTTGTTACCCTTTGACGCGCCGGCCTTCGCCAAGGCGTTAGTCGGACTCGACGCGTAGTCCCGTGATGCGACGTCGGTGGGGTTGCATTTCACGCAGGTAACTTTCTTGTAGCCAGCGGTGGTGTTGTAACAGGTATTGCCACGTGAAAAAGTTAAGACCCAAATAGTCCAAATGTTGCGCCACGTAATTTTGGGCGGACGACAGGCGGCGGAAGAAGGTGCGTTCGGGTAAATGTAAACGTGCCGCCAATACCGCTACGTTGGGGGCGGATTCGCAATCGTGGTAGTAACTGTGCAATACTTTTTGCGTTAAGGGGTCTTGTCGGCTGATTAAATGTTGCAAACGCACCCGTAAAGTGTGAATAGTTTGCTGTTTAATGTTCAGGTTAATAATTTTGTCCATTAACCGGTAGGTGGGTTGTCGGCCGTTAAAACTGTCTAACGCATGGCTTTGCATGCGGGTGCGCAACATGGCTTCGTAGGCCGCCAAGCCGGGGTAAACGGCCAAAAGAGTTTTTGCAATAATTTTGTTTTCCATAATGTATAACAATGTATCACGGCGTTATTTGGGGAAACAAGAGTTATCGAATTATTCTATAACGGGGGAAAATGGCGATCAATTTGAATGTCTACAAATATTTCTTCGCCGTTATGGAAGCGGGCAACATCAGCCGGGCTGCTGACCAATTAGGCGTCAGCCAACCAACGGTGACCTACAATATTCAAGAATTAGAAAAAGATTTACAGACTAAATTATTTGCGGTGGGGCGGCACGGGGTCGAACCAGAAGCAGTAGCGGTGGCTTTTTACCGGCGGGTTCACCCGCATTACCAAGCCTTATTAAACGCTATTAACGAATTTACTCCGTCGGGGTAGCCGTGGGAATTTTCCCCTGTTCTTTCACCAGTTGTTTAACCAAGTCTTTCTTAACTTGGGCGCGGGCGCGGGCTTTGGCTAAACGCGCCGCGCGTTTGGTGGCGGCGGTGTGCTTTTCGTTGGCCAAGATTTGTAGTTTCTCCGCAATAGCACGGTACTGTTTGCCCTTGCCCAGTTTGAACTTCTTGATTTCTTGGTCACTAATAATTTGCGACAACAAATAATCAATTTTTTTAATTGGCCGTACGTACACGTAGATGATGAACAAGACTAACAGAAACCACACCGCGAATAAACCGATTTGCGCGAACAAAACGGGGGTAAAGAAGCCGGTACTGGCCGCCGAACCTTCCGCCCCTTCGACCGCGGCGTTAGTGTAGAACAACGGGATCGCGGTGCTGATAAAACGGGCACCCGCAAAATAAATGACCGTGACCGCGGTGGTGGCGATGAACAGACCACTGACGATCGAGCGGTTACGTAAAAAACGGGTGAGAGTAATCAGCAACATTAACACGGCGAAGGCGGCACAGCCGAGTCCCGCCCATAGGCAATACGGGTTGTCGTGCGCCACGTTAAACAAGATAATGGCGGCAATGGTCGCGATAACGAATAAAATCGCGGGAATTTTAGCACTGGGTTTACGCATAGCCATAGGGTGTTTAATTTGGCGCAAAATTATGTAAGTTATTGTAGACCGTAAATAATACCGATGGTGTTTTTACCACAGTGGGCGGTCACGGTACCACCGACCTTGGTTTCAATGACTTGCTGAAACGGGTACTTGGTCAGTACTTGCGCTCGTACTTGCTCCACAATTTGCGGGTCGTCCAGCACCGAGTGGGTAATAAAGCAGTAACTTAAATCGGGGTGGTTATAGGTGCGTAAAGTATCGGCCACGTACTTTTTGACGCAGGATGGGAAACTGCCAATGTATTTTTTACCCGGCACCATTTTGCCGTCCGTTAAGATAATTTGTGGTTTAATGTGTAGGGCGCTGGCGAACAGGCGGGTGGTGCCACTGCAACGGCCACCACGGTGCAAGAAAGTCAAGTCCTTGACAATGAAACTGCATTGTAATTGGTCACGCACCGCGTTAATGCGTTCGACAATGGTGGGTGCGTCCAAACCTTGGTCGCGCAGGGCGGCGGCCTTTAACATCAAGATACCGGTACCGGTGGTTAAAGAGCGACTGTCAATTACGTACACGTTCTTAAATTCGCGGGACGCCACGACTGCGTTTTGGTGGGTGGACGAAATGTCACCCGAAATGTTGAAATGGATTAACGCGCCGTCCTGGGGTAACTGCGCACGGAAGAACTCGGCGTACTCGGCGGCACTGCGTGCGGAAGTCTTCGGCGTGGTTTTGGTACGGGCGGCAAATTCGTAAATCGCGTCGGCGATGTCGGGGCCATCGGGGCGGGAATCGTCACCCAAGTTAATGATTAGCGGAAAAACTGCAAAATCGTGTTCGGCCAAAATCGCTGGCGTCAGGTCACAAATACTGTCGGCGGTAATTTTTATCTTCGTCATAATTGCAGATTACCAGTATTTCGCTTGCCCCGCAACGAATTTTAAGGTATAGTAAGGGTGGAATGGAATACAAAGTCAGGTGTGGGGAATTAACTCCACGGCAACTGGCGGCGTTCGACCAAACGGGTTATAGTGAAAAGTTTATTCGCTTACTGGTGCAGCGGGGCATCGACACGCCCGCCAAAGCCAAGGAATTTTTTGACTACCGCCCGACAAAACTGCATGACCCGTTTTTATTAAAAGGGATGACGGAGGCCGTGCAACGGTTAAAACACGCTATCAGCCAAAAACAACGGATTTTAATCATCGGTGATTACGATGCCGACGGTATTTGTGCCACGGCCATTTTGTATAAGTTTTTGTTGTCCAAGCACGTGCGCACCGCGTACTTTTTGCCCGAACGGGACGCGGACGGCTACGGTTTGAATATTGAACTGATCAAAAAATTGCACGCGAAGTACCAACCTGATTTATTGATCACCGTGGACTGCGGGATTTCTTGTCCCGCGGAAATTAAGTTTGCACAAAGTTTAGGACTGGACTGTATTGTGACCGACCACCACGCGATTCCCGCGGAAGTGCCGCCGTGCATTTGCGTGGACCCGAAGTTCCCCGACCAAGACTACCCGTTTAACGACTTGTGCGGGGCGGGCGTGGCGTTGAAGTTGATTCAAGCCATGGACGGCTTGGCGTACGCCGAACGCTACTTCGATATTTGTGCGATTGCCACCGTGGCGGACATTGTGTCATTAACCGACGAAAATCGCGTAATTGTATACCAAGGACTGAAAAAACTTAACCAAGGTTCGGTACCCGGCATTAAGGCCTTGGCCACGGCTTGTAACATCCGTGACGAAATTAAAAGCAGTGACATCAGTTTTCGGATTGGCCCGCGCATTAACGCCAGTGGGCGCATGGGCAACGCGAAGCGGGGCTTGGACGTGATTTTGGAACAAGATCCCGAAAAGATTGACCACATTGTGAAGAACTTGATTTATTTGAATACGCAACGCCAAGAACTGTGTGCACAAATTTACGAAGAGTGCCTGCGGGAAATTGCTACGCATCATTTACAAAACGACAACATTATTATCGTGGCGAAACCGGAATGGGAAAGTGGGGTACTGGGCATTGTCGCGGTGCGCATTACCGAAAAGTATGGACGCCCCAGTATTATTCTGGGCGGGAAAGGTGATATTTACAAAGGTAGTGGGCGCAGTGTGCGAGGCATTAACTTGGTGGAGTGTATTACCCAAGCCCAAGAGTATTTACACACTTTCGGGGGGCACGCGATGGCGGCGGGTATGTCGTTAAAAGTGACGGATCTGGACGCTTTCCGCGCCAAAATGCAAACGGTGGTGGCGAACACCACGGCTACGCACGTAGTTGACAACAATCGTTATTACGACTTTGAAATTACGGCGGATGAACTTAATCCGCAATTCTTGCGCGAAGTTAAGATGTTGGAACCGACGGGCTGCGGCAATCCGGCGCCTTTGTTAATGACCGTGTTACGCGAAACCCCGACCGCGGCGTTAAGCAGTAACGCTAATCACACCAAGTTTGAACACGGGGCCTTGCAGTTCCTGTTCTTCGGCGGCGCGGGCTTTAACGAAATTTTGGCGGCACCGTGTGCCAAAAGTATCATCTTTGAATTGCAACAAAACGGCAACCAACCCGCCAAGGCCATTGTCAAGTGCGTGATTCCGTTCGCCATTAACGACGAAGAAAAAGCGTTGGTGTTGCAACGCTACCTGCATGGTGATTTGGCGGTGGCGCCGGACGCCAGTTTACGACAAATTATGCGCGATTTAAGGGTTGACAGAGACACGTTTATCGCGTATTATAAAGCGATTACCACCTTGTCCCGTCGGCAAAGCCGTTACCAAAACTTGACCACGTTTTTCCGCGACTTGGTTTTGCCCGACAAAAACATCTTTCAACTGGTGTTCTGCTGTGCGGTGTTTGAGCAACTGGGGATTATTAGTTTGACCCACCAACGGTTGACGGTTAACGCGGGGGTCAGCACCACTTTAACCAACAGTGCGCTTTACAACCAAATCAGCCAGCAAATAAATAAAGAGTAAGGAGAACAAAATGAGTAAAAATTTGCGAATCAGTTTCCTCGGGGGACTGGGCGAAATCGGTAAAAACATGACCGTTTTCGAATGCGGTGACGACATCATCGTCGTGGACGCGGGGTTAGGTTTCCCCGATGACAAAATGCCCGGTATCGATTGTGTGGTGCAGGACATAACCTACCTAATCCGTAATAAAAACAAAGTTAAAGCCTACGTCATTACCCACGGGCACGAAGACCACATTGGTGGGTTGGCCTACGCGTTGAAGGAAGTGCCGGCACCCATTTACGCCAGTCGGTTGACGTTAGGTTTGATTGAACACAAATTGCGCGAGCACGCGGGCTTGAAGGTTAAGGCCGTCGCGGTGCGGCCGCGGGCGGTAGTGCAAATTGGGGTGTTTACCGTCGAATTTGTGCACGTTAACCACAGTATCCCCGGTTCGTTCGCGTTGGCGATTACCACGCCGGTGGGTACCGTGTTCCATACGGGGGATTTCAAGATTGACTTAACGCCCGTGGACGGCAAGCCGATTGATTTGGCGCGCATTGGCGAGATTGGCCGTAAGGGTGTTTCGTTGTTGCTGTGCGAAAGCACCAACGTCGAACGGGCGGGCTTCACGATGAGCGAAACTACGGTCGGTGAGCGACTGGACGAATTGTTTGTCCAATACAAAGACAAACGGCTGTTTGTGGCGGCGTTTTCGTCGCACGTGCACCGGGTGCAACAGTTGTTGGACTTGGCACAAAAATACAAACGCAAGGTGGCTTTTTCGGGACGCAGTATGTTGAACGTCAGCGACATCGCGATTAAGTTGGGCGAAATGAAAGCCCGTCCGGAAAACATTATCGAGTTGGACAAAATTAACGCTTTCAAAAACGAAGAAGTGTTGGTCATTTTGACTGGCAGTCAAGGCGAACCCGGTTCGGCGTTAACCCGCATGGCGAGCGGTGAGTTCGGCCAAATCAATCTGGGGCCGAACGACGCGATTATTTTCTCGTCCACCCCGATTTCGGGTAACGAAAATGCGGTTAACGACGTGGTCAATAATTTGATTCACCGCGGTTGCGAAGTGGTTTACGAACGTTTGGCGGCGGTGCACGTTTCGGGGCACGCTTGCCAAGAGGAATTAAAGTTAATGCAAACTTTGGTTCACCCACGATTCTTTATTCCCATTCACGGTGAATACAAGATGTTAAAAAAGAATTGTGACTTGGCGATCAAGTTGGGCATGAACCCACGCCAAGTGTTCATGGCGGACTTGGGTGAATGTTGGGAACTGTCACCGACGGGCTTGAAGCGCGTGGGGTCGGTACCGTTTGGTGCGCGCTTGATTGACGGCTACGGGGCGGGCGACGTGGACAGTGCGGTACTGCGCGACCGGCAAGCGTTGGCGGAAGACGGGGTCTGTATCGTCGGTTTGGGCTACAACGGCCAGAACGGTGAGTTGTTAGCGGGACCAGACGTGATGATGAAAGGTTTGGCCTACGCGCACGAATTAGAAAAAGTAATTAACGAAGTCAAGGGTGTCGTTATGGACAGTTTGACCAAGATGCCGATTTTGAGTAAAGACATCAACGACGTGCGTAACCAGATCCGCAAGGACGTGCAAAGTTATTTCAGCAAAAATTATAATCGTCGCCCAATCGTGGTGTCGATGTTGGAGAAAGTGGAAAAATGATTTGGCTGTTTGCCGGACTAACCATCGCGGTGCTGGCGGTGGATTTAATCACCAAGTACACAATCCCCGGAATTTTGAATACCGGCGTCGCGTGGGGGTTCGGTGCCCAATGGTCGTGGTTGTGGGTGGTGGTGGTGATTTTGTCGGCAATCATCGTGGTGCTCGCTACCGTGTGGTATTTGCGTACGCCACGAAAATCGTGGTGGCTGTCCGTGGGGTTAGCGTTGTTCATTGGTGGGGTGTTGGGTAACGCGGTTGACCGTTTAATTACCGGCGGGGCGGTGCACGATTTTATCAACTTCGTGATTTTCCAAAACAACGTGGCCGATCTCGCGATTGTGGGCGGAGCCGTCATTACGGGAGTGCAACTTGCGCTTCGATAAATACTTGGCGGAACAATACCCCGCACAAACGCGCAGTCAACTGACCGCGGCAATTAAGCGGGGCGACTTCACGGTTAACGGGCAGGTAGTGAAGGCGGGCTACGAACTGCGTGCTACCGACGTGGTGGCGGGCGAGTTACAACTGCCGGTGGTCGGGGCAGTGGCGGAAGACATACCACTGGACATTGTTTACGAAGACGATTACTTAATGGTCATCAATAAACCGCGGGGCATGGTAGTGCACCCCGGTGCCGGCGTGCACCATGGTACACTACTGAACGCGCTGCTGGGACGCGGGCAAGGGAATTTGGTACGGGCGGGCATCGTACACCGCTTGGATAAAAACACGGCAGGGCTGTTAATTGTCGCGAAAACTTTGCTCTGTCAACAACGGTTGGCGGCGATGTTCGCACGGCATGACGTGACCCGCGTCTACCACGGGTTGGTGGCAGGGCGTGTGGCGGGCGACCTGACGATTGATAAAAATATTATTCGACACCCAACGCACCGCACTATTTTTACCACCACTGAACACGGCGGACGGCGCGCGGTTACGCACTTGCACGTCTTGGCGCGTTACGCCCACCACACGTTATGCGAGTTTACCTTGGCCACGGGGCGCACTCACCAAATTCGGGTGCATTGTCGCGCCATTGGACACCCGTTGGTGGGCGATCCGGAATACAATACGGGCAACGGGCAAATGCTAGAAGCGGTGCAGTTAAAATTTGTGCACCCAATGACGCACCGTAACATAGAGATAAGTATTGAGCACACAAAAGCGTTTGCCGATGCGTGCAATCAATGTTATCATAAAAAATAAGGAGGTAAAAATGACATCAACAAGGAGAACGGGTATTCTGAACGTGTTGTCGTACATCGCGGTGATCGCGGTGGGCGTCGCGTTGTTGTTATCTTGGATCTTCAAGATGGCGGGCTTGGCCGGTCAATTAGTTACGGCCTTGAACATTATCGCGCAATGTTTGGCGTACCTAGTGGTGGCGTGCTATTCGTTTAGTTTCGCCCGTGCCAAAGGCATTTGGTGGTTGATCGCTTGGGTGGTCGCGGTTGTCTTAATCGTGGTCTTCTTGGTTCTGGGTATTGCCTAAACCATGAAAAAAATTTTCACCAAGGTTAAAGATTACTTTACGGCAAATGCTTGCCGTAAAGTTTTCTTTTGTGGGCTTTTAATCACCACTGTGACCTTGGTGCTGTACCTGTTGCTGGGGCGGTTAACCGCGTTGCGGTTGCTGACCGTCATGTTTGCCGTCGTGACCACGGGCGCCAGTATGGTGGACAGTATGCGGGCACGCATGGTTTTTGTCCGGCAGGTGAAAGCCATGCAGTACGAACACGTGCAAAAACTGTACGCGCAACAGCAGGCGGGGCAAGCGGTCACGATGACGGCGACTTTTAGTCACGACGAAGCCAAATACATTCGCCGTAAAAAATGGGGCTTCGTGGCGGTTATCTTGTTGAAGTTAGGCTTTTGTTTGGCTTTTATTTCGGCGCTGGTGGTGTAGTCGGTTTCGGGGTACGGCGTTTATTTTCTTGCTCTTTCCGTGATAACGGAGTAAACTACAACTTATGGATAAAAAAGTAACTAAGAAAAACAATGCGGCCACGGTCGTCATGACTTTCAACGCCCAAGAATGGAACGACGCCGTGGACCGGGCTTACCAAAAAAACGCGAGTAAATACAAAGTCGCGGGTTTCCGCGCGGGCAAAGCACCCCGCAAAATGATTGAACAACAATACGGCGCGGGCATTTTTATGGAAGACGCCGTGCAAGATTTGTTCGCCAGTAATTTCGGTAATGACTTAAAACTGATTGACTACCCCCATTTGGACTTTGACTTTACCGCGGACGGGGGCATTAAGTTAACCGCTACCTGCGCCTTGGAACCGGAAGTGACTTTGGGGAAGTATACCGACTTGACCATTAAAAAAACCGCGGTCAACGTGGGAGACAAAGACGTTAACGAATACTTAACCCGCTTACAACAATCTCGCGCCAAGCAAGTGGCCGCACCCCAAGACCACGCCTTGGCAAACAGTGACATCGCGGTTATTGATTTTAAGGGCAGTGTGGACGGCAAGTACTTTGAAGGCGGTACCGCCCAAAATTACGAACTGGAAATTGGCAGTCATAGTTTCATCGACAACTTTGAAGACCAGTTAATTGGCATGGCGGCGGGCGCCAGTCGCGACGTGTTCGTGACTTTCCCGAAGGAATATCCCGTTAAAGAATTACAGAACGCCAAAGCCAAGTTTGAGGTTACCTTGCACAACATCTTGGTTAAGCAGTTACCGGCCATTGACGACACGTTTGCGAAAGAAGTGTCAGAATTTGACAACTTAAAAGACTTTAAGGCCGACCTGTTGCAAAAATTGACCGAGCAGGCCACCAAGCAAGCGGAATACGCGGACGAAGAAAAATTGTTCGAGGCGATTGCCGCGAACGCCAAAGTTGACATTCCCGACCAGATGATTCACAATCACGCGCACGCGATGATCCACGATATGGAACACCAATTACAAAGTCAGGGTGCGAGCATGGAAGCCTACGCGCAATACTTGGGTACGACTGTGGAAAAGATTCACGCCGAACAACACGAATTGGCGGCCAAGCAGGTCAAAATGCGCTTGGTGATGGACGCGATAATCGAAAAAGAAAAATTATCCGACAAAGACCGACAAAAACAATTTGATAATTTGACCATATTCTTAAAGAGGAGGAACAAAATATGTTAGTACCCATGGTGGTTGACCAAACGGCGAACGGTGAACGCAGTTACGATATTTACAGTCGCCTGTTGGAAGACCGCGTGGTGTTTTTGAACGGGGAAGTGAACTCAACCAGTGCGAACTTGGTGATTGCCCAGTTGATTTATTTGGAAGCCAAGGACCCGAACAAAGACATTGCGTTGTACATTAACAGCCCAGGGGGTACGGTCACCGACGGTTTCGCGATTTACGACACCATGCAGTACATCAAGTGCGACGTGTCGACCATTTGTGTGGGCATGGCGGCGTCCATGGGCGCGTTTTTGTTGGCGGCGGGCACCAAGGGCAAACGTTACGCGCTGGCGAACAGCGAAATTATGATTCACCAACCGTTAGGCGGTACGCAAGGGCAGGCCACCGATATCCAAATTCAAGCCGACCACATTTTACAGTTAAAGAAAAAATTAACCAAAATTCTGGCGGACAACTGTGGCAAGCCCGTGGCCACCGTGGCGGCGGATTGCGAACGCGACCATTACTTGTCGGCCAACGAAGCCAAAGAATACGGTTTGGTCGACAAAGTCTTTACCAAACGGGTATAATCTTAATGGGTAGGCGTTAACTGGCTTAACCCAAAGCATTAAAGGAGCCATATGTTAAATACTTTTTGCAGTTTTTGCGGACGCAGCAGCCGCGAAGTTAAAAAAATGATTGGCAGTCCCACCGGAACCGCCTACATTTGCGAAGGTTGTGTGGAAACTTGCGCTGAAGTGATGCGGGCGTCGCAAGCCAAAGCGGCACCGGCAGCATTGACGTTGTTACCACCGGCCGCCATTAAGGCCCGTTTGGACGAATACATTATCGGGCAGGAAGAAGCCAAAAAAACTTTGTCCGTGGCGGTTTATAACCATTACAAACGCATTAACTATAACAGCACCTTGCCGCACAACCCGAAAAAAGACGGCAAAGACGGCAAGGTGGCCAAGGAACACAAGGGCGTGGACGACATTGAATTGGAAAAAAGCAACATCTTAATGGTAGGCCCCACGGGGTCTGGTAAGACTTTGTTGGCCAAAACCTTGGCGCGCATTTTGGATGTGCCGTTTGCGGTGGCGGACGCGACGACGTTAACCGAAGCCGGTTACGTCGGGGAAGATGTGGAAAACATCTTGCTGAAATTATTACAGAATTGTGACTTCGACGTGGAAAAAGCCCAACGTGGGATTATTTATGTGGACGAAATTGACAAGATCGCCAAGAAAGGCGAAAACCGCAGCATCACGCGTGACGTGTCGGGCGAAGGGGTGCAACAGTCGCTGTTAAAAATCATTGAAGGCACGATTGCCAACGTCCCCCCCCAAGGCGGACGCAAGCACCCGACGCAAGAGTGTATTCAATTAGATACTTCCAACATATTGTTCATCGTTGGTGGTGCGTTCGTAGGACTGGAAAAAATTGTGTCGGCACGTTTGAACGGGGGCAGTTTAGGCTTTGGTGCGCAATTAAAGAACAACACGGACGAAAACGCGGAAGTGACCGACGCCAAAAAAATCAGTCCGGTCGACTTGGTGAAGTTTGGTATTATCCCCGAATTTGTGGGGCGTGTGCCCGTGATTGTGGGCTTGCAGGCACTGGACAAAAAAGCGTTGGTGAAAATTTTAACCCAACCGAAGAACGCGTTGATCAAGCAATTTGTGAAAATGTTCGCGTTGGATAATGTGAAGTTAGAAATTACCAAGGACGCGGTTGAACGGGTGGCGGACTTGGCCATGGAATTAAAGACCGGCGCCCGTGGTTTGCGCACTATTTTGGAAGAAGCGATGATGGACATCATGTACACAACGCCCGCGGACAAAACAATTACCAAAGTGGTGATTAACGCCGACGTGATTAACAAGGTGGCGACCCCGCAAATTATTCACGCGGTTAAGGCCGCCGACGCCGGTACCGACGCCAAGGCGGACGTGCTCCCGCCGGCCGACGCTCAAGCCGCGGTGTAAATGCTATCGTCAGTAGTTTTGGTTGAATAACGGGTCACGGCGGTGGCCCGTTTTTAGTAAAAACCCCTTGACAATGGGGGGGGGGGGGGGGGGGGGAACAAAATTGTGTTTATGGGGTAAAAAAATTTTTCACCACAAAAAAAAAATAAAAACGTGGGGCCGAAAATCCCCGGGGGG
>CATLHJ010000002.1 GCA_949949035.1 uncultured Clostridia bacterium | reverse complement strand
AGTTTTTTGGCTTATTCCCCCGGTTAAATTTTGGTCCCCCCCCCCCCCCCCCCCCATTTGTCAAGTGTTTTTTAACAATTTTTGGCGGTTCGGGAAAGAAAGTTATTAACCATTAAAAGTCGCAAAATTAAAGGCGCAAAAACAGTTATTTACAACCATACGCAGTCAAAGTGCTTATTTAGTCAAATCACCCAACGTGTGCTCTTGGTCAGCGTAAACCATTGATTCGTTGGTTAAACATTGTCGTAAATGATTTTGGTCACACGACTTCATAGATAAATTAGCCAAATCAATCGCCACAATTTTATCGTTTAGTCGAACCAATAAATACGGGATTACGCCTTGGTCGGTGACTCTACCTGCGCGGGCGATTACGTACGTTTGGTCAAAGGTAGTATTTAATTTCAACAACACTTGCACGGCATCGGTGCCGGTAATACCGTGTTGTTTTAGGATTTTTAACAACAACGACAAATTAAATGGTTGCTTGGCCAACAGACAACGGTGTTTTTTTACCGTTGACACGTATTGCGATAATGGTTTAGGTCGTTTTTGTAACCACGGTGCTACTTCTTCCGCCAACAATTTATCGACCAACTGCTCGCCATAAATTACCCGCAACCCACGTGGCAAAAACCCCAGTTTCGCCCGAGCCAAATCATTGTATGGCCCCACGGCGTTAATGGCTTCGACATCGGCCGAAACTCGATCGGAATAAAAGCCAAAACGGAAATGCCCTAAATTTTTACCTGCCGCAATAATGGTGGCGTTAATCCCCGGAATTTGGTTTAACAACTTCACCGCAATACGCGCAAAATTATAACAGGTGGTCGGCGTTGCGGGAGTAACTTGTTCCACTACGCCAAAACTACGCAACGGGTCATCGTTCGGGTGGTCACGGCGTTCTTGATACATATAACCCTCGTCGTACTGCAAGACGGAACATAATCGCGTGTACACCCAAAGCGCTTGCCCTTCACTACTGGTGGCGGGACAATGCTCCAAGGCTAACGCTTTCAACAACTGGGGATTGATCTTGAAATCGCAGGGGTCGCGATAAGTTTGCGCAATGTAAGATTGTTGCCCATTATGTTGTTGAATCTTTTGGAAAGTATAAAATGGATTCATGAACCGTTCAAAGTTTATCCCTTCGCTGGCCAAGGTGGCATAGGTATCCCGCCAAATGCGCATTTGTGGCAGCCCAAAAATTTTCGCCATTGCCCCCGCATAAGGCGAACGTTGATCGCAAATATTGGCCAGATGACGAGCCAATTCAGTATCATTATTGCGTTGTAAATGGTACGCCAGTTGTCGCGGTTCATTTAGCATCATTAACAAGCGCGTAGCGTACACGGGCGTAATTTGTGCAGTTTTGGCGTAATACTTGGCGAAATGTTGCCATGGGTCACCCGCACCGACCAACATGCGTAATTTCATGCTCACCTTACCACGGACGCAGACGTTCGTTCACTTCCCGCAACAGTTGTGAATTACCAAGTTGACAAACCCGTAATTTGTTACCCGTTTGCGTTCCGTTAGTCGATTGCTGTGTAAATTTAGACAACAGGTCGATGTGCGTATGACGGCAACCGTCTGCTTGTTCTTGAGCAACTTCGTGGGGCATAAATTGCGTTTCTTCAACTTGCACACTGTCCGGAGTAAGTTTCATCGTAAATTCTTTACCATGCACCTCGACATCACGGGTAAATTGTTGTAAAACAGGGAATCCAGCCAACAGGCGGTGCCAATTATTAAACGCCAAATTACCGCGCGGTTGACTGGAAATTTGTGCGACACCTTCGTTATCGGTCATTAACGAGCCCAAGAAGTAAGTGGCTGCTTGGTTGAAGCCATGAAAAAATTCTTTTTCCGCTTGGGTTTGACTGCCCACGGTCGTAATTAACGCTCGGCCGTGTTCCAGCACATAGGCTTGGTACTTTTCGGTTAAAAACTCGGTAAGATATTGGGCACCGGCCGCCGCATTGGTTTGGTACTGCGGTGCGACCTTAACCACGCGGTTGGAAACATTAGTTTTATAAAACTTGTGTCCGCGTAAAAAATTGTTAAAACTGTTAGCATTGACCAAATCACCCACGTCTTGAAAGTCATAGGTAGGTAGTAATCTTTTACCATCACGCACAATAGCGGGTCTTTTGGTCTCGTTTTCGGCACTTATTCGGTCTTGTAAATCTTCGCCCACCGCGTTCATGTCCTCAAAGGTAAACTTTTGCAGTTTGGGAAATTGTTCGGCATAAAGTGGATTATTAGTAAAGGCGATTGCCGCCCCTAACAACTCTTTTTGGTTTACACTCGGCACACCACCGTGTCCCAGTTTATAAGTTAGATACGCCGACGCAAATTCGGCTTCGCTATTGGCAAAAGTATTGTACATAATTGTTATCTCCTTTATTTTGCAACTAGCATAAACCATTACGTACCGAATTTCAAGACCTAAACCTAAAAAAAATCAATTATTTTGTCGTAATAAAGCGGATTAAAGCATTCAAAGTGTTTTCCGGGTAATTGGTTGCCCCGTTTAACACATCGCGACATGGATAAAAACGACGTTCACAAATATTACCTAAAACACTGCTGATACCATAAATCTGATCGTAATTACCACCTGATAAATAAACCACGCGGGCAGTATCAAAATTAGATAAACGGTTACCGAACTCGTTAATCCGTTTCGCGATAAACTCGTTAAAAATACCGGCGGGAATAGTATCGCCGTTAGCGGTATAGGTTTCTTCCAATAACATTTCGTAGGTTGGTGTAGCCCGTAACAATAACTGCCGTGCGGACTCATAATCTAAACCAAAGTTATCGACAATTTCACTAACCAAATGTCCCATGCCAATGTTGAAGTGTGATAGTTGCGTTACACCGTCGCCGATGATGTTCGCCACCGAAGTCGAGAAAAAGTCACTACGAATTAGACTGCAACCTGCGTCGCGATCTTTTTCGGGGATCATAAACAATTCGGCATCGGCCAAACAAACAAAATCAAAATCGGCAAAGCCCAGTCGCGTAACGGCGGTACTATTAATTAACGGCCGCAATTCGTTGCTCACCGTAATTACACTGGCCACCATTGATAACCCAATAGTGGCAACGCCCACCGCGTCTAATAAAACATCTTCGTATTCCTCCAATTTGTAATATAAGGCCTTTTTGGCGATTACTTCACGATGTTCGGTATTAAATTGAGCATCGTCCCACAAGGTTTGGATGTGGTGTTTGTTAATCTTGGTCATCCGGTCGAATTCAATTTCGCTACTTTGGGTTTCGACATGGCAAAATTGGTTTGGCACCCCAATGTACAATACGGCCGGCACACGATTTATTTCTGCAACCATTTCGGTTAACACCGCACTAAAAGTATTCTTAAATTCCTCTCGATCCGTAAAAACATCGTCCATGATGCCGCTGTAATCCTTACGTACCGTAACTAACGGCGTCACAGCTTTGCCACACGACACAGTAGCAATGCGTCCAACGATTTGCATATCGTCAAAATAAATTACGGCAACATTATTATTTTTCAACATAAGTTTTTTCTCCATTTACATTCGTCAATTTAACGGTGCATTTTCCGTTCTCGTGATACATCGCTTTGTAATTACCCGCCACCTTTTGTGCATCGTTTTGGTAAATAGTAATGGTGAAGGCCAACAAGTGCGCAAAGTCGTCATCCGCCGTAGTCTTAATTTCAAAGGTCACATTGGCGTTAATTTGCCAATGCAGGCAAACGTACCTTCCGCCTACGTGGGCGGCTTCGTCATTGTAACTAATGGTACAGGTCGTCAAACCATCACCCAAATAACCCGCGACAATTTTTAATTGTTCAATTTTACGGTTATCGTTGGCCGTAGCCCCAACCGCCAAGTCACCATAGTCTAAGTTATCTTTCAATTGTAAATTAGCCGCCGTTATATTCACGTACGGCGTAACTTGCGTCCCCATTTCTTTAACAATAAACATTTCGGCATCGTAATATTTACCATTCTTGGTATCTAAATAAACCGGCACCCGACGGGAAATTTTAATAACTACTTTGTGCGGGAATTCGGTCTTAATGCTGTGAACTTTATACATCGGGTCACAAGCCTTAATGCTGGCTTTAATTTTATCTTGGTTAATGCTAAACAGAATGTTCTTGCCTTGTAATTCCGTCTTAGATACAATTTGTTCTTTTTCTTCGTCAGTTAAAACCGACACCACCGCGTTAGCGTCAATAACTTCGACATCGCGCACGACAAAAATAGTGCCGCACATAATGCCGACCCCGGCCAATACGATTAAGATGACCAGCATTGTCAATAAAACTTTACTTTTCATCAGTTAAAGTATAAGTCACACCGACCGCGGGGTCAAACATAATATGAATTAATGTCGAAATTACAAATCATTGGCGGCACGCCTTTACGCGGCACCATCACTATCGATGGCGCGAAAAACAGTCTACTTCCCATTATGACCGCGTGCCTGTTGGTGAACGGTTCCGTTCGTTTACGTAATGTGCCCCAAATCAGCGACTTGCACCAAATGTTACATATTTTAGCCGGCCTGGGGTGCTACATCAACCGCCAAGGTGACACCGTGAAAATCGATGTTCGTCAACCCAGCACTTACGTTATTGACGCCACGGCTGCCCGCCAAATTCGTGGCAGTATTTTTGTCATGGGTGCGTTACTGGCCCGTTTAGGGGCGGTTGAATTACCATATCCGGGTGGATGTTCCATTGGCAGTCGTCCCATTGATTTGCACCTTAACCTACTACGGCAGATTGGCGTCAAGATTAAGACCAGTGCTTCGGTTATTCGTGCCACTTATACACCTAAACGTCAACGCCACACTACCGTTTTGACCCTAGATTTTCCGTCGGTCGGTGCCACCGAAAATATTATCCAAGCCACTACCTTGGGTTACGCGGGTAATACCTACCAAATTATTGGTGTTGCGAAAGAACCGGAAATTGTTGACTTGTGCAATTTCTTAAACCAATGCGGTGCCCAAATTACTGGAGCCGGTACCGATACCATTACCGTTACCAGTGTTGCTCGGCTGCACGGTACCGACTATACCCCTATCCCAGACCGAATCAATACTGGGTCGTACTTAATTGCCACCGCCGTTACGGGCGGCGATGTAACTTTGCGGAATGTTATCCCTGCCCATAACCAAAACTTAATCAACAAGTTACGTGCGGTTGGTGCCCAAATTAACACCACTTCGGATAGCCTTCGTATTGTCGTCAAACATCGACGTCGCCAAAACTTCGCTATCCACACCGCACCGTACCCGGGTTTTCCTACGGACCTGCAAAGTCAATTTTGCGTTTTACTGGCCGTCAATCGCGGACACAGTACCATCACTGAAAATTTGTTTGAGAACCGTTTCCGCTATGTGCCCGAATTACGCAAACTGGGTGCCCAAATCACGGTGCAAGGTAACCAAGCCCAAATTCGTGGTGTAACGCAGTTACACGCCCAAACTACCCCCAACCTTTGCCCCAGTGCCTACCACGTACCTGATTCCGCCGCTTGTACCGGCACGACACTACACGCGACTGATTTACGCGGTGGCGTAGCGTTGGTCATTGCCGCCCTAGCGGCTAATGGTACCTGTACCATTGACCACGCCGAATACATTGCCCGCGGCCATCAAAACATTGTTAAAGATCTACAACAACTTGGGGCTAACATTGTGGCGTTGCCATAACTAATTCACGCACGGCTGCTTGAAAAGCGTCACCGCGGACAGCATAATTTTGAAACTGGTCAAAACTGCTACCCGACGGACTAAATAACACCACCCCCGGATGTGTCGCTAAAGTAGCGGCTTTAGCCACGGCCGCGGGCAAATCACGCACTACGTGCACGGATTGATAACCGACTTCTTTGGCCACCGCCGTCACCATTTCTTGACACGCGCCGAACACAATAATATTTTGCACATTTTTGGGTAGCCCACTAAACAATTCATGGTAATCCTGCCCTTTAGTTAAGCCACACAAAATCAAGCAAACGGAGACCTGAAAAGCGCGGGTGGCCGCCAACGTGGCCGCAATGTTGGTAGCCTTGCTGTCGTCATAGTAGGCTACCCCTTGTTGATCAGCCACCAAAGCAATACGGTGTTCTTGCTCCCGGTAACGGGTAGCCGCAATAATTGCTGACAGTGGCACGCCTAAACGACGGCCTACTGCTAATACGGCCAAGGCGTTAGACAGAGTGTGTGGCATACCGCCTAAATCGTTGGCGGCAAATAACAAGCGACGGTGGAAACCTAACCGTTCATACACTTGTCCTTGGCGAACATAGTAGCCCTTTACGGCTTCTTGTGTGCTGTACCAAATAACTTTGGTTACTTTGCTTTTGGCCACCGCTTGCCCTACCGTCCGCGCGTTAGGGTCATCCCAATTACAAATCAAAATATCACCCCGCTTTTGGTAGGCAGTAATTTGTTGCTTGCAACGCATGTATTCCGCCATGGTTTGGTGACGATCTAAATGATCACTGGTAATGTTGGTTAACACCGCAATATTCGGCCGTAAGTTTTGCGTTTGTTCCAACATAAAAGATGACACTTCCATCACCACGATTTTGCCGTTTAGTTGATCGGCCACCCGCGATACCGGCACACCGACATTACCACACAACACCGCATCTTTACCCGTTTCGTGACACATGGCGGTTATTTGTTTAACAATGCTTGTTTTGCCATTAGTCCCCGTTACTGCCACCAAACACCGTGGCTTGATGGTATGGTCAACGTAAAAGGGCAATTCAACTTCGGCCACCACGGGTACATCTTCTGAATTAACCTTACTTAATGGTACCCCCGGTGACAGCACACAAAAATCGTAATCTAACGGTACCTTTTCCTCGGCGTCGGCAACCACCACCGTTTCAATTTGGTGCGCTGTTAAAAAACTTTCGGCAGCCTTACCACTGGCCCCATAACCGATAATTTTTGCTTTCATAGCCCATTTATATGCGGGGGTCTATTTAGGCATACATCAACGACAAAACCAACGCTGCCCCCATTAAAGCGGTTACCGTGACGTATAACGCCACTATCTTTGGTTCTTGCCAACCCTTCTGTTCCAAGTGGTGATGGAAGGGTGCCATCCGGAAAATACGTTTGCCTTTGGTGATTTTGAAATACGCAACCTGCAACATGGTACTTAATGCTGACCAGACAAACATAATGCCTAACACAATAATTACTAAGCCCATACCGGCAAACAGCGACGCCATTGCCACCAAGCCGCCTAAAAACAAGGAACCGGTATCCCCCATAAAGACTGATGCTTTTTTAGTATTGAATAATAAGTACGCTGCCAAACTGCCCACGGTGATTGCCACGATGTGTCCCAAAGTCACTGCTTCGTCACCCCAATCGGTTAACAATAACAACGCGTATAAAAATAGAAAATAAACCAAACTGGTACTGCCCGCCAAGCCATCCAACCCGTCGGTTAAGTTAACGGCATTGGTGGTTGCTACCAAAATCAATAAGGTCAACGCAAAAATACCTACGCCGCCAATTTGCCAAAAGCAGTTGACAAACGGCACCCAAATTTCGCCCGTCGGGTTACTGCGGGTGTAAAACCACGCCACCAACAGTGCAATTCCTAATTGACCAATAATTTTTTGGTAAGCGCGTAAACCCAAATTTTGGTGATGTTTAATTTTTAAGAAGTCGTCCAAGAAGCCAACCAAGCCGTACCCTAAACTGGCCACCAACAACATGATGCTTAATGGTGTTTGCCAATCGACTAACACAACCGCCACCCCAATAATTGGCACAATAAAAATCAGCCCACCCATAGTCGGTGTTCCCGATTTTGTGGCGTGTAACTCAACATAGCGTAAAATTGACTGTCCTGCTTTCAAACGCCGCAACAATGGTACAAAAATAAAACCACACAATAACGCCAAAACAAATGACAATAATACCAGCCACAAATCAGTTTTTACGACCACGGCACTTACCCCCGTAAAATATTATCTAACACTTTGCGGTCCATATACGGAATTTTTTGGCCCTTAATATCCAAATAATTTTCGTGTCCTTTACCCGCGATAACCACGATGTCGCCCGCATCGGCGTGCTCAATCGCGTAGTTTATGGCCTGCGTACGGTCAACAAAACGAACACAATTGCGCGGCTCACCCGCCAAACTAGCAGTTAAATGGGCTACGTCCATGGTAATAATACCGCGTTCAATTTCGTCAATAATCGCATCTGGTTCTTCGGTACGCGGGTTGTCGCTGGTCAACACTACACGGTCGGCAATTTGGGCAGCAATTTTCCCCATCAACGGACGCTTCCCACGATCACGATCACCACCACAGCCGAAAACTACGGTCAAATGAGCTTTAGACGGCAACAAGGCTTTGGCGTTAGTTAACAATTTTTCTAACCCATCGGGCGTATGCGCGTAGTCAATAATAGCAGTAACGCCTTTAATATCGTAAGTGTTAAACCGCCCCGGTACGGACGGTACGGTGCGTAAGGCTTCTTGGACCAAATCCCACGCTATGCCATAAGCATTAGCCAACAAGGCCGCCGCCACACCATTATAAACATTGTACAAACCGGGCATAGCCATGTGGCAAGCACCGACTTTGCTTAACCGAAAATCACTGCCCGTAACCGACAATTTAACTTGATCAACGAACGCCCATTGTTCCGTACCGACGATAGTGTCTTGTTGTAAAGAATAAGAAATGGCCTTAACTAACGGCTTGCCTCGTACCGCATCGGCGACCGCTAAACCATACTGGTCATCAGCGTTAATGACTACTATGCCCGCAGTAAGTTCACGAAAAAACAAAATTTTAGTATTTTTGTAATGCTCGAATGTTTGAAAAAAATCTAAATGGTCTTGGGTAATATTGGTAAAAATCACTCCCGCAAAATTGATACCCGCGACCTTGCGGTAATAAATCGCGTGGGCGGAAACTTCCATCACTACATCACGCACGCCATTGTGGTACATGGCCGCCAAGGCTTGGTGTAATTCGATGGGATCAGGCGTGGTTAAAGTATTAACGCCGTCCCATTCGCGACCCGCACCATAAATTCCCGTAGTACCAATTAGCCCGACGTTTTTGCCCGTTGCCATTTCTAAAATGTGGCGCATAATGTATGATGTGGTTGTCTTACCGTTCGTACCGACCACAGCCGTAATGCGCATTTGGTCAACCACATTACCGTAAAACTGTTTACTAACCAAAGCCATCGTGGCGCGGACATCGTCAACTACCACGTGCGTCACCGAGGCCGGCACGAAAATACCAACTTCGGTAACTACGACCGTAGCCCCGTTGGCTACCGCCTCTTCAACATAAGTAGCACCCGACAAAGCAAAAAATAGACCTTGTGAACGTACCTGTTTACTGTTGTGATAAAGACCACTGACGGCGACAGTCTGGTCGCCAATTTTTAGTTGCGTTAAAAATTGCTTCATAGCCAACTCTATGAAGCAAAGTTTGATAAAATTTGTCAAAAATTGGCTTATTCAATAGCGATCAAGTAGTAGTAGATATTTTGGCCGCCGTTAACCACCGTTACGTCCGTTGCTGGATACTTGTTTTGAATTCTTTCGCCAACGGCTTCGGCCTCGTTCTCTTTAACGTCTTCACCATAATACAAAGTGATTGAACCCGTAGTTTCATTGACCAATTTATCGCATAATTTAACTGCAACTTCGGCGGGATTTTTACCCTTGGCGATAATTGCTTTTTCGTCCAAACCGATAATGTCACCTTTCTTAATGTCCAAGTTATCCATTTTTGTATCACGCACCGCGTAAGTCACGGACGCCGAAACCACGGCTTTAATCGTCGTTAAAAACGTTTGCGTATTTTCTTCAATCGTACAATCGGGCGAGAATGCAATCGCCGCGGAAATACCTTCACAAACACTGCTGGTGGGAATAATCACGATGTTTTTCTTGGTTAGAGATTGGGCATTCATTGCCGCCAAGACAATGTTTTTGTTATTCGGGAAAACAAAAATGTTTTTCGCATGCACTCGATCACACGCCGTAGCAATTTCTTCCGCACTGGGGTTACTGGTTTGACCACCCTTGATGACAAAATCGACACCCAAATCGCGTAATAAAGCGCGAATACCTTCACCCGTAGCCACCATTACCATACCTTGTTCCTTATCGGGAATATTACGGCTGTTACGCAGTTCACGATTTTGTTCCAACATGTTTTCAATCTTAATTTTGGTAATTTCACCCAACTCCAACGCCGCCCCCAACGCCAAGTTCGGGGTGTTCGTATGTACATGCACTTTAATCATGTTCAAGTCACCGACACAGATTACGCTGTCACCCAACGCCATTAAACGGGTGCGGAACTTATCAATACTGGCGGTGGTGGTAGTTTTTTTCATGTTAACCACAAAAAATTCGGTGCAATAAGCAAATTCGATTTCACTGATATCATCAATTTCGGCAACTTCATCCGCCGTATCACGGAAAACGGTCATATCCTTGTCATTTTTTAATTCCATTAACTCTAAATTGCCCTGCAAAGTCGCCAAGCAACCCATAAAAATGGTGATAACCCCGCGACCACCCGCATCAACCACACCGGCTTTTTTCAACACGGGCAACATCTCGGGAGTTTTGGACAAAATCAGTTCACCCGCATCAATAACTTTTTGCATAAAAACAATAAAATCTGCGGTGTTGCGCGCAATTTTTTCGGCTTCTTCCGCCATCACCCGAATGACCGTTAAAATGGTACCTTCTTTGGGTAAAGTTACCGCCGAATACGCAGTTTTGGCACCTTCAGTCATCGCTTGGGCAAAAATTTTGGTAGTAATTTTGTTATCATTATTACCTTTGCTAAAAACCGACATCATACCTTTCAAAATCTGACTGGTAATAACACCACTGTTACCACGGGCACCCTTCAAAGCCCCGCGAGCAATACCTTCGGTTAATTCCACCATATTGTTTGTGTTAATATTTTCCACTTCGGTAATCGCCGAACGCAAAGTTAAACTCATGTTCAAACCGGTATCACCATCTGGTACCGGGAAAACATTCAAACTGTTAATAAAATTTTTGTTTTTATCCAACAAATTGTACGCGCCAATAAACATTTTTTTCAAAGTGCCACCGTTTAAGGTGGTAATAGCCGTTACCTTTTTGGCCACCACAGGGTTTTCTTTAACCGTGGTTGTTTTGGCACTGGTATTTTTAGTTGTTTTTGCTGTTGTTTTAGTATTGCTCATTTCAATTTTCCTTTTATTTACGAATACCCATTACGCGGATGTCCACAAAAAGAACTTCCATTCCGCTGAAATTTTCTACTTTGTACTTAATAGCATTACGCACCGAAGTAATAATCGCGTCAATCGGTACGCCAAAACACAAAAGCAGATCAATATAAATACCCACTTTGTTTTTACTAACCCACACCCGAACACCGTTTTTTATGCGGAATTCACTGGCAGGATTACGCACCACGCGTTTATCGCCAACTCCCCATACGCCATAGCACTCTAAAGCAGCAATCCCCGCTACAAAGCGGATTGCTTTACGTGAAATCGCTATATTACCGTATAAATTAGAGGTATTAAGCGCCATGCCTGATCACCCAATTTTATTCAATGTTTTTTTGCACTTGGTACAAACCTTCAAGGTTACTTTGGCACCATCGTCACAAACAATGGTTTCTTTTTGCAGGTTAGGCACACTCTTTTTCGGTGCGCGACGATTACTGTGCGAAACAGTATTACCCGCTAATTTGTCTTTTCCGCATAAATCACATACTCTGCTCATAAAACCGATTATAACACAACCTATTTAATCACGCAACAACCTATTTATTGATATTGCCAAAGTCCCCGTTTCGTAGGCTTTACGCGCGTAATTACCGACCACTACTATGTCAACTCCCGCCTTTTTTAATAAGGAAATGTTGGTTTCATTAACCCCACCATCCACCGTAATTACCGCCTGCGGGTTCAGGGCTCGAATTTGTGGCACCAAAACCAACGCCGATTCATTAAAGTTTTGCCCTGACTTGCCACATTTAACCGTCATGATAGTAATGTATTTAGTAGACTTAATCGTGGCTTTGTAACCCGTTACGTCACAGCCTAAATCCAAGACTACGCCTTGCCGCTCATCCCCAAACGCTGGTTTTTGCGCAATATCCATTGACACCACCTTAAAATGCTGCTCTCCTAACGCCATAGGTTCCATCAAATGGACATAAATATCAATTTTATCGGCATAACTTTTCAATAATTGCAAGACGGCTTCGTTCGTCCGGAAATAGTCGAAGTGTACGCTTAAATCAGGCACCTGACTTTCTTTAAGCCGCACAATTTTATCAAGATATTGTGTTAATATTGATATGTCTAACCCCAGATATGGTTCAACAGAAATAGAGATCTGCATTACACCCCCTATCAAGGATTATAGCACACTGCACAATAAACAGAAACTAATTTTCCAACATAAGATAAAGATAATGGACAATTTGGCGCAAATTCCACCTGTTGTTCTCCTGCTCTTGGCGGCGTTTTTCGCTTGGCTAGCCACCACACTAGGTGCTGCAGTAGTTTTCTGTTTCAAGGATAAAGAACTTAATAAGCGTGCTCTGGATATTATGTTGGGGGTCAGTGCCGGAATTATGGTGGCGGCGGCGTTGTGGTCGTTAACTTTACCCGCGATTGACCTAGCCGGTGAATTATGGCCCGGCATAAGTTGGTTACTGCCCAGTCTTGGTTTTTTGGCCGGTGGCCTATTTATTACCTTAACTTCCATTATTTTAGATCATAAACTACCCCACGCCAACGCCAAAAAACGCAGCATTTTACTCTTTACCACGGTAACTATGCACAACATTCCTGAAGGTCTAGCCATCGGTGTCGGTTTTAGCAGTTTTGCCATGGGGCTGGCCGGTAGTAACCTGTTAAGTGCCATCATGATCACGGTAGGTATCGGTATTCAAAATTTCCCAGATGGGTTAGCCGTTTCGGTACCGCTCTACCGTGACGGCATGCGCAAAGGTAAGGCGTTCTTTTTGGGACAAGCCAGTGGCCTTGTCGAACCGATAGCCGCCATCATTGGCTTTTTCATCACCATGGCGGTGCGCAGTGCTTTGCCGTTCTTATTAACCTTTGCCGCCGGCGCCATGATAATTGTGGTTATTGGTGAGTTAATTCCCGACATTGACCCCAAAAACCGCAGTTGGAGTAATATCGGCTTTGTAATTGGCTTTGTGGCGATGATGATTATGGACTTAACTTTGACTTGGTAAAGTCGACAAATGTTGCAAGCGTAACTGTCCGCACGCGCCATCAATATCGTCACCTTTGTTTTTGCGCATCGTGCAAGACACCCCGCTCTTGATTACCGCGTCCATAAAGGCTTTGGCTACGGGGCGGCTAGGTGGGGTCAAAGTTGCCCCCGCCGTAAAACGCAACGGGTTTAGATTAATCAAATTGATATGGGCGGGGAACCCGCGGACCAAATCCGCTAATTCGCGAGCTTGGGACACATTACAATTAAATGGCACCCCGTCCTTTAACATTAACGAATATTCAAAAATTACGCGTCGGTGCGTTTTTTGGAAAAAGTACTTCGCAGCGTCAATAATTTCCGCTACCGTATAACGTTTGGCGACTGGCATAATTTGCCGACGCAAAGCGTCGTTCGGGGCGTGCAAAGAAATACAAAGATTAACTTGGTTACCCAAATCCGCAAACTTTTTGATTTGTGGCACCAACCCTGAAGTCGATAAACTGATATTACGAGCACTGATATTGATTCCATCGGGACTAGTTACTAACGCAAGAAATTGCATCACGTTGTCAAAATTATCTAATGGTTCCCCTGACCCCATTAACACGATGTTGGTTACCCCACGCCCTTTATCGGTAGTGTTAAGTTTGTTCACTAAAATTACTTCCGCCAAAATTTCGCCCGCCGTCAAGTTACGCACTAACCCGTTTTTACCACTAGCACAGAATTGACAGCCCATACGGCAACCGACCTGCGTCGACACACAAACCGTATTACCGTAATCTTGGGTCAAGAGAACGCACTCAATTAAGTCCGTCCGTTCACCATCTTGGTACGACAAAAGGTACTTTTTCGTGCCGTCGACCGACCGTTTTTCGGTCACAATCGTCGGTAATCCGCAACGGTAATTTTGTCTTAACCACGCCCGCAAATCTTTACTGATATTGGTAATATCGTCGACTGCCACGCCTTGGTGCAGCGCGGTAAAGATTTGTCCCGCGTGAAATTTCGGGACACTGTGTGCGGTCAGTGCCGCCTGTAATTCCGCCAAGTCCAAATCATATAAATACTGCATCTTGTGCCTATTGTACCAATAAATATACCAATTCGCCAAGCAATTAGTGCTATTTTCAAAAAATGCTTGTCACGTAGCGGCAGGCAAGCTAAATTATTTAGTAATGGATACCGCCCCACAAGCAACAACGGCCAAACCACCGCTACCGATCAAAGAAGTAATTTTTGCCAGTATCATTTGCGTGTGTATGACCGTAATGGACATTACGGCTTTTCCTGCTGCTTTATTCGTTAATTTTACTGTTTCTGACATAACCCCAGTCATCTTTACCATTATGATTAACCAATGGCTGGTAATTGCGGTCGGTTTAATTGCTATCAAGTTTTTATGTCCACAACTTTTCCGGTCAATGGGGCTAACCAATTGCCAAAGTGGTTGGCGCAAGTTTTGGTTACCTATACTGGTTTTGCTGGTAATTTCGGCACTGGCTTTTTCACTAGGGTTAATTGGTTATTACAACTACACTCCGTCCGTAGAAAAAGTCATCATTGAGGGCGTAATTTATTATCTAGGTGTAGGCATAATTGAAGAATTATACGTGCGTGCCTTGTTATTAAACATCATTGAAAGAATCGCTCATAAAACTAAACACTCGACACTGATTGCCATTATAATTTCGTCATTGTTATTTGGTTTGGGTCACATTTTTGGAATGCTGGGACAAAACGCACTAACTATCGCCTGCCGTATTGTTTGGACAATCTCATTAGGTATTATCTTTGGCGTAATTTATAAAAAATCCAACAACCTTTGGTTGGTGATTATCGTTCATATTCTGGTCGATTGGTGCAGTGTTGCCTTTTGTTTTATTGCTCCGGCCGTATTCACCATACCAACTGTCATCACGGTTGCCGTATCATACTTGGCGATTGCCTTATTCCTATTATGGCAACATTTTTTCCGTAACCCCCAAAAAGGAATTTTGAAAAATGAATAAAGAACAAATTTTTAACTTTATCAAAAAGCGGAAAACGGCGTTAATTGCTTCCGTCGACGAAAATGGCTTTCCCAACGTCAAGGCCATGCTTGCTCCGCGAAAAATTAAGGGTCATGATTTTTATTTTTCGACCAATACGTCTTCCTTGCGGGTTGCACACTACCAAGCGAACAAGAAAGCGTGCATCTACTTTTTTAGACGTGGGCTGTTCCGCTACACGGGCGTGATGCTGATCGGCACTATGCAAGTATTGACCGACCAAAGCAGCAAAGACGCTCTTTGGCGAACTGGCGATACAATATTTTACCACCAAGGAAAAACCGACCCCGATTATTGCGTGTTAAAATTCACAGCCCAAAAATGTCGAATTTACCAAGACCTAAAAACGTCGTGGCTGGAAATATGAACTGCGAAATTTTGCTTACTAACCTTAATCGCCTGCACACTACACCAATGGGCGTTGCGAGAATCAAAAGAAACCTTAACCTAAACACCGACCAAGTAGTCGAATTTTGTCGCACCCGAATAGCGACCCCGCAATGCCAAATTTCACGCCAAGGCAAAAATTGGTACTGCGCAATCGGTAATATTATGATTACAGTCAACGCGACCAGTTACACCATTATCACCGCCCACCGTAGTCGCTGAATACTACGTGTTATTTGTGTCCATATCTTTCACAAGACTTAACGTTTAAGCGTGTACCAAACATTGATTTCTTCGTGATTAGGTACTTCCCATTGGGACAACATCTTTTCCAGCAATCCAGCGTCAATATAAAACGCCGAACCGCCCTTACCTGCCAAAACTTGTCGGTTACGTTCTTTAATATTTCTCTGCCAAGTTTGTTCATCAACATCAATATAATGCCATTCACAAGCAATGTTTTGTGACCGATAAAATTTCCGCACATCTTGTCGTCCCTTTACCGTCCAAAATCCCCAATCTAAAATAACGTTACAGCCTACTTTCACCAACTCCACCGACTTTTCAAGTAAATATTGCTGGATTTTTTGCGACATTGCATCGTGCTTACTACCTAAATTATTATCGAATAAGATGTTGGTAACTTCGTCGCAAGACAAAATAATTGCCCTTTCTTTTTGTTTAAGATAGTTAGCGTAATACGATTTACCGCAGCCAATTTTTCCACAAACTAAAATTACTTTTCCCATAATATTATTACTACTAATCAATTTTCGCATTGGACAAGTCGCGACCATTGCAAAACGCCGCCCCGGTGGTAATTTTTTTCCCCGCTAATTGCAATTGGTCAATTCGTAAACAACCCTGCCCACAGCCAATAATCAGTCCGTGTTTCGGGTCGCATTGCACTATCGTTCCCGCGGTAACCTTGCCGTCAACCACTGTCGCCGCATAAACTTTCACGGGGACACCATCCAAAGTAAAATACGCCACTGGCCACGGATTAAGCCCACGAACCAAGTTAGCGATTTTTACCGCGTCTTGTTGCCAATCAATTTTTGCCATAGCTTTATTTAACATTGGTGCATTAGTAGCTTGGGTGTGGTCTTGGGGCGTAAAGGTTGCCGTACCATCCGCAATCGCCGACAACGCTTGTAATAAGGCACTCACAGCAAGGCTAGGTAACCGAGTGAACAAATCGCCCGCGGTTTCGTCAGAAGCGATTGGCGTGCTGATTTGGTTAATAATTGCCCCACAATCCAACCCTAACTCGGTTTGCGCAATCGTAATACCCGTTTCTTTTTCCCCGTTAATCACCGCCCACTGAATTGGCGCCGCCCCACGGTAATGTGGTAATAAACTGCCATGTACATTTATCACACCGTACGGCGCGGCGTCCAATACATTTTGCCGCAAAATTTGTCCAAAAGCACAGGTGACAATAATGTCGGGCTTAAACGCTAATAATGGTGCCAAATCTAAACTAATTTTTGTAGGTTGCAACACCGGGATAGCATATTCCATTGCCAAGCGTTTAACGGGGTTAAACTGTACCTGTTGTCCACGTCCCACTGCTGCGTCCGGTTGCGTAACCACGCAAACTACTTCGTGGTACGGTAAAATACCCGCCAAAACACTGGCGGCAAACTGTGGTGACCCCATAAAAGCAATTTTCATAATTATATGATAACACAAAATAACGTTTGTCGGCAAAGGCTATATCTAGTATTTGTTATTATCATAATTACCACTATATATACCAATATTTTAATTGCACACCACCATATCTGGTGTTATAATGTTTTATATGGCAAGATTAACAATTATCAAAGAAGGTAACCCACTGCTCCGCAAGCACAGCAAACCAGTTGATGATTTTTCACCACGCGTGCACGAACTATTAGACGATATGCAAGAAACCATGCTCCGCGCTAATGGTGTGGGCATTGCTGCGGTGCAGGTTGGCGTACTTTATCGCATGGCGGTCTTATTAACCGACGAATTTGGCATTGTGGAAATCATTAACCCCATTATCAAAGCGGCCAAAAACCTGCGCGTAGCGGGCGAAGGTTGCCTGTCTTGTCCGGGAATCAGCGGTCGCGTACGTCGTCCACACTTGGTTACGGTAGAATTTCAAGACCGTAACGGCCAACCACATACCCAAACCTTTCGCGGTCGCGACGCCGTTTGTTGCGGTCACGAGATGGACCACATGGACGGCATTTTATTTATTGATAAATTGCAAAATTAAATGGTTGCCTGCGCTATTCGCTCGATAAAGGCGTCCAATTCTGCCAAAGTGTATGGCATGGTAAATTGGTAATCGTAGCCGTAACGTTGGTGATGATCTTTTTCGTACGCGACATTGATGTCAATCAATGCTTGAGCATCAGTGACGTCATTATAACTAACCCCGTATTTAGCAATTAAATAGGCCTTATCGCGTTGTGTGGTTTCAAATATATCAATCGATGATTGATCGATACTGACGCCCGCACAATATTCCCGTAAAAAAACATTATAAAATTGGTCGTCGGTCAACAAATGCAAATACCAACCTTTGTGAAAGTCGTCATTCATATCATGAGTAGCACGATACAATTCGGGATTAACCTTTTCCCGATTGCGTTTCACCAAGTCCTTAAACTCCGTACGTACTCCGCAATGCGCTGCCGCCTTTTCGGGTACTAAATCAGGCATCACATTGCCATCAAGGAAACGCTGCGTGTCCTTGATCTGGTGCGGATGTTGTGCCAAATAACGTTTAGCGATGGCCAGATGCGTAATTTGTGTAGGCATACTTTTATGATAGCATTTTTTTATTTTGTTTGTCCACATTTAATACCATGCCGATGGCCATCATAAACACCAACAGGCTGGTGCCACCAAAGGAAATAAACGGCAACGGTAACCCCGTAGGCGGAATACACCCCGTTGACACGGCAAAATTTAATGCCGACTGCACAAGAATAACGGTACCAACCCCAAAACACAAATACCGACCAAAATAATCACGGCATTGGCAACCGATTCGGATAATTTTATAAATAATCAAACCAAATACCGCGAATAGAGCCAAACAGCCCACTAACCCGAACTCTTCGGCAATAATAGCGAAGATAAAGTCGCTTTCAGCAAATGGTAAGAACATATTTTTTTGCATACTGTTACCGTAGCCCACACCCAAGAAGCCACCATTAGAAATGCCGTAAAGACTTTGTATCAACTGGAAACCTTCGCCTTTAGGATTGGCCCACGGGTCAACAAACGCCGAGAGCCGTTTTAAGCGGTATGGTTCGGCCACCAGCATCACCCCGACCGCCGCTAAAGCCGGTAACAAAATTAACCCCAAGGTCTTCAGGCGCACCCCACACAAAAACAACAGCACCAACATGATAATCCCCACGGTCATGGTAATGGACATATTGGGTTCCAGAATAATCAACAGACAAAGCACCCCGCCCGCGGCCAGAACTGCTAACGTTTGCCACCAACGCGGGGCCACTAAACGAGTAATGGTTGTTTTCTCGCCGGTCACTTTCGGGCGCAAGGCAAAAATTTTGGCGGCAAAAATCACCAAAGCAAACTTGGCAATTTCGCTAGGTTGTAAAGAGAAGCCCCCTACACCTACCCAGCGGGTAGCACCCAGTTTGCTGATACCAATACCGGGGATAAAAACCGCCGCCAACAACAAGACTGCTAACCCAAAAATCAAATAAGCAAATTTTTGCCAATTATGATAATCAAGAAAGTACATAATAACCAACCCGACTACCCCCATAATTAAACCAATTAATTGTTTAACGGTGTAATAAAATGGGTCATCATAATAAATGGTTGCATTATAATGCGACGCGGAATAAATCATCAGAATGCCAAAAATCGTCAACCCCAGCACCGCCAACAATAAGCCAATATCACAATATCTTGGGGTTATTTTACGCATGGTAACCGCAATTTTCTGTACGTTCACCCCACGGACTTTCTTGGGGCGCTTAATTTTACGTTGTGCATTACGTTGCCGTTGAGAACGATCCACCACTACCGGTACCATAGTCTATACTTACGACAGACTGGACGGGTTTATTTCAAAAAAGATTTTTACGCTGCGGGCCAATGGTTGTTCTTGCGCGTTGTGCACTATTTGGTCCAGATAATCAATTGTGGTTACCGCTGTTTCCTGACGCAAACGTGCCAAAATTTGGTAGCGAAATTTATTTTGCAAGCGCCCGTACGGACACTTCATGGCTCCCAAATAGATAAACGCTTGGTGTTTGGCATCATAATCACGTAATGGTTGCATCATGCCCTTGATAACTTCAATAATTTTGGTATCAACGGTGCCCGACACCAAAACACGCACAATAGTGGCAAATGGCGGGTACTTGGTGGCCTGTCGGGCGGCAATCTCCCGTCGATAGAAACCTAAATAGTCGTAATCTTGCACAAATTTATAAACATAATGGTTCGGCATGTAGGTTTGAATATAAACTTTTCCCGTAGTACCAATTTCGCGTCCGGCCCGCCCCGCTACTTGGGTTAATAAAGCGAAAGTTCGTTCGCTGGCACGATAATCGGACACAAAGCCACCGTCTGCATTAACTACACAAACAAAATCAACGCGCGGAAAATGGTGCCCTTTGGCAATCATTTGCGTACCAACCAACACCGCGGGCGACGCATTGGCAAATTCGTCCAAAATTTTAACTAACGCCCCCTTGGTCTGCGTATTATCCGTATCCATCCGCAAGACTGGCACATTCAGCAGTCCGGCTTGCGACAATAATTTTTCTAATTCGGCACAAATCTTTTGGGTGCCCATTGCTCCGTGTTTAATATAAGTGCTGCCACATTGCGGACAACGTGGCGGAAATGGTAAGCGTGCCGCGCAGTAATGACACTTTAACTGTTCGTCATCACGGTGATAGACCATTGAAACATCGCAATTTTCACACTTCGCCGTCCACCCGCATTGCAAACACCGAACGCTTTGAGAATAACCCCGTCGGTTCAAAAAGATCATGGCCGAGTTCCCCGCCTTCAAGGTCGCCAATAAGGCGGCCAGCACGTCACGGCCAAAGATACCACCGTTACCCGACCGAATCTCGTGTGCCATATCAACAATATTGATTTTCGGTAATGGTACGTTGTTGGCGCGTTTGGTCAATTCTAATAAGCGGTACTGCCCTTGTTCGGCACGGTAAAAACTTTCGATTGACGGCGTTGCAGACCCCAGAACCACGGGACAATGGTGCCATTTAGCACGCATAATCGCCACGTCGTGCGTTTGGTAGCGTGGATTGCTGTCGCTTTGATAACTGCCGTCATGTTCTTCGTCAATAATAATCACGCCGATATTTTCTAACGGTGCGAAAACCGCGGATCTGGCACCAATCACAATGCGCGCCGTTCCCTGACTAACCCGCAGCCATTCATCGAATTTTTCACCGCCATACAGTTTACTGTGTAACATCGCCACAATGTCACCAAAACGCGCCTTAAAATTGGCCAAGACTTGGGGCGTCAAACCGATTTCTGGTACCAATACCAAGGCGGTTTTACCCACGGCTAACACGCGTTCAATAATGTGCATGTACACTTCGGTCTTACCACTGCCCGTTACCCCTTTCAGCAAAAAAACCTCATCCCCACCTGCCAAAACCGTAGCCACAGCGTGTTGTTGTTCGTGATTCAAAATTACTGGTTGGTCTTGTTTATGCTGATAAGCCGGAACCCGCCGTTCCCCATTGCGCTTGGGCTTCCCCGTACGTACCGCGCTGGGAATAAATAATTTAAGAACATCAAGATACCGCAATTTGAAATGAGCACAAATTTGTGGCAACAAGGCCAGCAGTTCGGGTTTAATCATCACGTTGTCTTTAAGTCCCGTAAGTGGTTTCAACAAGTTTTCGGGCACGGTTGTTTGGTCACTAACCGTCAAAACATAACCGTCAATCTGCCGTTTGCCGAACGGCACGGTTACACAGGACCCAGCACTGACGGACCATTGCGACGGAATCACATAGTCCCAAACTTGGTTATTATTCAAAACAGCGTCAATGACAACTTGGGCATATTTAGCCATAGATTATTTAGCATTAACCACTTGATTAGCGCCATAAACGGGTACCATGCGCCCGTCCATGACTTCCCGCATAGCGTAAGAAATTTGTTTTTCCTTACCGGCGGTAAATTGTCCCGCGTTACGCGTGATTAAGTCCTTGGCACGTTTAGCCACCATCGCCACTAAAACATATTTACTGTTACCAGCTTTGGCAATACAATCTTCAATTTTCGGATATAACATAATAATAATTATACCATTAAATTTAACCGTGACAAACAAATTTATGCAATTTTAATGCATAGAAATTTCGTCTTTATCGTCGCGCAAACATTTGAAAGTCGGAAAACGCAAAGAATACCCGTCATCATTTTGGTTCTTTGATAATTCAAAGTAACCAATTTCAATAATGTGTCCCACAATCGCCGAGGGATTGGCAAAAAAGTACTCTCGTTCTTCTTTAGCGAAACCACTGCCAACTTTACATTGGTAATGTTTTCCGTCAGGGGCAATAAATTCAACGGTCACGGCACCTAATTTACCTTGGTTGGCACCCGCGCCCTCTTCCCAGTCTAAAACCCGCACATCGGCGGCATTAAAACGTTTTACCTTCAACAAATTTTTAGTACGTTTACATTCATAAGGAGCGTCGGCAAGGTTAACCATGACCCCTTCGCGCCCCATATTGGTGTATTCATCACAAATAGTATCAATTTGTTTCACGTCTGTTCCCGAGTAAAGTATCGGTACGTTTTTCACGTGTGGCAAAGTCAATTTTTTCAACTGCTTACTGACCATTGCTTTACGGCGTTGGCACGGAATCGCCGAATAACCAGCCAATAAATCACTTTTCGGTAACGCATCAAAGACATTATAAATTAACCCCCGCTTTTCACCGTCCTTGGCGGTTACCTTAACGGTCATGCGGTAAAGGTCGGCACTGTCAATTTTTTGGTCAGTACCCAGCAACAACTCCCCGTCGTAAACCAACTGGTGATCCAATTTTTGTACTTCTTCACTCAATTCAATCAGATCATCAAAAGACTTACCCGCCCGTGAGAAGAAAGTCGGTCCCCCCGCATCATTAAAAATCAACATACAGCGTACCCCATCAAATTTTTCGGTAATAATAAACTTTTTTCCCGCTACATAGTCTTGATTCTCGCCGTACTTCTCCGCTAACATAACGTTAAAGGCGGGAATAAATCCCGCTCCAAACACTTTATTCAACGTTTTTTCGTTGGCCCCCAGCGTTAAATCTTTTTTAATTAAACCGTAAACCAAGTTTTGCTGTTCCGCCGGTAAGTCTGCGGTAAATTGTCTCAACACTGCGATATCTTCGTCGCGCCCCGTGTTATGAGCTTGAAAATACGTTAAGAGTTCGTGCAGGCTGCCACAAGGCTGCCCCGCAATGGTTACCGCTTTGGTCAATTTTTTGGCACTGATGCCCGTTACGATAAAAGGATTGAACAAAAATTTTAACACTTCTTGCAGTGCATCATCAGCACGGTATTCTGCCAAAATGGCTTCTTTGGCTAAACGCGAACTGGTGGCGTTAATTTTTTGATAAAAATCGGCAAACCGTGCCAAAGTTTTCATGCTTTATAAATAATCCTTCCACATTCTTCGCAAAGCGCCCAACCATCGGCACTGATTTTACTAGTAATGGCCGCCGGCACATCCATATAGCACCCTTGGCAACGCCTATCAGCCGTTAATGGTACCAACACGTCTTTAACATCCCCAACCTTACTTTTACGTGCGGCTTTGTATTTAGCCAACAATTTTTCATCGACTTCGTTAGTCGCTTCCGCAAACTGTTTTTCCAAAGCCTTTACTTGGACGTCAGTTTGCTGTTTTTGTTGTTCATAAGTTGGTAAATTCTTCTTTACAAAATCACTGGCCTTCACCACGGAAACGGTAGCGTTCTTAAAGGCGGACGATTTTTCCATAATTTTACGTTCGATATCCGCCAACTGACTTTCCAAAATTGATAGTTTCGACAAATAATCGCCGTATTCGCCCATATCTTGGCTTTGGGCTTGATTAGCCTGTTTCACTAAAGCCAAAGTTTCGGTAATAATTTTACTCACTTTTTCGTAATTATCTTTCAAATTTTTAGCATCGGCTTCCAACTGTAACAAATTTTTCTTGGAGTCAACAATGGTTTGATTGGCTTTGTCTAATTCTACCTTGACGCTACCCTTCGTCAAAGCCTGTAACAAGACCAAACGCTCGTGATCAATTTTTTGGGCAGTTAACAACTTTGTAATACTCGCATTCATACTTTTATCATACCACGCGTCGACAATTTAAGCAATGTTAAAATTAGGCTTCTACAAAATCCTTCAGGCGACGGGTACGGTTCGGGTTGCGCAGTTTACGCAAGGCTTTGGCTTCAATTTGGCGAATACGTTCACGAGTGACCTCAAAGATACGCCCTACTTCCTCCAAAGTACGGGGTCGCCCATCATCCAAACCATACCGTAAACGAATCACCTTTTGTTCACGCGGCGTTAAGGACGCAATAATTAACATCAGTTGCGATTTCAGGCCTTCCTTAAAAGTATTGTCCTCGGGTTGAATAATCGACGGGTCGGAAAGTGTATCCATAATCGTACCATCCCCTTCGTCTCCCAACGGCGCATCAATACTGGTGGTATCTTGGCTGATCCGGCGAATTTCTTCAATCTTTTCTTCGGCAACTTCCATACGTTCGGCCAATTCCGCAGTAGTTGGTTCGCGTCCAAATTCTTGTTGTAACATTTTAGTAGTCTTAGCCAAACGGTTGATAGTCTCTACCATATGCACGGGCAAGCGCACAATACGGCTTTGGTCAGCCATGGCCCGCGTAATCGATTGGCGAATCCACCAAGTGGCATAAGTCGAAAAACGGAAGCCTTTGCGATAATCGAACTTATCTACCGCCTTCATTAAGCCCAGGTTGCCTTCTTGGATCAAATCAAGTAATTTTAAGGGTGTACGGTCAACGTATCTTTTAGCGATATGCACCACCAAGCGCAAGTTGCTTTGGTTAAGTTTTTCTTTAGCCTCCAAATCGCCGTCCGCCATGCGTTTAGCGATTTCAACTTCTTCTTCAGCCGTCAACAATTTATAACGCCCAATATCGCGCAAATAAATTTTAATCGGGTCATCAACTGACGCTTCGGACATAATTTTTTCAATCGCGTCCAAGTTCATTTTATCATCTTCGGTCGTTTTTTTAATCGTTATCCCCGCATTTGTTAAAATATTTTTGGCTTTTTCCACATCAGTGGCGGTAGCATCGCGTTCAATCAACATCATGGTCAATTTGTCTTCTTTAATCTCACGCCCTTTATCAATTTCCAATAGACGGTTAATCAATTCGGCTATTTCCGGACGCATTTCACCGGTCGACACCACCGATGATGGTGTAGTTTTTCCGGAAAGGTCAGCCTTAGCCTCGGATTTACTTGGTTTGACATTCTTAACCAATTTCACAACAGCTTTGGCTTTAACGGTATCAGTGGCAATAGATTTAGCACCGTTCGTCGATTTTAAGATTTTGGTCGCTTTTTTCGCCTTGGCCGTGGTATTTTTAGTGGTTTTCGTGACTTTTTTAGCACTAGATGCAGTATTTAAGGTCTTTTTTGTCGTAGTTTTCGTGGTACCCACAGATTTCGCCACCCTTACCGGTTTGGCCGCTGCTTTAGCTACGGACGTTTTTTGTACCGCAGGCACAACCGCAGTCTTGTTTAATTTCACCGCTTTTAAGGTAGCCTTCGTTGTCACTTTGGCGGTCTTCGTCATTGTTTTGGCGGTTGCGTTTACTGTTGTCACTTTGGTTGGCGTTTTAGCAGTTTTATCTTTCGCCTTACTCTTTCCCAGTTTTTCCTTATCTTTCATGGTTACATGTCCTCCACTTTTTGCTGTTGCATCGCTTTTTCTAATGCTTTAATTTGTTTAATGATCTTTGCTTTGGTCGCAATATCGGTAGCCGCGTCCCGCTGTTGTTCCAACTTACTCTTCCGCAAGAGATTAAAACAATCTTGCCATTCCGCTATTTCATCCTGTGCCGATTGTTCAGTACGCTCATCAAGTAATGGCGGGTCAATCATGGCTAACTCTTTTTCATCTAAAATATCATATATGTCTTTCAGTTTCAAGCCCTCGGCAACAATTTTTTGGTAAACCACATTGTGCAAGGTTGGCAACTCTTCCCGCGGAAAATCGCGGGCATATTCACGATCATGCAAGACGGCCTTGGTAATTACCGCCTCGGCGGCCAATACCTTAGGCGGAACTTTTCGCTTTTGTATATTGTGGTTGTTATTACCATAATTACCACTATATATAGTGTCATCTTTCTTTTTTATCGGTGTTTCCTTTTTACTTAATTGTGAAAGCAAAGTATTGCGTATGGCTTCCACCGTTACCCCGACCGCTTCGGCAACATCGGATAGGTACAACTCACGCTCGGCAATAGTAGGGATTTCTGCCAATAAAGCCACCGCTTGATTAAGGTACTCGGCCTTACCGACCCGATTGGTCAAATCGCTATGTTTTTTTAAGTAGTCCAACTTAAATTCCATCCCCCCCATACTGTTGGCCAACATTTTTTGCATGGCCGCAGCCCCGTGAGTTTGCAAAAATTCATCAGGGTCCTGACCATCAGGTAAAACTACCACTTTTACGGCTAACCCCGCGTTCTGTAAAACATCAATCGACTTCAAAGTGGCGTGCTGCCCCGCATTATCACCATCTAGACACAGGTACACTACGCGGCTAAACCGTGCTATGATTCCCGCGTGGAACTTAGTTAAGGCGGTTCCCATGCACGCTACTGTATTGGGGAAGCCGTTTTTTACCATGGCAATTTCATCAACGTTACCTTCAACCACAATCAAACCCGCCATGCCCTGCCCGCGAGTTTTTTCCTTCATCACGTCTACGCCATATACGATATTGCTTTTGTTAAAAACCATGGTTTCAGCCGTATTTTTATATTTGGCCAAATTTTCATCCTTTTTCATGGTGCGCCCAGTAAAACCGATACAGTTACCATAAACGTCGTGAATAGCAAAAGTTATCCGTTCAAATTGTGCATCCCAAATTCGACCATGCTCGTTTTTGGCCACGATGCCTGCTTCCTGCAACAACTGTTCACTGATACCATGACTTTTCAGTTCATCAACTACCCCTTGCCAACTGTCACTGTAACCGATGTGGAACAATTTAATCAATTCGTCATCAATGCCACGTTGGTGCAAGTATTCTACCGCCGCCCGATTGGCGGGACGTTGCAAGGTCCGACAATAATAATCACGAGCCAACATTAAAGCCTGATAAATTTTTTCTTTTTTTTGTCGCAGCTTTAACCAATCACTGTTGTCCGCGGTTTGCGGTAGTTCGATATTGGCTTTTTTGGCCAAGTGCTCTACCGCTTCGCGCCAAGACAGATTTTCCATCTTCATCACCAAAGAGAAAACATTACCGCTGGCGTGACACCCGTAGCAGTAATAAAACTGTTTTGGCGCACTGATAGCAAAACTGGGCGTTTTTTCACTGTGGAACGGGCAGCAAGCCCAAAAGTCTTGTCCCTTTTGTTTCAAAGGCAAATAACCTTTGGCAATATCTACGATATTACTGGCATCGCGAACACGTTTGATAAATTCTTCGGGGTAACCTTTGTTTTGCATTATGCTTATATATACGTAAAAAAGTCCTAAATTCCTAAAAAATCAGGCAAACAGCCACGGCCGAAAGTGCGGTATGACTAATCGACAGCGTACTTTGCGGGTCGTTGGCGTAATACGGCTTACCCAAGGCGTCATGAGCAATCACGATTTGTGGTAACTGGCTTTTGACGATGCCGGTACCTTTGGCTTTGCAATAGGCTTCCTTGGCGGCGTACAACCCCGCGATGGTAGTCAGCGCATTATTTTTTTGGTTAATATACGCCAGTTCACTGGGAGCAAAGATTTTGTTCGATACAATACCCCCGCAGCGTTCGCAATCAACAATATCAATACCAATATTCATCAATGACCTCCGCCCCTAAATCGTAATCTATTCCTTTACTCAACAACCAACGGAATAACTTGCTTTTTACGGCCGGTGTCCGTTCTTTATTACGCAAGTATTTAGTAACCAAGTTTACTGCTAAATCTCGTTGGTCGTCAATAACGGCCACGGCCGCAGTAATAATGGCGGGAGCCACACCGTTTTGCCGTAATTTGGTTTTAATCATGCCAACCCCCATTTTATCACGTTTCCCCGCCACGTACATTTGCGCATAATCGACATCGTTAAGTAAATTGTACTCTTGCAAGCGAGCAATCTGCTCGTCAATTAAGGCCTGATCAGTGGTTTTTCTGGCGTACCATTGCCGTACCTGTTTTTCGGTTTTCGGCAGGCGCAAAATATACGCTACCGCCCGTTCGTATAATTCCCCAGCAGTTAAATTATTGCCCGTTTTGGTCGTCATTTTCACCCTGCAAACTGTCTAATTTGGCAAAAGTTACCCCGTCTTTCACATAAGAACCGGTCTCAATCGTGGAGACTTCCTCCTTCACTTCACGCAACGAAGCAATTTCATCATCGTCATCGTCGTCACGCAAGAAAGCAAAACCTGTTTTGCCAGTAGCTTCTTGCGTGGCATTATTGGCCGGTGTTGTTGCGGTGGTTTTTCCCCCTTTGTTCATTCCATCACGTTGTTCACGACGTTCCCGTAATAGATCGGTAAATTTGGGTTTGAACGCGGGTGTAGGTTCTGCCTGCGGTTTTGCTTCTTCGGTGGCTGCCCCGTCCTTTTGCTTACGATTAGCCAATTTTTTTAGTTTAGTTTGTAGGCGCTGGAACAGCGTACCGCTTTTATTGGCGTAGGCTTCCGGATTTTTCATGCGCGCGATGCGGGCATTTTCTTTATCGACCCGTCGGGTGTTAATTTTGGCCATTGACAACGGCAAGAAGAACATAATTACCGCCGTTAACACAATCAAACCACCGGCTACCATAAAGAAAATCCAAATCCGTGATAAATTGATTCCTGCATTGCGCACACCGTTATAAATCACCAATTCGCCGTAAATTTTATCATCAACTGTTGACGAAACTTGTAAAACGTAAGTACCGTTAGCCAAGTTATCGGCAAAAATTAAACTGACCAAATTCGTGTTCGGTATTCGTTGCACGCTGATCATGCCGTTATAACTTTCACCGGTAATACTTTTTAAGGTAAATTGCAAAGTATCCAAAGAAATAATCTCATTTTTACTGATGGCACCGTAATAAACTCCTGAATCATCTATTTCGTCATTAACTGGCTCCCACGTAGGGGTAATAGCCCCGTCATTAAAGGATAACTGAACCGTCAATGTGCGATCACTACCACCCCCAAAATTATTAAGATAATGACTGCCGTTTTGGTCATAGACCGACAAATAAGTCCAAGCATCAGTGTAAACTACATAGAAAATACTTTCGTGGATTTCGGGCGTTACTGGGTCAGGGTAAGCACACTTAATACCGTACACGGCAGCCGGCGCATCAGCGTCCAATTCCCAACCAATGGATAACTTATCCGAGGCTTCGATATCAAAAGTACTGTCAATGCGGAATGATCCTTCACACTGTCCTTGGGCGTTAACGGGCACGTCTTCCCAAATGTCGTTATGCTTGACCATGGCGGTGTAAGTCGGGTTAAAACTGGTTCCCCCATTGTTTTCGTAAAGGTCATGTGCGTCAACACTACCGAAATACGTAGTACCGTATTTAGTGGCTTTGGTTAAAAAAACCCCCACCACGGAACTATCAGTTTCTAACTCGCTGGGTAAAAAAGCGTAAGCGCCTGGCACCGAAATTAAACTGGATTCCGATGTTGCCCTAACCGTGTTTAACGCAGCCGTTTTTAAGGGGGCAAGACCGACCATAACCATCCCTACCACCAAGGTAATTAACGACAGAACACACCACTTATACCAACGGTTCAAAATTCCCCCAAATGCCCACTCAAATTATATCTTAATTATGTGGAAACGGCAAATAAATATTATTTAGCCGTCATTGCATTACCTTCGTCGGTATCCAAATGTACCACGGGAATATCCACCTGCGATTCGCGAACCATGACGTTGTGGAATGTCACCGCTCGGGGACCATCGGTAGTAATATCCACGGCCTGCCCAGGCTGTAAATGGTGCTTGCGCATGGTGGCAGCGTCAATGTGCAAATGGCGCAACGCAATAATTAAGCCCGCCGGCAAAGATAAGGTACCACAAGGCCCTACCAATTTCACGGGTGCCGACCCCACTAAATCACCACTCAAACGATATGGTACGTCGGGAATTCCCAAAAAATAACTGTCGGTTAAACTAATTTCAACTTGCGTTTGGTCACGCCACGGGCCCAACACCGCTACCCGTTCTAAATTACGTTTAGGCCCCACTATGGTCACCGTACAGTTGGTTTTGAATTCGCCGTCCACGCTTAAATCCTTAACCTTCTCGGCAACAGCGTTCGCCCCGAACAAAGTAGCAAAATCGGACGCTGACAAATGCACATGCCGTGCCGACACCTCGATGCGATACGGAAAATTTAACTTAGTCATAAATTAAGCATACCAAACATTTTTGCGACTGGCAACATAGATAACGATATGTGTGGAATTTTTGGTTGTCTGGGAAAACACAATTTAATTACCCAGACTTTACAAGGTTTACGTTTATTAGAATACCGCGGTTACGACAGCGCCGGCATCGTATACCGCACTGCCCAAGGGAAATTACGTGTCATCAAAGCGGTCGGCGACATTAACCAACTGACTGCCCGTGTCAAAACTCGCCCCGCAACCAGTTTGTGTCTTGGGCATACCCGTTGGGCAACCAATGGTGGCGTTAATTTGAAAAATGCCCACCCGCAAGTATCCTTTAACGAGCAAATCGCGGTGGTACATAACGGGATTATTGAAAACTATGACGCATGCCGCACCAAACTACAAAAGAAACAGATTAAACTGCGTACTGAAGTTGATACCGAAGTTATTCCCAATATCTTGTATTTATTACAACATAATAAACACAAGATACACCAGTATTTACGTGGTCAATACGTTTTTGCGGCCGCCGACACAACTACCGCGCCCGGCTTTTTCGTTGCCAAGAGTGGCACTCTTCCCCTATATCTCGGTCGAGCAAAGGACACGGTTTACGTCAGCAGTGACACGATGGCTTTTCCCGCCACCGTCCAGCAAATTATTGCACTAAACGACGGAGACACGGGAGAAATTACGCTCGACGGCAGCAAATTTTACCACCTTGGTCAACCTATTACTAAAGCCTGGCAAGCGTTTACGCCACTTAACAAACAAACCGACAAAAACGGATTTGCCACATACATGGCAAAAGAAATTAACGAAATTCCTGACGTGTTAAACCGTATTACTGCTGCTTACCAACAAGACGAAACACTACTGCTCCACCAACGCCAGTTTCACCGCCAATTAAGTCAAACCGACTGCGTACACTTATGCGCCTGCGGCACCAGTTATCACGCCGCCTTAATTATTGCTCACCTAATCGAAAAGCACTTGCATCTGCGTGCAATTGCCCATGTCAGCAGTGAATTCACCGCCGACACCTTAATTGACAAACGTAATTTAGCCATCGTTATCAGCCAATCGGGTGAAACCGCCGATACTCTGGCTTGTATCAGCCTGCTACAAGCCCACCGCGTGCCTATTGTAGCGTTGTGCAATGTCACCAGTAGTACCATTGCCGGACAAAGCGAACTTTGTTTCCCCTTACTTTGTGGCCCTGAAATCGCCGTCGCCAGCACCAAAGTTTTTTGCGCAGCGTTACTGGTCGGTTGCTTATTGATTAACCGCTTTAACCCTGCCGATTGTGCAGCATTAGGTCAACTTGCCCAAACAACTTTACAGCAAGCCCGCCAGTTAATTCACCTGCCCGCCAACCGTCCGCAAAAGATTTTTTTCATCGGGAAACAAATTGACTACTTTTTGGCTTTGGAATCAGCGTTAAAAGTTAAGGAAGTCACCTACACACATTGCGAAGGCTATCCCGCCAACGAACTTAAACATGGTCCTTTATCCATGATTGACCAGCACAGCCTAGCGGTAGTTTACCAATCCGACAGCACCAGCAATGCTGTAGCGGAAATCACTGCTCGTGGTGGGCAAGTAATTACTCTACCACCTCTTGCTCCCGAAAACCCGTTAAACTTTATCACCCGCATCATACCTGCCCAAATTATGGCGTTAGACATGGCGGAACAATTAGGCATTAACCCTGACAAACCACGCAACTTAGCAAAAAGCGTTACCGTGCTATAACCACAACTGGTTGTGGTTATTATTAACACACCAAAACCATTTTAATCTTCCGTTTGGATTTCGTAAACCGAGTGCGTGTACATACCATCTTCTTCGCGCAACAAGGTCATATCAAACCCCTCGCGATTAACGTTTTCGTTTTCCAAACTGACCAATTCCCCATCCGCGTTACGTTCGACATTAGCATGACGGTAAATACCCAAAGGTTTTAATTTTTTCAGCCCCGGAGCAAAATTGGTTTTTTTATCATAGAAAGCACGATAATTATATTCAAACACAGATTCCAACCCTGCCGCACGGAACATACGGTTTTGTAAACCAACTGACCCACCAAAACGCGGGTTAGCTTCCATGGCGTACACTTTACCATCTTTCCCGAACAAAAGGTCAATGTGCAGCCAACCACGCATACGGTATTCTTTACTCTTTTGCACGAACTTGCCGAATTTGAGGCCACAATCGTAAGCCTGTTGCACCATGGCGGATGGTAATTTGGTAAAGGCTTTCAGATCCATATACGCTAACTTGTGATAACCGTGGTAGGCGTGTACCGTTGACGGTAGAATTAACACTTCGTTGTTCGATACAAGTAAATGCAAACTGGTCGAACACAATGATTCAATATAATCACTGACCAAATAAGTTTCCTTGGGGTGAATTTCTTTAATTGCCCGTTCTTTCAAAGTGGGGTCGGCGAAATAAACCTTATTTACCACCAAGGTACCAAAACCACCGGAGCCGTAGTCACGTTGAATTACCACTTCCTTTTGGTTGGGGTAAGTACCATCTTTTAAGCGCTCAATTATGGTCTGCCCCACCACATATTCGTAAGGGGCAAACGGCAAGATATCCTTAAAAATTTTGCGAAATTGGAATTTACTATCCAGCACCGCAAATACTTTGGGGTTATTACAACACAAGATACGATCTTGTAATTCCGGTGGTACGTAACTGGCGTAAACGGGCGAATAGGGGTAAAAATAAGCATCCGGCACGCGAGCAACAATTTCACGACATTTTTCATTAACGAAGACCCGCATAATTTTGTCGTTGCGTTCATCAAATTCAACATTGCTACTTAATTGCACGCGCGTAGACGCATTGTGGGCAATATTACCGCGCTTGTTATTCCCGTGCTCGGTAATACTGCCCGCAAAATAGCCGTCCATGGTTTGGTTATAGAAGCTAGCTTCGGCGTCACCTTGGCGATAACCGATATAGTAAATGTTTTTCATAAACTACTATACCAGTTTCGTGCTTTACTGTCAAATCACCCGCCGATAGCCAAGTTGGCCAACGCGTTCCACGTTGCTGGGCCAACGATACCGTCCACACTTAGCCCTGCCGCTTGCTGGAAATTACGCACCGCCGTATTAGTATTAGCGCCAAAGATACCATCTACTGTCAAAGCGGGGATTTGGGCGTAGGTGCGACGAGCAATGTTCAAGAAATTTTGTAAAGTTACTACGTTTTCGCCACGACTACCTTGGCGCAAATAAACTCCGGGCCACGGCGTCGGCGTAGTGGGATTATTATCGGGTGTAGTTAAAGTTTGTCCTTGCGCCGTACGGTATACCTGGTACAACTTGTTCCAAGTTGCTGGGCCAACGATGCCGTCCGCGGTTAGACCAAACAGACGTTGGAAGGTCTTCACCGCCGTCGTAGTATCCGCACCGAACACACTGTCTTGTACCGGAGCGTCAATCGTCGGGTAAAATTGTGATATGTAGTTCAATAAGAATTGCAACTGTAATACGTTGCTACCACGATTACCTTGACGAATGACCACGGTTGGTGGAGTTGGACTTAAACCAATGCGTTCACCTTCTCCGTTCAATTCAGACAAACCCGTTACGGCAGTATAAACTTGAGAAATTTTATTCCATGTGCTAACTCCTACTACTCCATCACTGCTCAAATTAAAGACTTTTTGAAATGTGCGCACCGCATTTTCGGTTTGTTCACCAAAAACTCCATCAACTGGATCAATCGCCGGAATTAAAGGATAATTACCACGAATGCGGTTTAAGAAGTTCTGCATACGGCGCACCGCGATGCCCGACGAGCCAAGGCGCAACGGCGACCCTGGATAAGAATTTTGCACACTGCCTGAAGGTGCGTTACTTAAAATCAAGTCTTTCGGGTAGTAATAACGTAAGATTTCCAAAACCGAGCGGCCCTCGTTAGCCAACGTTACCGTACCCCACTGGGACAAGCCCCGACAAGTGGCCGTAGTGCCATTACAGAATTCGGTAAAATATGGATTACGGAAACCATCGCGGTGAGCATAAACGCTGAAAACACCGTCTACCAGTTGCGAAATATTAGCAAAAATCTCACGATTACGAACAAATGCCATATCGGTTGCGGTAGAATTAGTAATATCAAAATTGAAGCCACGCGCACGGTACCATTCGGTATAAATACGGTTAAGCGCAAAAGTTACAATCGCCGTGATATTGGCCAAAATGGCGTTAGTGGGCCAAGTTGGGTAAATTTCACTGCTAACCACGTTTTTTATGTAATCGATAAATCGTACCCGGATGTTGGCCGCACTGGTGTTGCTGGGTACACCTAAATGCACGGTTATATAATCAGGAATTACCACACTGGACAGTACTCGCTCACCGCCACCTACTACTTCATTAGTACCAATTTGTCCGCGCGTGGTGGTCGGAAACGCTACATCTTGCGGTGGCGTTACAAAAACTTGGTCAGCATCATCTTGTCCGGTAACGTATGGTTCCAAATTGACCCCCACCACGGTTGTAATTTGGTCGAAAACCTGCACGTCAATTTTACTGACACTTTGGTATTGTTTTTTGTTAAGTGCCACGTCGTACACGGCGAACGGCGCACTTTTTGGTTCTGGTGCCTGCGATAAATCATTATCTGGCGCTGGTAACGAAAAAGTTTCACTGTCGCCATTAGCATCCGTTAAACCCGAGTATAAAATTTTTCCGCTTTTGTCTTTAATTGCAAACGACACGTCGGCAACGGGTAAACCACCGTTGGCCGTAGTCGTAGCAATTTTCATGTAGCCAATGCCCATTTATTTTCTCCTTTTATTGATATAATTTAGTCTATGAAGTAACAAAAATAATGTTACTGCCATAACATTAAACTATGGCAACCATAGTAATTGACGCCGGACACGGCGGTTACGATGCGGGAGCAGTTAATGGCTCCCGTTACGAAAAAAATGATAATTTAAGGATGGCCTTAGCCGTCGGTCAACGGTTAAAAAATTGCGGCGTACGCGTTATTTACACCCGCGACGATGACACTTTCATTCCCTTATTGGAGCGCAGTCGTATTAGCAATAATAACAATGTTGATTTATTTGCCTCTTTCCACCGTAATTCTGCCACCAACCCTAGTGCTAACGGTGTAGAGACCATTGTCTATACTAACGCGTCCCAAAAGGCACGCCGCGCCGCCAGCAATTTACAAAACGCGTTAGCGGATGTTGGTATCCAAAGCGACCGTGGCGTTAAAACCGGTAATTTAAGTGTTTTACGGGAAACCACTGCCCCTGCGCTGTTATTAGAATTAGGCTTTATCAGCAATGACCGTGACAACCAACTGTTTGACAGTCGCTTTGACGCCTATGCCGACACTATCGCTGCCAGTTTAGCGCAAAGTGTCGGCGTTAACTGCAACCCTGGTGGTGGTACTACCCCGCCGACGACACCACCAAGTACGGGCGGTGACGCCACGATTCGCAACATACAACAGACCTTAAATAATCGTTATGGTGCGGGTCTAGCCGTAGACGGCATTTGGGGTCCACAATCTAAAAAAGCGTTAATCAAGGCGCTGCAAATTGAATTAAACATGACCTATGGCGCGGGCTTAACCGTCGATGGAATTTGGGGTCCCAAAACGCAAGCCGCTGTACGCAATGTACGTCAAGGAGCACGTGGCAACATAGTGTATTTGTTACAATCCGCCTTGTACGTTAAAGGCTACCGCACCACACCTGACGGTATTTTCGGCACTAATACCGATCGTCAAGTGCGCGACTTCCAACGTGCTAACGGCTTAATCGTCGACGGTATCGCGGGTAAAAGCACCTTCGCCAAGGCGTTCAATTAAACTTCTATACTACCGTTACTTTGCCGCGACCGGTTGCTTCTTAAAATCCAAGCGGATCATACCAACAATCGCACTAATCAGTGCGGTTAGTTCAATCATGGCGTTAATTGGCGCCAACATCAATATATAATATATGGTGGAAATAACCTGAATTGGGGCAATCGTCAAGCGGATATTTTTCGGTTTGACTTGGGCAAAGGAGATAATAGAGCCGATGCCAATTATAATACTAAAAATGCTTAAATAACCATTCCAGAAAACGATATTAAAAACTATAATCGATAATGCCAAAACAACGTTGGTGGTAATGAAAATCCATTTTTTTACATTTGGTTTAATGGCAAAAATCAACGCGGTAACACTGCGCACTGATGAAACACCCATTAAAATCATGGCCGAAAACTGCCACAAGCAGCAACAACTGATAAACATGGCAACCGCAGCCGCCAAATTCCACGACAAAATACTGATACGTGATTTTTGTTGCATAGAGATAATTGAGAAAATAAGTCCAATTACCGCAAACCCTTGCGAAACCCACCAAACCCAATTAAAACTTAATTCAATTATTTTATCAAACATATATAATATTACCCCCCCCCCCCCCCTGTCAAGACTTTTTCGCACTAACTGCGTAACGTTGGCGCATTTATGGGGGAACTTTACCTACCATAGGACAACAAAAAACGACTGCCAGTATTAAACAGTCGTTTTTGCCAACAAAACTACCGCACGTTTTACTTAATTTCAATGTGTTTTTTGGTCGGCTTGTTTTCTTTGGGGACAAATACGGTTAAGACACCGTGTTTCAAGTTGGCCGTTATTGCTTTTTCGTCAATTTCGCCAACGTAGAAACTACGCGAACAAGCACTGGTGATACGTTCACGACGCAAATAATTACCGTGACGATTGTGTTCGTCGTCGTGTGCCGTTTTATTGGCGGCAATCGTCAAATAGCCGTTTTCCAAACCAATGTTTAATTCGTCCTTTTCGTAACCAGGAACTTCGATTTTGAATTCGTAACCATCATCGTGTTCAGTAATATCGGTACGCATAATGCGTTGCAAATCGCGCACTTCTTTACGATACGGACGGTCATTAAAGAAATCATCCCATAGCGGGTGGAACAATCCGAAATAATCGTCATCACTGCGAACAACTACGCCCCTTTCTTTGTCATTTCCTTGATTTTTCATTTTCTTTTTCTCCTTTTTTCACCGCTTTCCGCGGTTTCATCACTACTATATACCGGACTGCTAGCAATGTCAAGCGTTTATTGCTAATTTTTTGAAAATATTTTTCAGTTCTTCATAAATTTTACCCTACATCTTGAAAGTTAAACAACATTATGTTAAAATAACAGCGATGAAAAAATTAAGTATTTTACCACTGCGTCGTGGAAGTAAAAATTTACAGGCAAATAAAGTAGATTGCGCAATTAAAACCCTAATTAAACGTGGCTTGGCCATGCCGATGGATGCCCAATTCTATCAACAATTTGCCGGTCAATATTGGAATGGCGTACCTGTGGCTTACCGCTTGCGTGAAATGAGTAAGGGTTGGTGCTTTGACGCTTCGGCAATTTTGGCCGCGGCGTTAGGTATCGGTGACGACGTCCATATTTGTCGCGGACGGCTTAACAGTTTGAACAAAGCCTATAATACCATTTTCCACCATGGCTGGGTAGAGCGCGACGGGCAGGTTTACGACACAACTTGGCAAGTCATTGTCGACCAACCGGCTTATTATCAATTATTTGGTGCAGAAAAAACGCAAGACCTGACCACTCGTGAATATTATAGTCCCTACCAAGACGTATTAGGTTGTAAAATTTATCACCGTGAAGATTACGAATCCGGAGGAGTACCCGTTGATTTAGAACAGGTACTAACCGCCAAACGCGGTGCCCAATTTTTGTCCAAAGCCTACGCCCACAGTGACCGCGGACAGATTGCTGCCCAAGTGGTTGCCGACACGCTGGACGTTACGTGTTGTTGCCCTATTCACGGTTATTACGATGACCTATTGCAGGGTTTAACTGATGTTGGCGGAAGGGACAGGATTTGAACCTGCGAAGCCTTGCGGCTTACCTGTTTTCGAGACAGGTACATTCGACCACTCTGACACCCTTCCAAAACTGCTTATTGTACCACAGGTTCGATGACTTTGGCAAATATTAAGTCGGCGACTTGGCGACCACCATCGTTATGTTTGTCAAAACGTTGGGTATGCTCAACGTACGGAGTTAATAAAGCCGGATTGTCAATAAATTGTTCAATCCGTTCACGACACGCCACCGCATCCGGTAACCATTCGCCAATTTGGTACTCGTTAAGGAATAAATCACGGTTGAACTCTTCAATCGGTTGGGCACAATAGTTCACTAACATTGGTGTATTCATGCATAAGCAATCCAAACAAATCGACGCTCCCGTTTTGGTAATTACCACATCGGCTGCCCGGTAAAACTCGTAAATATCCATTCGGAAGGCCAAAGGTACCAAAGTGATTTGGGCCGGAACACGACCAACTAATTGTTGGTAATGCTCATACAAAGCAGTATTTTTGCACGCCCCCACCAACAAGGTAACTGGACGATCGATTTTTAATAGTTCATCAGTATATGTCTTTAATTTAGCAGCCCCATACGCTCCGTCAACCAAGCAAATGGTGAATTTATCGGCCGGCAAACCGTGTTTACTACGGGCTTCGGCTTTGGTTAAATGGCAATCCTTCAAACATTGACGAATCACAAAAGGTACCTCACGTACCCGCGCCATGGGAAACTTACGCTCAAGACAATGACGGTAGGCCACAGCATTATTGACAATGAATAAATCGTCACGATGTCCCCAGAAAGCCAAAGTATTATAATCAGGGTTATAGGTAATAACTTTACAGGTTGGTTTATAGCGGTCACGATATGTTGCGGCAAAATCCGCTACAGCAAAATGGGTCGCAATAATCACATCGGGATCCAGACGACGAAATTCCTTGATCATCGCTCGTTTAGGTCTACCCCAGACCAAATTGTACAAACACCAACGAGCCAAGCGCCCACCCAATATTCTCAACAGCCCGTACTGCAACGACGCTGCCAGACGCCCCTTGCTGTAAGCCTTAGTTGACCTTACTAAATTTTTTTCAAATTTAACCAAGGTTTGGTTATCACTTAAATGGCAAATTTTGGCGTCCACAATCGTTAATTGTTCACCATAATTAAGGTGCAAGGCCTCACTAACTGCCGTGGCACTCATCGCGTGTCCCATACCGGCTTCAATATAAGTAATCACTACTTTTGGTTTATCTTTGGTCAACAACATCATTTCATTTTAACGGCACCATAGCCGCCTGTCAACTCCTGCACCAATGTGGCGGGAACAGTTTGGCGAAAACTGCGGGATAAGGCTTTGCCTACGGCGGGATTGGTACGGCAACCGGCACAAACGTACGCCCCACGGCCGTCAAGATATTTATCAACCTGCACGGTAAAGACGCCACGGAAACATACTACCCGAGTCATTTGCGTAGTCGGCTGTAAACGGTGACAAACGCAACAAATTCGTTCAACTGGCTTAATTGCCGCCAAGGGTAAATTCCTCAATATAGGCGGCGTCTTCTTCATTGGCTTTTTCTTCGCTCTTAACGTCAATTTTCCAACCCGTCAACTTGGCCGCTAACCGTACATTCATGCCGGCTTTACCGATGGCCAACGACAACTTGTCATTCGGCACCACCACACGCGCCCGTTTTTCTTCTTCGTTGGCTTCTACCCGCAATACAGTAGCCGGTGACAAAGCCGAAGCAATAAATTCCAAAGGATCTTCACTCCACGGAATAATATCAATTTTTTCCGGACGAATTTCGTTCAAAATATTATTGATGCGCGAGCCTTTGGTACCAACGCAGGCACCAATCGGGTCAATATTTGCAATTGTGGAGGCCACGGCAATTTTAGTACGGTAACCTGCTTCACGAGCAATTGATTTAACTTCAATTTCCCCTTTCTCAATTTCCGGTACTTCCAAAGTAAATAAAGCACGGACAAATTCCGGACGGGTACGGGTTACAAAGACGTCGTTGGTGTAACCGATATCTTTTATTTTGGGTACGTAAACTTTAACAAAATCGCCAACCTTAAAGGTTTGCCCTAACATATTACTGCGTTCATCCAAAATCCCTTCCAAAGTGCTACCCGGAATTTCCAAAAAGTATTTACCACCATCATAGCGATTAACCTTGGCGGTAACAATTTTGTCTTCTCGGGTAGAAATTTCTTGCATCGCGGCGTTACGGTTACGCTCTTTCATCTTTTGGTTCAAAACTTGCTTAACAGCAACGGCGGCTACCCGACCAAAATCTTTAGGGTTCTCTTCTTGTTCCAAAACATCACCAATTTTAACAGACTTCTTAATTTCCTTGGCTTCCGACAGGGTAATAAATTTGTCGTAATCAAAGGGCACGAACCCCTCTTCATCACTATCTAATTTTTCATCTTCGTCCGCCACTACGGTCTTATAACTGTAAATACGAATCGTGTTCTTTTCGGGATTTAATGCCACGCGCGCATTCATCGCTTCACCATGCGCCTTTCGGAAAGCAATCGATAACGCTTCTTCCAAATCCTTAATAATCGCGGATACTTCCATTCCGCGTTCGCTGGCCATCATATTCAAGGCCACGAAAAAATCTTTTGAGGTCATTATATTTATCTCCTTTTATTCCCAATCTTTACCGTCAATTCCAACACTGCTGACCGACAGGCTGTAATTTTCGCCCAGTTCAGCATCGTTGGCTTCCACAATTGGTTCAATTAACTTGGTCACTTTTTCGCAGTCAGTATGGTCAATTCCGGTTGATTGGTCGATATAAAAACACAATTCGTGATTTTTCCATGTCACCCGCAGCAATTCATACCCCGCGTCGTTAATGACCTTTTGGCACAAAGTTTGAAATTTATTATTCATAACTCCTCCTTTAGCGTCAAAAAAATGGACCTGACTGGCCCACCTTTTTATCTTAACACAAGTATTTGCCTTTGGCAACAGTTTTATTTAATTATCAGTTCATCAACTGCCGTGTCACGACTAACTGTTACCCCCGGTTTAACTTTTGTGCCACGCCGCAAAGTGACGCCGTGCTTAATCTTAATAGCACGGGATGTATTTATTTCCCTTGGTTGTTGGTCGGCAGTATACCCCAGCAAGCGATCTTGCCAATAGACGCGGTGACCAATACTTTGCAAAGTTACATTATCACCCAACGTCACGTTATTACCAAGGTCAATGTTCCCCGCCAAAGTAGCGTGGTCACCAATTTTAACGTTTTTTCCCATGCGGGTTGCCCCGACGATATCGCAATACAAGTCCTTGCCGATGGTCAGATTTTTACCATGAATCGGGAACAACATATCCAAAATCAATTCTCGCCGCGTGTCGTTAGTCGCATGATCGTTATATTCACTGCACAAATGGTGTGCTAAATTGTGCAACGCCCCCACCCCCGGCGCCAAGCAGTTATAGTCTTCGCCGTTCAACAGGCGTACATAATCGTGTAAGTCATCTTTAACCCCCAAGGTACGGGCGTGGTGCAATAAAAATTTGATTTCATCTTCCGTCCAAGCAAACGGCTTGTCTAGTTTTTTACCCACATAATCAGGTGTGATAGCCTTGTAACTTTGGCAAGGTGCACCGAACGCCAAGGTTTCATCACGGATAACACTGGCCGGCGTCACCACACTGCCCAACCCTAAAACCGATTTCGCACCAATTTGACTGCCCGCCGCAACGGCAATGTCCGAACACAACCAAGTGTTCGCTCCCACCGTGGTTGGCACGGCCTTGACCCGTCCCTTGATTGGGAAGTCCTGCCCAAACGTTACGTTAGTCGCAACAAAAACGTAATCATTTAAAGTCACCAAAGCATTAGCACAATAATGGTTACGGGCGTTAAGGTAAACCATATTACCGATATCGACCATACCAATAACGGCTGTTAAACCGTCACCCCCGCCAAAGATCATACCGTGCCCCGGAAATAAAGCGTCCAGAATTTCGGCTTTGCGTTCTTCGGCGTCTTTGCGCAACCATGGATTCGACAGGTAAGCCGACAACTGGGTAAATTCGGCACACAATTGCTTACTTACCTTCAACAATTTTTGGTAATTAGCATCTTCTAAATTAAACTCTTCTCCACGGTAACATTTGGCAATTTCGTTTAGATTACCCTTGAACCCCAATTTTTGTAGATGTTCAAGTTTTTGTTCTACCGTAAACATAATTACTCCTTAATAAAAAGTAGGTATTACCTACCTACTTTCAGTTTAACATGTCGTCACAACCTTTTCAATGATTATTTGCGAGCGACAGCAATACCCATAGCACCACTGATGACCGCACCCAAGGTTACTAACCAAGCGCCAACGTCCGCCATAACTTTAACCGTAACTACCGAACCTTCGCTGCTGAACGGGCTGCCACCGACGTAAACTGCAATCAAGAACACCAGTGCACTGACCACCGTTAAGCACGCCACAATCATTGTTGCCCAGTTCAAGATTTTGTTGTTGATAAAGAACTTAACCACTAAGGCAATAGCCACCAACGCCACCAAAACCAAGGTAATGATCAAAAACACGCGTGCCGTTGCCCAACCATTGATATCAATAATATCATCGCCACCTAATTTATGAATTTCGGCGTTACTTTCTTGCGCTTGGTTAATCCTATCAAACCATTTACCCAAACCGATTGAGTTATTGGTAGTACTAGTACTGTTACCAATTTTGGTAGTCGTCGCGGTATTGACAAAGTTGAGTGCCAAAGCGATAAAACTTAACACTGCCCCCACAATACCAACTATCGATAAAATTAGCGATAGTAAACTAAATTTTTTCTTTTTCTTGGCCATTCTTTTTTTCTCCTTTTATATCTATTTTTATTATAGATTAAGGAAATAATGCTGTCAAAATATTATTTGCCTTTGCCGATATTAAACCAAACTGCATTCGGGTTCAGTTCTTGAATCATATCCCCCACAATGCCACGTGGTGGCCTACCAAATCGTTGAAAATGCGTCAATCGTTTTACCCGCGGTGACGTAATAAGGTTCTTACATTTGGCTAAATCAGGTAACGCCGCCAATAATTGTTCTGCCTCGGCACAGCGTTGGGGGTTGTCATAATTACTTTGCTTAATAATATTGGCATCAACCTGGGCTTCGCGGACCACATTAGGGTTTAAGGGTATCCCATTGTTTTCGTAATCTTCACGGCAATAAATGTTAATCGCGGCGGGGTCTTGTTGGTTCGCCGCTACTAATTGCTTATAAGTTTGTTTTTCCCATATTTTGGGGCGGAACACTTTATAATAAAGGTCCTTTTCAATTGCCAAACCCCAAGCCGGTTCTAACACGTACCCGCTGCACACTTCAACCCAACTGCGGATTGCGGATTCAGTACCGCCAAAAGACATAAACCGCTCCAACACTCCGGTACATAAGGTTGCACGTTCACCCAGCGCCACGGTCAAGGCTTCGGGGGCGTGAATTTCCCAACCCACACTGCCACGATGCAAAATGTAATTCACGGGCAACCCGCGGTAGTATTTACCCGCAAAAACTTTGCGAAAACCATTGTCTAATTCAACCAAGATTTTTCGGTCAAATAAGTCACTGACCCGCAAACCATTGCCATACTTATTTAATAAATCGTCAAATAATAAAATTACTTCGGGTTTATTCATCGTTAGCAGTTTACCATACGAACCGGTAACATTTCAAGACCAACTGGTAAAATTATCGCTCCCTTTCAGGAACATACCTTTTTTTCGCCGCTTGGGTAAAAGTGTTCAATAAACGGCGTAATTTATGGGTTTCAGATAGTTGTGCGGTAATCGTTGCGACCGGCAAACGCAAAAGTTTAAGGTTTTGCCGGAAGTGAAATTGCAAATAGCGACGGAAAAGGAATTGGTCCGTATCAATTACCCCGTTAGGGGCGACGGCGTCTTGTTTGGCGGCGTATTCTGAATAATCAGCGAACGGAGTAACATATAACACATCAAGACACTGCAAATTACCATTGGCACATTCTTTTATTCGGATTGGTTCGCAATTAAACCATTGGGAATTTTGCGATTTGGACTTGGCATAAACGTAATTGCGGCCATTGTACTGATATACACAGGCGGATTGCACCGCACTGGTTGATGGCAAGGCAAGGAAACCCTTGGTTACTAATTCAGGGTTATTGTCTAACAATGCCGTCGTTAACTGTTTTGCCAAACGCGCCTTAACCGCGGTAGCCGGATGGGTAGCAACCGATGTCCCATCGGTTAAGAATTTTTGATCAGCGATAGTGATGCTACCTAACTGCTCGGCCGCGGGATTTTGAATTTGGGGGACGACACCAACATCGGTAGCATCAATTTCACTGGCAAAAGTTAAACCAGTATCACACTCACGCGTCAACATCATATCCGAGACCAACGATGAAACACGCCGCGTCCAAACATCACCAACCGCATAACGTTTACCGCCGACTACATTGATTTCGCGGTACGCCAAGGTGCGACGAGGACCAAACTGCTGTGGTTTAGGTGCTGAATAAATGGCAAAATCGGTCAAGCCAATGGCTTCATCCGCTAGATCAGTGCTTTCGGGTAAGGTAATGCGTAAGTTTCGGTAACTATTTTTCATTATACTAATAATACGCTTCAGCAAGCTATTTTGTCAAGATGGTGTGCTTACCAATTTATTGTTTTTTACTTTTCTGGCACCCCGCATAAGTGGCTTGAATAATTACGGCTAAACGTTCGCGGTCATCAAAATCGTTAACTAAATACATTGGCTTGGCACCCGCATACGGAATGGTGGTCGGCAACCCACAGTTACCGTTATCGACATTCATCTTTAATAAAAACCGATTATCGTAAAACCCGCCAATCAAGACACCTTGATAATAAACTAAATACTCACCCATCATTGGGCGCACGGTAAAAGCGGACGCGTCGGCCATTTGCCCCAAAACATATTCAATAAAGTCTTTTTTCGTTGCCATTGGTTACCCCTTAATTTATGGAATAAGCGATCTAGCAAAACCTACATAAGCCTTACAGTCCTTTTTTGGTGGCCGGGGTGGGACTTGAACCCACACGAGTGTTACCTCATCGGATTTTGAGTCCGACGCGTCTGCCAATTTCACCACCCGGCCAAAAACAAATTAAAGTATACACTACTCTTTCCCCGTTGTCAAAGGCAAATCATTGACAATTACGAACAAAGTTGTTACCTTACCCAGTAAACCTTTAACGGGAGTTTAGCTCAGTTGGTTAGAGCAACCGGCTCATAACCGGTCGGTCCGCGGTTCAAGTCCGTGAACTCCCACCAAGATTGTTTCCCGTTCGTCCGCGGTTCTGTCACTACGTGCCAGATGCCTGCGTCGCTTCGCTCCTGGTCAGCAAGTCCGTGAACTCCCACCAAAGTATTTCCAATTTAAGTTTCACCTAGATAGCGTAAATTTTAACCTATTACAAATGGTCTTTAATTGCTGGAAATAAATCATATAGGTTATAACCTAATTGGTCATCAAAAAATTCTTTCAGCCGTTGGGTTTCTTGCAGGTGATAATGAGTTTTTGCGTACACACCATGCCTTAACAATAAATCCATCATCCGTTTGTCAACGGTTAAAACTTCTGTTGTACACATTAGGTCGCAAAGATTGATGATTCGGTCATAAATGGTGTAATCTTGTTTAAGGTAATTTTTAACAAATTCATAATCTGGGTGACACGAGTCGGTCGCATCACGATCGTTAGCCAAACAATCAATGTCGTTATTCAAAAAAGAATGTTTAAGGCAAATACCAGCGTATTCTTCATCATAGTCCAAGGCTTTAAGGTACTCATAACCCTTTACGGCGTGCGGCAAAACACCATCGCCAATATCCGCAAATTTTTTGCCAATGTCATGAATGTACCCCAAAGTTTTAGCATAATCCGCATCTAAGTGCAAAGCACTAGCAATTACCCCAGCGGCGTTACCAACACAAATTGAATGGTCAAGCCATCTACGGTTGCGTTCACTACGCAAACCATTAAGCAGTTGTCGTGCTGCAGCACTGGTTAATTTCATTGGACTGCCCCTAACTTTTGGAATAGGTCTTGAAAAATTTTATCGGCATCTAAATAGTTCACCACCGTAATCGGGTGTTGGTTCGTGGTCAGTCGGTAACTGGTATCGGCGTTAATTTGCGGACAACTGACTAACTCGGTTTCAAACCAAGCAGGATTGATTAAGTACGCCACGACACTGATATCCCAAATCACACGCCGCTCTTGTATACCGTGCACCCCGTCATCATAAAATCTTTGGCACAGGTAATTGCCCAATTCACTTTTGCCTTTTAGGTAATGTTCTAGTTCATAAATCGATGTTCGTAAATTTGATACAACATTCTGGCACGGAATAATCGTCAATTTCACCTTGGACGCGAAAACAGTTTTCACAGCCGATATATCGTTACGGAAATTAAATTCTTGGTTGTTTTCACTTAAGAAACTGTGTCCGCCCAGCCAAATCACTTCAATTTTATCAATAATTTCAGGAGCTTGCTTAATCGCCAAAGCCACATTGGTGATAGCCCCGATGGCCAAAATATAAGTCTTGTCCTGCTTCTTGGCAATTTCGATAATACGCTTAACCGCATCATTGCTGGCGGTATAACCATTATCCAAAAAATCGGTAGCACCTTTACAGACTTTACCGCGGTAATCAAAACCTAACCAGTCACAAATTTTAATCACCTCTTGATAACTTTTATCAAGCCCTTCCGTTACCGAAAGACCATTATCGTGATGGTAAGGTGCAACCGTAATGGCTTCAACATTGAATTTGTCTTGTGATTTTAATAAATACGCCAAAGCAAATTGGTCGTCACATTCGTTATAAGTATCCGTATCCAAAATAACGTTGATTTTGGCAGCATTCACTTTGTGGTTTAAGTTAGTAATTCTTTCATAGATTTCCCGCCAACTTGAAACACGGTCCAAAGTTTTTTCCCGTTGATTATAGCGGGTATTCATGGTTAAGACTTTGATGCCGTGTGCCAGCAAATCCAAACTGACGCTAGTAGTATCTTCAATCATAACGTCAATTTGTTTAGTTAAGCATACTTCGGTTTTGGAATGTTTATTGTTAGAATTAGTAAAAATCAATTGGTCATAGACAATCTGGTATTGCTGCAACCATGATTTGGTTAACGCGATTGGGTCGTGATATTCCCCATTATCGCGACCGGTAATAATATAAATTTCGTGGCCATCGGCTTTTAATTGTTTGATGTATTTGGGTGCGTTATTTAACGGTCGTAACCGTTTGGCTACCTTTTCAATATTAGCCTGATAAAAATCCTGTTCCTCCTCGGCAGTCCAATCGAACATTCCCCTACGTAAGTATTCCGGATTAGCGTTAATAATGCCGGTATTACGCAAGGTTTGGTCGTGTTGTAAATATTCTTGTAATAAAACATCATTGAAATTCGCAAGACAATTATCAATATCAATACCGATTCGCATGCTAAATCCTAACACAGAAAACTTACCCGCACAAGTATTTAGGCATAAACGTTGTTACCATAGTGTACTCGCCATATTCGCCTTATATTAAACGGCTGTCAGGCGCGGTTTGTTGTTTGGGCTGTGCCACGTATTGCTTAGTTGAAGTTCGATTAAACGCCAAACTTTCTGCCAACTGTTGCATGAAACCTTGATTCAAATATTGTCCCAGTGGCGTTAAATTAGTATCAATCGGCACACCACTGTAACCCGTAACTCCGCGTTTTTTTAATAGTTGGTAATGTTCATCTCGTTTGTCATTTGGCAAATATGACGCCATGCCGGCAAAATTATTAACGGCGGTATAACTGGCGGCGAATAACGGATGTACGCATTGCAAACTGCCGTCTTGACAGCGAACAACTTGAATCGGTTCCATAGCGAACCAATCGTAAACTAAACTTTTACGGTCGTAACTTGGGTACGTGTACAACGCATAATTTTTACCTTGGTATTGATAATACGCATAATTATTGGTATAGCAATTATAGTAAAAATAATTTTGCTTAATATTTTGGTAATTATAATTCGCTGCGTACTGTTGTTGGTAATATTGCTGGTAGTATTGTTGATAATACGCGGCGTAATTGGGTGCGAAATTACCCGTGTTATACTGTTGGTATGCGTAATTATTGATGGGTTGACACTGTCTTTGTTGTACGGCTTGGGTTAAAACGGGCGCGGTATAAGCATCTATTCGATAACGCGGATAATAAACTATAATGCCGTTCATCGTTAAATAATCGTGACCGTCCATGCGGACAGTATTCAATGCATTTAAGACTGGGTTTTGAAAACGTGGTGCCACAGCGATTGTAGCATTTTGGGGGTCTTGTTTTTTTTGCACCAGCAAACGATGAACTACGGTATCGGCGGCACAAGTGCGCATTTGTGTTGGGTTAACGGCCATACGAGTCCAAACTTCACCGTAAACGTGTTTGTTGCCCAATTTATCGTAACATTCGCTAACTTGACGGGCGCCACTGAACATTGCGAAGTCGGTTAGTTCGTAACTAAAATAAGGAACTTGTGCAATTTCTGCCGCCGTCGGCAACGTAACTTTCGGTCGCAAGTTCGCCGTTTGGTTGAATTGTTTTAACTTATTACTGTTATCCATACAAATAATATTATAGCACACAACTACCCATTATTCAAGGAAAAGAACGTGAGCAAAATCAGTCGTTACCCTTTTCGTCAGCAGCCGATAAATTGGTGGCGTCAACTTCGGCTATGACACCTTGAATATCGCGTTGCAGTGCGTCGTAGTCAACGGGGCCACTGCTAACGACGTCACCCCCCCAAATATTGTTTTCGCGACACCATTTTTGGAATTTACGTTTTTTCGGAGCATTACGCAAGGCATACCATTGGTTAGTGACATTCGTTCGCAGTTTTTCACCCATGTTTTTAATGCTGGTTGCCAACTTGGTTAATTTACCGGGTTGCCCAACAGCCTGTTCCGCGGGCAAGTCTATACCCATGGTCGTCCGCCAATATTCTGCGGTCGACCGCAAAAGTTCTTGCATTTCCGCCGGAGTCAATTTTTCGTCCATCAAATAAATTTAGCAGAAATGCTACCCCAAGTCAATTCCCCAAGGTAATATCTTTCATTGATGATGGTTCCTGTCTCAGTTCTTCGTATTCGGCATCGCTGACCGATTTGCTGACCGGTTTCATGCATTCTTTATTTCCGCCCCGCCAAGTCGCCAATTTATCATTTTGTTTTTGCGGCAAATATTTATCAATATTATCTAAATCCAAACTGGAAGTTTCATAAGCCCGTTTGACATTTTCTCGATATTGCGCATTGCGATGGGCTCTTAAAACTTTGGTGAGAGTAGCATTTTGGTCTAAACCACCGATTTCGTAATGGTCTTCTTCAAAATAATGCGAGATAGTGCCGTCCATATGGGCTTTATACAATTTTTGTTCAAGGTTATAATCGAGATTAGGTAAGTCTTCTCTTTTAATTTGAAACCCCATAAAATCATGATAGTAATCGCCTTTGGCATTTCTTTTTAAGGGATACCATTCATTCAAAATATCAAGATAATCAACTTGGGCGTTAATACTGTAATCATTATTTTGCATCAAGGTATGAATTTCAAGGTCATAAAAATCATGCCGATGTTCCTTAACAAATTGTATTAAATCATCGAGTTTAGGGAATGTGGCCTTAGTTAACGTTATTTTCAAAGTAATTTTTGATTGAAAATCTTTTTGCTTAGGTAATTGCATAGGGCCATAATACGAGATTCTAATGATATCGATAATGCCATCTAATTGTTTCACGACTTCTGGAAAATCGTAATTGGTAAAAATTTTGGTCAAGAAACCCGCCTCTTTCACCATTTTGGCAATGGTGACGATTTGTGGGTGCAAAGTCGGTTCGCCGCCATTAAGTGCAATGGTTTTGATATTTTTGCTTTTGGCAAAGTTTAAGATATTTTTTACCGTTGCTAAATCGATAAATGCTTGATCATCAAGGTAATATTTACGGTTGGGTCTGTCGATACAAAAAGCACAATCGCGATTACATTTTTTGGTCACGATTATTAAAAGCTTATTAGAATATTGCCTAACATCACTCCGCTTAGTTCCGTCTTGATCATAAGCCATTATAAAATACCTTCCGCAAACATTTATCGTTATATTTTAGTCACCACACACCCCAAAAGTCAATACTAAAAGTGGTTTTTAGCTTGTTCGCCATAGCCAATTCTGGTCGAATTACGGAAATGTTTGACACCGCGGCACGCCGGACAAAGGGCTTGGATTTCTCGCAAAGTTCTGTATTTTTCTTCTAACGCAAACTAGTTACAAACGATGCGTTGTTTTTCTGTCGTTTTTCTTGCTGGTATGTTTCACTACTTTCGTCCGCTTCTGTTTGCATCGCAAAAAATAGTTCCTTGAACTTTTCGGCATTATTCATTTTTACACTCCTTTTATTCTGCCCAATCCACGTCTTTGATTTGTGGCCACAGGTCTTTTAACAACATACCATTGATATTAGCCTTGGCGGCGAATTCTTCAATCGTGGGGTATTCGCAAACCACATCGCCACCCCAAACATAAATGTAAACACTTTCTCTGTCGAGACAAACACCATATTTTATACCTAAATAGAAGAATTGAATTTCTGTCCAATATCTCAGCATGGCGATAAAATCATCATACGTTGGAGTCAATGGTTGCTTAGCTTGGAAACGCCGTTTGGCTTCGTTCAATGAAATATGATTTGGAAAATCAATTTTGTCGGGTTTAAGTTCGCCACCGCAAGTTTTATGCCAACCGCATTGGCAAAAACAACCATCACTCCGTTCACCATTTTGATCCACTTGATTACCATAAAGCGTAAAAATCATCCGACCGCAAATTGGGCATTTTTCCAATTCAATCTTTCCTGTTTTTTTCATGATTACTCCTTTTTTAACAAAATCTTCCCGTTCTGTCTACCGATATCCATGGGGCATTCGGACCATTGGCACCTACGTCATGATCATGTGGCACCTCAGGATGCTGTTTTGGATTATTATGGTTCGTATGATCTCGCCGATAAATTAAGTTTCCTAAATAGTCAGTCCAATATTGTTTAATTAATTTTCCAAATTGATTAAAAATATCAAAGCGAGCATTAGGATATTCTGGATATACTGAATCAATATGCTTACTGCTATCAAAAATAATCACCCCACCACTGGGCATACAGGCACCGCCCATTTTTACCTCCTTTTTGGTTCACGCCATTTGTAACCACCAATAAGGTAACAGCAAATTTATAAAATCTGCCATTTTACTGCCACTAAAAATTACATGTAAAATTTCATTACTATTTCTAAACAGTTCTACGCATAAAACACATGCGATAAAATACCATTTTAGTTCCGCTACGCGGTGGATTTCAAATGATTCGTCTGTGGTGGAACGGCATACCTTAAATACGCACACCACTATATTAAAAGTTAATCGGGATAACTTTTATTGTCAAATTGAACATAGACTTATCTAGTTTCTATGGCTTTATCATGAATAATAATAGTTTTATCAAAATCGGTAAATAATTGTTCTGCGGAATAAATTGATGCTACAATAACTTGATTATCATATAGTTTATTCTTCAAAAAATCTATTATTTTTTCTATTTAAGTTATCTAACTCTTTATCTTTCAAAGAATCAACTACAAAAATAATTTGGTCTCAAATTTCTTTTTAAAACTAGAACGATTGCGACCTTATATTCCAGAATAATTTTTTAAAAATTAGCACCTGCAGACTTTTCAAAATCGCTTGATTTTATCCACCTGCACCAAAACTATTTATTAGAAGATTTTCTCAATAATTTTTGATAATTGACTATTTCAAGTAGTATATTTTTTGCAGAAACTTCAACTAATTTAACCGGGACAGCATTGCCTATTTGCAGTCCTGACTTTGTTGTCAAATCGTCAAAAATAAAATCATCAGGGAAAGTTTGTATCCTAGCCGCTTCTCTTATTGATAGAGCTCTATTTTGATATGGATGTCCAAAACGTCCCTTCGAATAACATAAACACCCTCCCGTCATAGTAGGAGCGGGAAGATTAGGATCTATAATTCCATAAACATCTTTATGCCCTGAATAATTCTTATGACAATTTAATTGTAGATCATCAGGTAGACTACTTCTACTACCTCCATTATTTCGTATATATTCCATTCTTCGGATGTTAAGTTCAGATAAATTGGCACAAGTGTGGTTTTTAATTGTTCCTGAATTAAAATGTTGTCCAGCTTCTATCGGTGGTAAATCAGATATAACATCCCATACTGATACCCATCTGTTCAAACCATGATCACCATTCTTATTATGAGTTTCTCTTGGTAATGAAACACCAATATTTTGGCTTTTGAGTAGATTATATATATCCTTTCTAATAGCGTGTAGCACAAACCTACGACGTCTTTGTGGCACACCAAAATTGGCGGCGTTTAATATACTACACAGCACAAAATATTGGTGTTCCGCACAAGTATCTTTTTCATTTTTTAATTCATTTATAAATTTATTTAATATGTTTTTATTACATGGACTTGTAATACCAGAAACATTTTCAAGTAAAACAAACGGTGGATACACTTGTTTAATAATTCTTAAATATTCCATTAATAATGCTTCTTTTTCTGTTTCTGTTTTTAATCTTCCAGACCTATTCTGCGATGAAAAATTTTGACAAGGTGGGCAACCTGCCAATAAGTAAATATCGCTAGGTTCAATCTGGCTTTGTTTTAGTAATTCAAAACCATCAACATTACGAATATCATCATTAATAACATTAACATGTTGTAATCTTTTATAATTTTTGTAGGTTCTTACTGCATCTTTATTTATTTCTACGGCTCCTGTAACATTAAACCCAGCATTAATTAATCCACAAGAAACTCCCCCGCAGCCTGAAAACAGGTCTATCGCTTTAATTTTCATCGATCCACCAACTATCCTTATTTAAGTTTGGCACACCGATACGCGATCTATTGTTATAACATAAGGCAATCATCCTTTCACGAAATGGACTTGCTATTGAAATTATTTTTCTATATTTATATCTATTTAAATCTGTTTCGTTTGGATTGAGTGATATTTGATCATTTTTTATTATAACAGTCTTCGTTACATCAACGATTTTTTTTTTCAACTTTTTACAATCGGGAAGCAAAATATAATTTCTATACCCACCTTCATTGCTATGGTTTTTAATAGTATTTCTTGTCTCACTATTCACAGAAGAATTATCAATAATTTTCTTACATTCTAATTCAATCGGACTTCCTGCTTGCGCAATTTCACACCACGGTGACATAATCATATAAAATTCAGATTCTGTATTGTGTTGTGGAATAGTCTCAACAATATCACAAGTCGCTAATGATTGATATTGAGGTAAAACCAAGTATTGCACATCTGCTGGTAACGAAAGGTTGGGATTGTCCTCGTCAAGATAATTTTTCATCCCAATCAATACTCTTTGAAATTGAACATCATTCGAGTCGTTATTATTAACGAACCTTAAAGCTTGTATAAATAAATCATTCATTTTACTACGAATTTTAGTAATTTTTTCGCTCATACTTAAATACTCAGTCAAGCGAACTATTACCTTTTCCTCTTCGGACTTATCAAAGTACGAAACAAACTGATGGTCAACCTTATTAGGTAGATTATCATAATATGAAGAATAAATAATGATAGGGATAAATCTTTCTGCCCATATCTGATTAAATATATCATATCCAGGATATTCCTCACCAGGATCTTTCTTTAAATCTAAAATTAATGCATCAAAATGTGTTGTTGCTAATGTAGATAAAACATCATTAAAATCTTGGATTATTTGATACTCTATACTATTATCACTGCAATGATCTGTTATAGATTGTATTGTTTCTAATTTATCTTCCGCTATTAATACTTTCATTACTCCTCCACTGGAACCGTAAAAGCAAATGTTGCACCATCTGCTATTTCACCTGGTTGTATGTTTTTTAAATATCCCGAATGTGTTGATACAATTTCATTAACTACAACAAGTCCCATACCAAAACCCGAAGGCTTAGATGTTATTCCAGGCTCAAATATTTTCTCCCCAAGATTCGGATCAACACCAATACCATTATCTGAAACTCTTACTTCAATAAAGCCATTATCACATTCTTCCACACTAAATTGAATTAATTTATCATTCAGATTTTTGTTTCTGCAAACCCAATATATAGCATTGTCTAAAAGATTAATTAAAATAGTCTGTATTTCACCGCTATGTAACTTTACGGTAATCCCTTTTGGAATATTATTTGTAACTACAATGTTGTTATTTGTTAAATAATCATTCATTAAGAGCAAAACATTATTCGATTCTGAATATAGATCACAAGTATGCTTTTCTGTTTTGAAAGTTGTCCTACTTAAAGGTGCAAAAGTATCAGATAATTTTATTAATCTATCACATCCATCACAAGACAATTTATAATAATTGTTAAGTCTTTCGTTAAATGGTGAATATATTTCATATACGCTCCTATTAAAGCGTTTAACTGGGTTGGTGTTATTCTTTATTTCATGAATTATTACCTTACTGAAGGTACCAGCTGAAGCTAACTGTGCATAATATTCAACTCTCTCCTTTAGCAGAGCCAAACTCCTTTTAAGTTCCCTACTATAATCTTGCACAACTTGCTGCACTTCACTAATTGATTTGTTTTGTTTAACAGCATCTTCAACAGCTGAATTTAGTTTATCTGGCGATGCATCTTTAAAAAAGTCTTTCACATTAGGACGATTAGTTGCATCTGGCTTAACTTGTAAACGCAACTGCTGAATTTTATTAATGATTCCAGCTACACAAACTGCGTAGAAGTTATCAAACTCTTCGTTTTTAACAAAACTTTCCCTACTAGAAGTATCTAGTAACTTAGGATTTTCATTGATCGAAATATTAATTTGACCAATTATTTGTGCTGTAGATAATCTTCGACCTATTTGACTTATACGCTTTTTGTCTAGCCCTAACCAATCTCTAGAATTTTCAGATTTTGGCAAAACCAAAATTCCATCTCTATAAACTGATATCCCTTTCTGATTATTTATAATTTTTCTTACTATACTGGTTGATTTTAATCCATATCTATTTGCAATTTCATTAAGATAATCTGATTGTAATTCCCAAATTCTAAACTCAAAACCAAACTTTCCGCAAGTTATATCATCATGATAAGGAATAGTTTCAGAATTACTATCATTGCACTTTTCTTTAATTTCATCCCAAGATATAAAACCTTTCAATACCTTTTTATTTCTTTTATCTTTGGAATTATAGTTCTCAAAATATTCAAAAGTATAGTCTACGTTTAACTCATCATCAACACTTCCAGTTACTTTATAGACTGGATCCGAAATTAATTTGTTTACTTCGACAATTCCAGTATTTTCATAATGATCAAAAATAGTTAATGGCTCAATTTTATCATTTAACGTAATAACAAAATCCTTATTGCCATCAAATGGATTAATTAGTCTTTCTAATTCTATTTTCAAATCGTCAATTTTACTTGATTCCCAACTTGCCTTAAGGTCTTCAATTATTAATTTTGTGCCAGTTTCTTTTATATCCTCATCTACGTCTAATTCGTATATATCAAATTTGCAATCTTCTGGACTTTCTTGTTCATAAAAATTGTCCCAAACAAATACCGTTTTTAAAATTGGTGAATTTTTTGCTTTTGTTATAAGTGTTAATTTTCCACCCAATCTTGAAGCGGATAATCGCCCTAATCCTTTGTTTCCAGATGTTATACGCTTAATACCATTACGTTCAATATATTTGTTATCAACTTTATATGTTGTAGATATGGTCGCCCAGTTTTCAGTTATATCATCTAGGGTCATTCCAATACCATCGTCAATAATAGTTATCTTTGAATTGTCGTGACTAAATGTTATATTGACTTTATATGCGAATGCATCATATGCATTTTTAACTAATTCTAAAATCGCTACATTATCATTAGTAACCAAACTTGCCCCCATCGCCTCAATTGATCTGGGGTGAATTTTGATATTAGAAACTTGAACTTTTTTCATTCTTACCTCTTATAACACTTATTTAATAAATCCCATAATAATAATACACGTTTTTTATCAAACTGTGTATTACTTTTTATTAACTTAATTTCCTATATCTCAATAATCTATAATTTTTTAAAAACTTTTGAATCAAAGATTTATTACTTTTCTTTAGTCTACAACACTTTCATAGTATAGATTGTAGTTATAGATATACGTAATAATTTACCTCAACTTATTAATTTTCTCTCTAATCTCGTCCACCGTATAATAACCATCTTTCTTGCAATGTAGTATCATATGACAATTAGGGCACACAGGTACTAAATCTTTTATTGGATCAACTTCATATGATTGTGCAATTTCATTTAGTGGCACTTTATGATGGACATGTATCTTACCAGTAAATTCTTCCCCATAGATTTTCGCCATATCGCAACCACAAACTTGACATACTGAACCATAATGCTCTATACACAGAAGCCTTGCTCTACTATTTCTTTCGTAAACATAAGATTGAATTTTTCTTTTTTCACCTTCGGTTATATTCCCACTTTTAAGTTCTTGCAATTTAGACAATGTTGATAACGATATTTCTGCTCTATATTCTCCTTTGTCAGTCTCATCAGTCCATGTAGATGTATTCATATCTAATACAATATCATTGTCACAATAAAACTTTTCAGCCAAAAAATTTCTATAATAATTACGCAATGCTGAACTATACATATTGTGTCCAACCCGATCTTTCTTGATAAAGAAATTATTTTTTAATATTTTATCACATAAGATTATAAAATCTTCAAAATTTACTACCTCAAACAGATCTTTATCTATTACCTTAAGTGCCAACATTTCTTTACTTATAATTTGTATCGCAGAAAAATACTTATTCCTACTTGACTCTGTTTTAACATTCTGCTGCAACCAAGACTTATATTCATTCTGAAGTAACTCTTTCGGAATCATTTTCGTTTTTCTCCTGGATTTTATAATCCGATTATAACATATTTATATTTGATTTTAAATTAGTTTTAGAATTCTGAAATATTTGCTGTATATGCCCGATAAGCATAAAGAATAATAAATTTTCAATCACATTAAGTACTAATTAAACAATCAATTGCTCACTATTAAAACTATTTATTGATTGCTTTTCTTAACATTACAGCCCTTACACAATAATTGGGCGTTATCTAAACACGTCTTGCCGCCTTTACTCCAAGGCAAAACATGGTCGACTTCGAATTGGTCAAAACTAAATTCTTTGCCACAGGTTGGACAAACTCTTTTTCCACTACTCAATCCTTTACTTAATTTTTCATATAAGGCTTTTTTATCATCTTTTGTGAAAAACCGCTTACTGTCTAAACCTGTAATTGTATAACAACCTAATAATTCCTTATAAAAACTTTCACGGCTGGGTGCGTTAGCCAATTCGCCGTTATTAGCATACTCAATTAATAAATCGGTAATTGTTCTTTTGTTTAATTTCCAACTATTAATTAACGAGATATTATTAATATTTTCTAGTACAATTTTAGCCAAAATGTAATAATCATTTCCGTAATCCTTGAACAGGTTAAGCGTGGTTTCAACCAAAACATCAAGCTCTCTTTTAAGTCCATTCACAAAGGATTGATTGCGATTATGCTTAAAATAATTTTCTGGTTTCTCAGTAAATAATTTTACTGCTTTAATACAGTTTTCACCCCTTATGCTTTTACCGAAAAACAATTCTTCGTTTGGTGATAAGCCAATGCCCCAGTTACCAAATTCTTCAACAAAAGTTCCCTGATATAACGCGTTGTAAATTTCAAATTCTTTTAAGGCAACCGCAGTAGTATTAATTCGCTTAAACGTTTCAATTTTCTCTTCTTCGGTTCCAGAACAAATAATGACGGGAATTTGATAGCTTTCAAAATTTCTAATGTCCATGTGGTCAATGAAAAAATTATGCACTCCGCCAGGTAAATATTTTGGATTAACATATAAACGCATGACAGTTATTCTCTGCTTCCCGTCTAATACATCAAAAGTACCATCACGGTTATCCCACAAATAAATTGCTGGAATTGGTATTCCCTTTTGAATACTATCAAGTAAATGAGATGCCTGTTCGTGGTTGTAAATATACTTTCTTTGCATATTGATATTGGTTAAATATACTTGATCATTCAGCAAATCTTTGATTGTTCTAATTGCGATTTGATATTGCATTTTATATTTTTCTCCTTTGAACAACTAATCTTGGCTGCAAGCGTCTACCCGCCACATAAAAGCGTCCACCCTTGATTTTTATATCTACACCTGACATACCAATTATTTCAAACTGTTCAGGACAAAATTTATGTAAAAAAGTTATCGGTAATCCAATGGGTTCATAATAACTATCTGGGATATATTTAACTTCGGGAATTTCAATAGCGTTGTAATTATCATATTTTTTGAATCGCGTTAGGTCTTGATCATGTAAAATAACTGGTTGCCGACGATATGTTACTTCTAAATTTGTATACCAACATTTGTTTCCAAAAGTTTTGTATGTGCCATCTGGTTGTAAAAACTTTTTTACTCGAGTATAGCCTAACCAAAGTTTGTTGGCTTTTATTAATGGAAAAATATCAATATTCGATAATTTATTATCATCACTAATTATCAAATACGATTTATCATATTTAATAAGTAGATTGAGAAAATCATTAAAAATACTAAATGGTGGATTAGTGACGACTATATCACATTTCCTTAAAATTTCAATACACTCCAGGCTACGAAAGTCTCCATTACCCTTAAGATTTCTTTTAGTAATTTGATTAGTTTCTGGATAAAAAGTCCAATGGTGTGCCGTACCACATCTATCATCTTCTGCACTTTCCTTTAAATCAAGCGCTTCAAAAAGTGTTAATTGTTTATTCCATTTTCTTTTTGTATTGGCATAATTGGTAAAATGGACTTCACTAATTCCCATACGCTTACCCCACTTAGTAAAAAATTTAAAAAAGTTGCTCCATGTAGGGTCATCACAATTACAATATACAATTTTATCTTTGAATTGGGAGAAATCATATCTTGATAATTCGTTTTCAATATCACTCATTAAAGTATAAAATTCATCATTCTTTTCAATCTTTGCCTTATTAAGTGATTGATTTGCCATTTGTAACTCCCATTTTATGTACATAACGACAAAACATTTGTTCATCAAATATTTTAATCGGAGAACAAAATGGAGCAATTTGTGGCGGTAAATATCATGTAAATGAACAATTTTGATAACTTGTTTGCGATTTTCAGGTGACTATGGTATAGTTTTATTGTAAATATGTACGCCGATTAAAATATTTGATGAACACTTTTCTATAACAATTTACCAAGTTTATTCATCATTGATTGCTTATGTTCCAGTAGCGAATGCACGTAACGATTAAGTGTAATGCTGGTATTTTTATGCCCCAAGATTTCCGAAAGTGATTTTACATCCATACCGCACTCCAATGCCCGCGTAGCGAAAGTATGCCGCAAAGCGTGAAACCCCCGATGGGCAATTTTCAATTTCTTTTGTAATAATTCAAAACTGCGTTGGTAACTGCGGACCGAGATAGGACGATTATCTTTATCCACCACTATACAGTTTGATTTGGTATTTTGCTTTAAGTTTCTCAAGACCGGCAGCAATTGTTTGGGCAACGGAATCATGCGGCAAGAAGTGATTGTTTTCGGAGTATCAATACAGCGCTGACCTTGGTGATCGTAAACTGTCTTGGATACTGTCAAAATGCCTTTATTAAAATCAAGATCACGCCACTCTAATCCTAATAATTCGCCGATACGTAAACCTGTATACAAACAAATTATCACACCATAAAGTTTGAACTTTTTGTTAGTGAGGACATAGTGTTCAATTTGTTTTTGTTCTGTCAGGTTAAAACACGAAACTTGTTTTTCGGTGATTTTGGGACGGGCAATTTTATTGCCGACGTATTCGTCGCACAGCCCCAAGGTATACGCCGTTTTTAAGGACGATTGCAAAATTGAAATAATGCCATTAACCGTATTTGCAGACAATGACTGCCCCGTTTGCTGATTACCGTTTTGCAGCAACTGGGCAACATACTTTTGCAGGATCAAGGGTGTGATAGCATTTAACTCATAATTACCCAAACTTGCCAAAATATGGGTATTGACAACTTGCCAATAGCGATCGTAAGTCCGTTGCTTATGGGTCGGTTTAATATAATTTTCCAACCATTCGTTTAACCAATTTTGATATTTCATTTTACAGTCTCCTTTTGCTTGTCTTGGCTAATTGTGATTTTTACATTGTGATAAAGCAAACTGGCTAACTGTTTTGCCAGTTCTTGATCCGCCGGTAATTTCACGTAGCGGTTGCGACTTTTGTCATCAAAATAGATAACTGAAATACCGTCAAAGCGATTTGGCAAATTATTCGTTTTACACATCTTCTACTCCTTTTAATGTTGTTACAGTGTTACGGGGTGGCGTGGTAATACTATACACGCCCGCGGGCAAGGCGGCTGCGCCGCCATTGCCCGCCGTGCCCCCTACCTATAAGCACTTCACGCAGGGGGTGTTAAGGTTTTATTTTTATAGCCCCTACCTATAGACACGGGGAAAGGCAAATGGCAAGGTTTTTACTAAAAGTTTTTTATAATCGTCAATTTATCTAAGATTACGACAAAAATCCACAAGTCAAACCAGCAAGTAATATCTACATTGAAACAATGTTTTTCTGCTACCACTGTCGGCAAGCACCGTCAAGGGCGGCGATTTATCTCCCGTTAGGCATAAAACGCCGTCCACTGCGTGGCAGACCCTTGACTGTCCTTGCTGTCGCCAGTGGGACGGGTAGCCAAGCGGCAATGGCGGAGCCTTGCCTTTTAAGGCAAAAAAGGAGTAAAAAATGAAAAATGCCGTAATTTATGCACGATTTAGTTCACACTCACAAAATGAACAATCAATCGAAGGGCAACTAGCAGAATGCTATGCGTTCGCCAAACGCAGTGACTTGCACATTATTCACGAATACATTGACCGTGCTTTAACGGGAACAACTGATAAACGACCAGACTTTTTGCAAATGATTGAAGACAGCAAGAAAAAAGCCTTTCAATTTGTGATTGTTTACCAGTTGGACCGCTTTGCCCGCAACCGTTACGATAGTGCCATTTATAAATCTAAATTAAAGAAAAACGGTGTTCGCGTGTTATCCGCCAAGGAAAATATTACTGACGATGCCAGCGGTATTTTAATCGAAGGCGTCTTGGAAAGTATGGCGGAATATTACTCGGCAGAACTCGCCCAGAAAATTAAACGCGGCATTGCTATCTCGGCGTCTAAATGCAAATTCTTTGGTGGTGCTGTACCGCTTGGCTACAAGGTTGACACCGAGAAAAATATCGTCATCGATGACAATACTGCCCCAATCGTCAAAAAAATGTTCCAAATGTTAGCCAGTGGTTACAACTATGTACAAATTGGCGACTACCTGAACGAACACGGCATCAAAACATCGCACGGAGCCAAATGGAACAAAAACAGTTTTCACAGCATTTTCAACAACCGCCGTTACCTTGGCAAATACATCTTTCAAGGTCAAGAAACCGACGGCGGGATTCCGCGGATTATTGACGATAATTTGTTTACCCAAGTGCAACAAGTGCTTGCTAAATACGCAGCCGCACCCGCTCGTGGCAAAGCGAAAGTTCCTTACCTACTTTCCGACAAATTGATTTGCGGCAAATGCGGCGCCAAAATGACGGGCATCAGTGCCACCAGCAAAACGGGGAAACTGCACCATTACTACCGCTGTGTCAATATTATTCCATCACACCAATGCGACAAACGCACCATCCGTCAAAAAATCATTGAAGACGCCGTTGTGCAAGAAATTGTCCGCACTTTAACCGATGAATTTATTGATATGATTGCCGCCGAAACCTACACGCTAATTAAAGCTGAACAAAACGACAGCGAGATTAAACGGCTAGAAAACTTGGTAGCAGCCAACCAAAAATCAATCGACAACTTAATGCAAGCGTTAATGCACGGCAAAGCCACTGACACAATCTTGGCGCAAATTGAAAAACTAGAAAACGAGAATAAAGCCCTAGCCAACACCGTTGAGACCGAAAAAGCCTTGCAAATCAATTACACTTACGCCGATATACAAAAATGGTTACACCATTTCCGCGAATTAGATTATGACAATTTCCAAAATCGTAAGGCGTTAATTAACACGCTAATCTACCGCGTCATTGTGTACGATGACAAAATGAAAATCTTATTCCACTTAAAAAGCGGACAAAAAGAAGCCCTACTAATGAACCTAATTTTTCCCGATTGCCCTGACGGCGGCACAACTACATCAACGCCAATAGGCAATACTAATTTTGCTTTATGTGCTAGGGGTGCGTATACCCCTGCTGTGGTGGAGACGTCGGGAATTGAACCCGAGTCCGATTGGTTTCTGGTTCGTACTTCTACATACATAGTCGTTATCTATTTCCCAACCGATAAATTAACGACAAAGTAATTCGGTTAGGGTTAACTTTGGTGCCGAACAATATTACCGTTAACCAAGGTTATACTGCCCCGTTCACCCTTTGTTGTCGAGCGACCGTTAAAAGGGTTAAACGCGTCGTTCGCCCGGTTCTTTGACTTACTTACGCAGCCAAAGCCAAGTTTGCATTTTTAGGACTTGCATTTGTCTTTTCGAAACCAATTAACGTATGGTTTCCCCGCCGGTATGCTTAACGAACCGCCCGCCAACCGTCGAAGCCAATCGCCCCCACGGCTTGTGGTCGTCCTGTTATAATTATACCATAATCTGGTAGTATTTGACAACCACTTCCCACATAGATATAGCCAATGGTTGATTTACATAATGACGCGTTACTGGCACTACCTACCGCCCAGTTACGCACCTACCTGCAAAAAGCCAAACGCGACGGCGTACACGAAATTTGGCTATCGGTATGGACTACTCGCTTACCCAACCCCATGGCTACTATCAAAACCAAAAAGCGAGTGTTAGATAAATTAGCCGGTGATCCCGCTTACCCCCTATGTCGTTTACACATCGAAGACGCGTGGTTTTTAACCCCAGCTAATTTAGACGCATTCATTAAATTGCGCCCGCACAGCGTCGGTTTAACGTGGAATCAAGCCAACACCTTAGCCGGTGGTGCCAAAAGTCACCACAACATCACCCCGTGGGGGCGTCAAGTCATTGCTGCCTTGGAAGCTGCGGGTATCCAAATCGATACCGCACACTTGAATCGTCACAGTTTCTACCAATTAGCGCAAATTACCAGTCGCCCCTTGGTTTGCACACATACCGCCTTAAACGCTTTGCACCGCCACCCACGAAATTTAACTAACCATCAAATACAGACCATCGTTAAATCAGGAGGACTGGTCGGCCTGTGCGTGGTGCCCGAATTTTTAACGCAACACACTACATCTTGTAGTATTTATAACTACATAAAACACTATTTATACTTTATTAAACATTTTGGAGACCAATGTTTAAGAGTCGGTTCGGATTTTCATGGTACCGCTACGTTACCCAACGGGATAACTGATTATCGTGACTTACAACATTTGGACTGTATTAAAATTATCGGACACAGCGTATTACACCGACCAATTATTGCTTATCAATTCGGTAACTTACGTGCCAGCAAACGCGTCTTAATTACCGGCGGAATGCACGCCCGTGAATGGTTAACGGTTGACGCTACACGCGGGTTATTACCTTTGTGCTTCGATTTACCCAGTGACGTTGGCGTTGTTTTGGTTCCTAACTGTAATCCTGACGGCATAGCCTTAGCTACCCAAGGTTTAACCGCGACGCCCCGTTGTCGTCGTCGATGGTTAAAACGCGTCAATCGCGGCAGTACTGATTTTCGTCTCTGGAAAGCCAACGCCCGTGCCGTCGATTTGAACGTTAATTATGATGCGGGCTGGGGGCAAGGTCACAGCAACCTTACTACCCCCGCTCCCGCCAACTATATTGGGCATCACCCACACAGCGAACCAGAAACCAAAGCCATTTTGCGATTGGTCCATGACTTTCACCCCACTATCAGCGTGGCTTTACACACTAAAGGCGAAGTTATTTATTACAGCCGGATTACCGATCAACCAACCGCCCAAAAGCTTGCCGAACTAACCCAATACCGTGCCACCATGTCGGTTGATTCTTATGGTGGGTTAACCGATTACTTAGCACTAAAGAACGACATTCCGTCATTTACGATTGAACTAGGAAACGACCGTTTACCCCACCCGTTAGGACGAGAACAGTTGTCCGATATTATGCCACGTTTACAAAAAGTTTTTTATCTTTTAACGGGAGCGTAAAACATTTCACCTTCATGACTTTGAAAATAGACACCGATAATGTTGGGCCGTTTGCTGTTAATAATTGTATAGGCTGCCCGTTTGCGTGCCCCACCCATAATGTTACCCGCAACCTTCAAATTGGTTTCAATAAATACGTTATAGGCACGAATTTGCCCCATGTTATCAACTACGGTAATACCGTCAAAATTCAACATAGTCATAAAGACATCGGCAATGGTCGTCAGTTTTTGTTCATTGTATTGGTTAGTTTGGGCAAACAATTTCGACAAGTTGATTGGTTCGGTCAGCCAAATGCCATCTTCAAAGAATGCGTCGGGTTTGTAATCCGAATCCACTACTACACAAATAGTACCATCAATCGAGCGCATAACGTTTTTGAAGATGTTTTTGTACATATTTTTAATGTCTTGCAATTTTTTAGAACTAGTGCGTAATTTAGCAAAACTGGCATCAACAAATTCTTTGATTTCGTCTTCCCAGTTATTAACCACCTTAATGTCTAACGCAAAGTTAACGTTAACCATGCGTCCTTTTAGGCTGCGCATGGTAATCGTCCAAGTGTTTTCGGCGTAAACGTAAATACCAAACAGTTTATTGCTTTTATCCAATAAAGTTTGGGATTTGAATAACACAGTTTCCAAACTTTCGTCTTTAATACTGTTAATAATCCGGAAAATGCCATATTCGGTTTTGTCATCTGAAACCGACACGTAAACGCACCAATTCAGGTTACAAAACGGAATTAAACTTTTTAAGCGTGACGCAAACATGTTTTCGTTTATATCATTAAACAGCACGATTTTAGTGGCGTTCGGTACGTTTTTAACCACAGCGTCAATATTGTTAGTGAAGAAAATGGCAGGTTTGTATTTATGCCCTTCTTCTTCGTAATTGGTAATTTGTGGGAAGAAATTCAGGAAACGGTTTTGTAATTTAATCGGGAAAGTGCCCGAAAACTCGGTCGTTAGGAAATCGACAATTTTGGTCTTGGCGTCAATGTAAAAAATGTTTTCGTTCACTGATAAAGATGTACACTATTTTTAGCGGCAAAGTCAACAATTTCTTGGTGAATCTGCTTAATTTCTTCTTTGTCAAGCGTTTTTTCGCGGCAAGAAACGGTGAAAGTTAAGGTATACCGGTTTTCATACACCGCGGTTAAGTGTTGCCCCGTCACGTACGGATGATTAAACCCCGCCATAATCTTGGCTAAATCCGCGTATATTCCGTTCCAAACAAATGTGAAATCCAGTTCCGTTTTGGGAAATTTCGACAACACGGGCGCTAAATTTTGCGGAACGCTGTCCCACGCGATGGTCGACAAATCAATTTCAAAAGCCACCGCTTGCGCATAACCGAGTACCCGCGGGTGAACAATACCAATCTTACCTACGCACTGTCCGTTACACCAAATTTCCGCATTATTGGTCGGGTGAAAAACGGGATTGTCCACAGTGTTAATCTTATATTCTAACACAAAACCAAGGCGATCAAAAATACTGACCAGCATACGTGCGACTTCATGATAAGGTAAACACACCGCTGTCCCCGCCAGGTGTTCACTTTCGGTACCATCGGCGTTAATAACGCGACCAATTTCAAATACGCGCACCATCGGTTGCAATTTATTGTTTACCGCCACGGTCAGCATACTCGGCAACATGGTACTACGAATTTGGTTGTCGTCCTTATTGAACGGATTGGCAATTGTCGCGTACGACGGCGGCGTTAAGCCCATATTCTTTAACGCTTTAGTATCGTACCATATATTGGTATGTACTTCGTTAAAGTAATAATGCCACGCCAAAGCGTCCTTAATTTGTTCTTTAGCGGCCGCGTAAGCATCGTATGGCAACGGCTTAATTTGTACCGTCGGTGCCACCGGCGGAATATTTTGGTAGCCATAATTACGAATAATTTCTTCGATTACGTCGGCGGGTGTAGTAATATCTTTCCAACTGCGCCATGACGGTACGGTCACGGTAATATCTTTGGCGGTTATTTTAGGTTGAAAACCCAAGGCCGTCAATTTACGTTTGACCAAGTCGTATTGGTTGGTGAAATCGACCCCCGTAAAACTGCACAGCCGTTGCTTCGGAACTACGATAGTTTGGGTAGAGCGCACCGCCTTGGGGTTAACCACTCGGGTAAAGGACGAAACGACCTTGGCTTGTGGAGCGTATTGTTGCAGTAAACGCAACAACTCTGCTGTCGCTAACCAGTTAGTTTCGGGGTCTAACGCTTTTTCGTAACGCATACTGGCGTCGCTGCGAATCCCCACCGCTACCGAAGTGCGACGCACGTTCGCCGCGTCAAAAGTCGCAATTTCAAACACTGCGTCACGGGTGGCGGGCGTAATTTCGCTATTCTTACCACCCATAATCCCCGCCAGTGCCACTGGTTTACCATTAGATTTAATAAACAACATTTCCTTGGTGGCAGTAATTTGGTTATCTTTAAGTGTGGTAAATTTGGTACCGACCGGCACCGTACCAATACTGATTTTTTCCACCTTGCTGGCGTCAAAGGCGTGCAACGGATTACCAAACGCCAACATCACGTAGTTGGTCAAATCGACCAATAAACCATGACTGTTATGTCCCAGTTTATACAAACGATTTTGGATTAAGTCGGGTGACACACAGTCCCCCACGTTCGTGACCTTAATGGCACCGTACGACAAACAATGGTCGTTTTCGATTTTAATGTTTAACGGCGGCAACTCGTCATAAGCAGATACGTTTTTAATGCTAATTGACTTTAATGGGCGATCAAAAATTACCGCCAGTTCCCGCGCTAGACCATAATGTCCCCACAAGTCGGGGCGGTTAGTAATACTCTTGTTGTCAATATCAATAATATCGTCTGTCAACCCTGACAGAACGGCGGTAATTGGTGTACCGATTTTAGTATCCGCTGGTAATTCAATAATGCCTTCGTTTTCTTCTTTGTAACCCAGTTCGGCATAGGAACAACACATACCGCAACTATCGCAACCGCGCAGTTTGACGGCTTCAATTTTCATACCGTTGGGCATCACAGTGCCAACGGTCGCCACCGCTACAATAATTCCCGCGCGGGCGTTCGGGGCGCCACAAACAATATTTAGTGGTTGTTTTTTCCCGATATCTACCGTCAGTAGGTGCAAGTGGTCACTTTGCGGGTGATTGACGCAAGTTAAAATTTTACCCACCACTATGGTGTTTAGGTCACGCCCAACCGGAATAACCTCTTCAACTTCACAAGTTATCTGCGTTAATTTGTCGGCAATTTCCGTTGCCGTAATGCCCGACAAGTCTACATAATCATTTAACCAATTAACCGAAATTTTCATCGTCTAATACCTCGCAAAAATTCCAAATTGCCCGAGTTAAGCAGGCGAATATCGTTAATCGCGTACTGCATCATCGCCATGCGGGTCAACCCAAAACCGAAAGCAAAACCTTGGTAACGTTCGGGATCAACATTGGCTTGGCGTAACACGTTTTGGTGAATCATCCCGCAACCGCAGAATTCAATCCAACCCGAATGCTTACAAACGCTGCACCCCTTACCGCCACAGAACGGACAACTGGCATCCAATTCAAAACCCGGTTCAACAAACGGGAAATAGCCCGGACGTAACCGCACCTCAATTTCCTTGCCATAAACTTCGGACAAGATGGTTTTCATTACGTAGATTAAATTTGCAATGGAAATGTTCTCCCCCACCATCATGCCTTCACATTGGAAGAACGCGAATTCGTGGCTGGCGTCCGTGGCTTCATTGCGGTAACAACGACCGGGGAAAATCGCCGATACGACAGGGCCGTACTTCCGCAAAATCGCGTTTTGCATGGCCGAAGTTTGGGTTTTCAACAACTTACCGTTAGTCAACCAAAATGTGTCTTGCATATCACGGGCGGGATGGTCGGCAGGAATGTTCACCGCGTCAAAGTTTTCAAATTCGGTAACCACCTCATTACCGTCCACCACCAAGAACCCCATTGAGCGACAGATTTCACTGACCCGACGGGTTAAATAGGTAATTGGGTGCAAACTACCCTGTGGTTCTTTAATCGCGGGTACCGTGATGTCGATTAACGGATCTGCTCGTAATTGGTCGTTAATGGCCTGTTCGCGCAAGACGGCCTGCTTGCGGAAAAATTCGCGTTCCACATTGCGTTTAAGTTCATTGATACGGTTACCCGCTGTGGCCCGTTGGTCAGCGGGCAAATTTTTCAAGTTCTGTAATTGAGCGGTCAATTCTCCCGTTTTCGACAAGTATTTTTTGTGGAAATTCGCCAAATCGGCTTCGTTAGCAATTTTCGCCAGTTCGTTAAGGATGTCCATTACTCGTTATTATGCCATATCTTGAAAATATTGTAAATATTTATTCAGGCAACTGTTACGTTTTTTGGTGTAAGTATTCGCCACCATTTTTTGGATGTTTTCGGTTTTACCAACCAAAACCACTAACCGTTTGGCGCGCGTGACCGCCGTATACAAAAGATTGCGGGTCATAATCATGTACGCCCCCGCCACTACGGGAATTACCACTGCATCAAATTCGCACCCCTGACTTTTATGCACCGTAATCGCGTAGGACAAAGTCAACGCGCTTAAATCGGAACGCGGGTAAATAGTAACCCGCCCGTCTTCCAACTCGACGGTAATTTCGCCGTTGTCCGCGTTAATGGCCACAATTTTGCCAATGTCCCCGTTAAAAATACCTTTACCTTGTTCGTGGTTGCGGGTCCATTCCTGCTGGTAATTGTTTACCGTGTGCATCACGCGGTCGCCCAAACGGAAAATCGTGTCGCCGTAAGAGTATTCGTCCTTGTTGTCGCCAGGCGGATTAAGCGCGGCTTGCAAACATTGATTCAAATTGATTACCCCCGCCGCCCCCAACTTCATCGGCGCCAAAACCTGTATCTTACCGTGGTCGACCCCAAGATATTGTGGTAATCGTGTTAAACACAACCCCAATATTTCGTCTTTAATCAGTTCTGGCGTTTCGACATTACAATAAAAGAAGTCACTGCTTTTGTTATCCAGCAAAGGCATTTCCCCGTTGTTAATGCGGTGAGCGTTAATCGCAATCGTCGCGTTTTCCGCCGTGCGGTAAATTTGGGTCAAGCGAATGGTCGGCACCACGCCCGACGTAATAATGTCTGACAGAACATTCCCCGCCCCAACCGATGGTAACTGGTCAATGTCACCAATCAAGACCACTTTGGTGCCAACCAAAATTTTCCGCAATAACGACGCGGTCAGCAGACAATCGCACATCGACACTTCGTCGACAATTACCATATCTTGGCGAATAAAGTGATTTGGGTCGTCATAAGTAAACTTGCCCGCACCCATTTTGTAGTCCATATCCAAGCAGCGGTGAATGGTCATCGCCGATTGCCCCGTGGCCTCTTCTATGCGCTTGGCCGCCCGTCCCGTCGGCGCCAAAAGTTGGGTAGTTAATTGATTGGCTTGATTAATGTACAAAATCGCGTTAATAATCGTGGTCTTACCGGTGCCGGGCCCGCCCGTGATGACGGTAACCCCGCCACTGACCGCCTGCTTGATCGCCTGCTTTTGGGTGGTGTGAAAAGTAAGCCCCCGCAACTGCTCGTAGTGGGCGATTAACTCGTCCACACGGTCGGGCACTTTCGGCTCCTGCATTAACAGATGCAACTTTTGGGCAATTGACTTTTCGGCGTTAAAGAAACGAATTAACTGGATGCCGGGTTCACCGTCGATCGTGACGGCCACCACTACCCGGTCCATACATAACTCGTTAATAATCGTGTTAAAGGTCGGGGTCAACTCTTCCATTTTAATGCGTAATAAACGACAGACCTTACCAATCAGGTCCGTTAACGCCACGTAAGTGTGCCCGTCGGTTTCGGCGCTGACCTTTAAGATGTGCACCACCCCCGCCCGTACGCGGAACGTCCCGTTATAGGCCACGCCCAAGGTTTTCGCCATGTTGTCGGCGGTGGTAAAGCCAATCCCGTCAATGGTTTCAATTAAGACGTACGGGTTTTTGGCGACCGTGGCGATCGTATCGTCGCCGTAATGTTGGTAAATTTTTTGCGCCAAGTTCAAACTGATGTCGAAACGGTACAGCCACATCATCACGTCTTGCATTTGGCAAATGGTGCGGTAATTGGCGGCAATTATTTTGGCTTTAAGTGCTGAAATACCCCGTACTTGTGCCAAGGCCTGTGGCTCGTTGGCGATGACGTCCAAAGTCCGCGTGCCGAAGTGCTTCACGATTTTGCGGGCGGTCGCGGGTCCCACACCGGGTAATAAGCCCCCACCCAAAAAAGCCAAAATTTTGGCTTCCGTATCGGGCGGTAATAAGGTAATCGCACTGAACGCAAACTGCTTGCCGTGCTTGGCGTTGTTGACGAATTCGCCGACAAAACGATACCCCGCCCCGACCGTGGCGAACGGTGCGATACCAACGGCCACCAAATTGTTGTCTAACCGCAACACGGTATAGCCACTGTCGGCGTTACTGTACACCACGGACGCAACCACGGCTTCGATAATCATACGCGATATGGTAACTCTTTTGGGGTGTTTTTGACAAGGGAAAACCCCGACCCGCCCCGCGTCTGGTGGTTTTTATGGTTTGGCAACCACTACCGGCGGGGTAATCAAGGTCGTGGGGGCGCGGGGGTGGCAAATTGGCGAAAATAAATTGGATAAAGGGTTGACTTTGCCACAGGAAGCGCGTATATTATAAAGTATGGAAAATAATAAATTAAAAAAATTAGGCAAATATTTTACGAAAGGTTTACAGGCCGGCGTTTTGGCGACCGCGTTAATCACGGGGCTTACGGGTTGCCCCAGCCCAACGGGCAACACAACCATTGAAGACGATTGGCATGATACCGGCGATGACCCCAATAAAGACAAAGATAAAGATAAAGGCGATATCACCACTGCTTTCCCCGACTACTATGTGACCGGCGACTACCTGGGACAATGCTTTGCTGATAAAAAAGACCAGACTTGGCTCTCACCCGATCATCGTGACAAAAAATTTGATGACGCTTTTGCCGATGCCCAAAAATATATGAAGCAGAAAGTGGCTGAATTGCAGAAGGACTTACACGACAAGGTAACGCCCGACCAAATCGAGAGCAACGATTTCTATAAAACCTTGGACACGGCCTTAAAGAAAAGTACCAATGACCAACAATACATCGGTGACAATGTAAAAAACAATAGCGAAAACTTTGCCCAATACTTTGCCGTAATGGAAAAAACATTAAAAACCGATGTGGAAACTTATATGAAATACAAATGTAGTTACTATCAATTATCTCACGCGGCCTATAACCGCTCCTTGGGGGGGTTTGCCAATACCTACTACGGTGATGATTTCCCGTCAAATAACGGTGATATGAAAGAAGGTAGCTTTTTTTTAACTGGAAAGTTAGCCGATGCTAACATCAGTTACCAAGAACTGACCCAAAACACGAACCAATATATGAACCAATCATTAGCAATTGTTGCACGTGAAACATTCGCCGACCAAGGCCTATTAAAAAAAGCCGTCGAGTTAGCCTTGTATAACGAAAGTTTGTACGGACTACATGATATGGCTATCCAACGTGGCATAAATCAAGCCCAAATCAACAGTTTAACGAAACGAAGAACTTTATCTTTTAATGATAAGATCCAAGCAGTGATTGAGCAGCAAACCAAAACCATCGACGACCGCACGCTGTAAACGATTACAAAAAATGTAAAAAGCAACGTCAATCGACGTTGTTTTTTGTTAGGTCACTACCCCGCACCAAGAATTACCAGTTAATGGTTTGCTTTTCTCTACCAATGGCGTCCTTGTCATTTTCTGGTTTAAAGTCGTTCCAGAAACTCGTATTCCGGTAAGTATATTGAACGGCCTTGAACACATATTGCGTTTCCTTGCCCTGCGCATCTTGGCTGGGGTACGGTCCAGTCGTTTCGTATTCAATATCGGGGCACTCGCTGTTATCCGCAATCCAGTTCCATTGGCCGTTTTTCGCCCAGTAGTGCATATAATTATGGTAACCGGCGTAATCGTTGTCGGCACTGTACATTGATTGAATCATTTGGCAAGCGCGTTTGAAGTAATCGAACGGCACGTACAGTTGGGTAAAGTAAGTACCCAGTTTTTTTTCGTAGTTGTAAAGAATTTTACCCTTATCCGTCATTGTATTACCATCCTTGTCCTTACGTTCAGTACGTACAACGAACTGCGTTTCGTCAAGCATAAGTCTTCGATAAGTATCATGACCTTCGTCTCGTGAGGGATTATCTTCTTGATAACGATTTGCCCATTCCCAGTCTTCTTCAGTCATACCACCTGACCACTTGCCTATTGGACGCACGGTGTAAGCAGTGGTGGTTTCGGTGGTCGGGTCGTAATAGGCCGCCAAGTACTTTTCGTTGTATTCGTAACGGTCCAGGAACGGACGTTGACGATCGGTCGGCATGTTGTAATAAACACCCGCTTTGGTTTCTTTGTATTTTTTTCCGTTGTATTCAATGGAACCGTTCTTATCTTCGGTAAGCACTTGCTTTTCGCTATACCAACCGTACCATTCCTTCAGGGCATTGGTCATCACGATATTATCGTCAGGCAATAAGTTGGGCAAAGTGGGTTTGCCGCCCGCTCCGTTGGCGTTACCACTGCTGGCGATTTTGGGGAACACGGTGGTACTGATTTTACGGTTCAATTTAGGTTCGGCAATTTGGGTAATGCCCGCGTTGGTACTGCTTTTGTTCACGTATTCCACGTGGTTTTCGTACTTCTCCATACGTTTCCAGGTCGCAAAGGCGTAAATGGTTAACCACCCCTCGGCACTGGCTTCTTGGCCTTCCATCAATTCCCCGCGGTCGGTTTTGAAATCATCACCGTGCGCGTAAACGTTCAGCCATTCTTGGTAATTATCGAAGGTGATGTAACCGTCCCATTCTTCTTTGAAAGCCAACAATTCGGTGGTACGGGCTTCTTGGGTAACGCCCGTGTAATAAATGAGTTCGCGGTTGCTTTGTTGCAGGGCGAAACAGAAATTGGTCACCTTGGTACCAATTAAATCGCCTTTATTTTGCGATTGCCAATAAATGTAATGGTTCATGCGGAAATATTCACCTTTAGGCGTGGCGGAACGGACGGAATTTTTGGCCCAAGCGACGTAATCCGCGGTAGTATGCCCCGTGGCCAACAATTTCAAATACGCTTCTTTGTCACTGCCGAATTCCATGGCCGAGGCCAACACCTTTTCATCCACCAGCTTATTCACGAAATCATCCATCCTGTTTTCTGTTTTACCAAACGGGTTATCAACGTACCACGCGTTGTCGGGTCGTTGCGCCCACCACGGTTGGCCATTGTCGGGATATGGCAGGTATTCTTTGGCCAAGGTTTCGGCGTCGTCGATTTTCATTGAATCACTGCCACTGCCGCCCGCGTTCAGGGTGTCCGCATTTAACAGGCCGCGGAACAAAACATAATCCGCGTAGGTACTGTACCACCAATAATTGGTGGTTTTACCGCTGGTTGCGTCGGTTCGGGTGGCGTATTGGGCGTTAGTGACAATGGTGGTATAATCGGTGGTGCTGAAACGTTCGGTACGGAAGCCGTAGGTTTCACCGTTGGCCGCGGCGTACCAGTCATCGGCCACCGTAAAGCCCACCCCACGATCCATGACTTGGTAAGTATTGGTGCCGGTGCGTTGCAAAACCACCTGTCCCGCTTCGGGGATGCTGGCGCGCATGGCGTGGTCTTTAATTTGGTCGAATTGGTCGGCGGTGAAGCCTTGGCTTTGCCACCACAATGCTTCTTCCAAGTAATCGGCTGTGTTATCCGTATATTCGTTTTGGATATTGGTGGTCTGGCGATCCGCCTTCGGCAATATGCGGCGACTGATTTTGAAGTATTTGGTACCCGTAACTTTGCCCTTTTCGTCTTTGATGTCTTGTTTGAATTCAGGGTTTTCGCTTTCGGCAACTTCGTACAGCACCAGGCTGTCACCACTGCCAATGGCTTGGTCGGCATCGTCAAGGGTAAACATTTTGTCGCCGTCCGCGTCCACGTACAACGCGGCACCCTGCACCCTGCCTTTGGTTGGATCGGTGTTTTCGCGCAAGTCAATGGCCTGATTCTTGACGAAAGTATAAACTTGGCCGTCACCGTTAGTAAAGGTGTGTCCCACATTACCGCCAGCAACGTTTAACTGCCACGTGCCTTTACGGTCGGTATCGGTATCAAACTCATCGCCATCATCGTTGGCGTCATAGAACCACCGATTACCAACAAATTTGTGTTGTCTTACGCGGGTGGTATCCACGGCCACGACGTTATCCAAGGTTTGTTGCAAGATGTTACCGTAATAAGTCGCCGACAGCGCGTAACGGATGTTATCCAAACCGAAGGTACCCGAAATGAAACTGGTTTGGTCGGGCGTCCAACCATACTGCGCGGCTTTCAAGGAGAAGATATAGGCGTCCGCGGTCGCGTAAATATATTCGGTTTTGCCATCTACGACGCGCGTTTTACGCAGTTCGTACAGGCTACCGCCCAGACGGCAAATTTCTTGGTACTTGACGATGTCCAAACCTTGGGTGCGCGCCAATTCGTATTGGTTAGCCGCATCCCAAATTTTTTGTACTTGTGTACCATCTTGGGTATTAAGGTACACGATTTCATTGTCGCGTTGTTCAACTTTAACCTTTGCGGTATCCTTCAACAAATCTTTCCAAGTCGTTTCGTTAGCCACCCAGCCCAATTCCACCGCACCAACGTTACCCAGTTGGACGTCGCCTTGTTGGTGACCGGTCTTGATCCACGCCAATTCACCTTTCAAAACGGTAGGTATTTCGGTAATTTTGTACACCATATAATCGTTCAAGTTAATGGCGGAACTGGCGGCTTGGTTTAAGTTATAGCAGGAATAGAAATAATCAGCAATCAAGTCCGCGTCGTATTTACCTTTGGCTTCTTCGTTACCGTATTCGTTACCCGCAATCGTGTTGACGAAGTGCACGTATTGTTTGAACGTCATTTGCCACGCTTGCCCACGTTGACCGTACGGCGAATGGGTTATTGTTTCGGTGATTGTTCCCAATGTACGGCGGTACGTATAACCGTCCGTCACAAAGTTAATGTAGGCTTGTAACGGATCGCGCACCGAGAACTGTTGGATGGTATCGTCCGCCCGACCGTCCAGCAAGTTTTGCAATTCACCGTAGCCCGACAATTTAACGCGGTTGCCCGAAGTGCCCTGCGCTTCGCCCAGTTCGGTCAAGTTTTGGTCATCTAACCACAGCGCAATGTACGTGATATCCGCACTGTATTTCAAAACTTCGTCGCCATACAGACATTGATAGTAATTGTTTTCTTGCATATTCAAGGCCGCCAACAGGTAGCGATAATTTTCGTATTGCGCCCACGTGAAACAAATGTTCGCAGGGTATTGACTGCTGCTGGCAGCGGCTTTTGTTTTATAGGCAAAGAATTCTTTGGCCAGTTGGTAACGCTGATCACGGCAAGCAGTTAAGTTTTCGCGGAACCAGGCTTCACCCGCGTCTACGGGACTGATGGCACAGTAATCTAGGTAGGCCGCGTAATCGTTTAGTAAGCGATTTTTGGTAACCGTTGCGCCACTGGTATCAGTTTCGGTATAGGTAAAGGCATTAAAATTGTTAAAGACTTCGTTATCACTTAGCCAAGTTACAAATTCATTTTTGGCAGTCTCGGTCAATTTTTCGACAAACACATTTTTGCCGTTGATGGTCGCGCTGGAAATATAGGTGGGCAGGCTGCGATACCACGGTTCCAAGGCCGCTACAATTTCCGAAATCGTGGCGTTACCGTTAACCAAGTTGTACAGCACGTATTGCTTGTATTCGTCCATCGTCATCGTCTGGACTTTATAGGTGGTACCATCGTCATTGACGCCAAACGCGTTGGTCAAAACACCGTTAATTTTATAATACGGGGTCGCAAAATCTGTAGGTGTTACGTAGCAGGCTTGGTACATGTTTTCTTCCGACGCGGGCAACATTATCATGGTCGAACGGGCTTGATCAGCGTTGAGTACGGCACGACCGACAATTTTACCAACATAGAAACCGACTTTAGTAAAGTCTGACGGCGAGAACAAGACCGCATTATTGTTGGTACGGAAAACGTCATTAACCGTATCGGTAATGGTTGAATAGGTGCCCGCTTCCCCGACTACACCACCAAGCACGTAAATTTTGTTCGTGTTGCCCGTGCTGAAAACATTGACGTTAACTTGAACGTTTTCGATAGTACCGCTGTTCGCATTATCGGCCAAACCGTTGTTGTACGCAGCCACCGCACCGACCGTCATACCCCAGAAGTGTTTTGGATTTTCGACATCCGAATCATAACGGAAAATGTAACTGCCGTTCACCGAACTGTTGACATTAAACGATAAAGCACTGGTGCCTTTGGTGGTGACTTGAGCAACCGAGCCACCCGCAATCTTACCCAAGTTGATACCAACTACCCCGCCCAAGTAATATTTGCCGGTCAATTTACTTAATCCCGACAAAGTCGGATCGCGCAATTCAATGGTCTCATCCATAATACCGATTAAACCACCGGCGACGTTACCCGAAACATCATGCACATTTCCGCCGACGTTACGTAAAACTATTTGGTCAGTATAATAGAGATTGGTGTCGTCAATCGCCTTACCATTTCGGTCACGCAGGAACATGGTGGCATCGGTGTTTTTGCTGCTGAGGTTTTGCACATCTACGGTACCATCAAGCGTGTTTTTTATTTCATAACGGGTGGTGGCTTCACGAGTCACAATACGTGCGTTGCCATCAGCATCCAACACTTTATAGTTATTCGGATTAGAAGTAACAAACCCAAAGACCCCACCGGCGGTACCAAAGGCTTGTTCACGGGGAATTTGACGGTATTCTACACGCGAATATAAAGTCTGTTGCAGGTATTCTTCGCCCGAAGTAAAGCGGCTGGACCCCGGCGAAGTAACACCTTCACTGTAATTGGCCTTTGCCGAAATTGAACTGTTAATATTATAGTTTTCGACATTGGTATCATTGATTACCGCCAAACCGACCAAACCACCAACGATATTCGCGCCCATAATAGTGGATGACGATTCATCGATCGTAACGTCAACAAAGTTAGTGTTGATGCTGATGCCCGCAATACCACCTACGTAACGCGCGGTTGAGTTGATATTATTATTAAAGGCAAAGTTAATGTTACGGATGGTTGCGTATTCCGTTTTACCAAACAAACCGGCCGTCGCCAAGTTGGTCGCTACGGAAGATAAACCAATACCTCCCAAAGTTAAACCGTTACCTTCCAAGGTACCCGTGTAGGTAATTTTGTAAGTATCTTGTATACCATCCAACGTGACATCGTCAACCAAACGCAGGTTATTTCCTTGACGATTCAAGTCTACGTTTTGACGAGTACCATTTTGGTCAGCCTTGGTCGCCGTTGGCGTGGCTTCGTAAACATAACGACGGAATTGATCTTTGTCCCACAACAAATACGGGTTACGTGCCGTTCCCGGAGCAAATAAATACGGTGATGATTGCGCAATGGTTTTGCGGCTGCTGATGGCGATGTCGTTTGGTGTACGTAACATCGGTCCCAAGTCAGTCATTGACCAAATAGTATTTTGGTTACTAATGTACCAATACATCATTTGTCCGTCTTCGGTTTGGTACCAAACTTTTTTACGGTCTTGACCAATTGAAAAGTCTTGGTAACTGTCAATCGCCGAATATTTAGCCGTACTGTTATTACTTAATTGCGTTAAAACTCCCGCTTTAATAAACTGCGACGCCGAAACTTTTTCCAAGTTACCCGCATAATACAAGTTGGTTAAGTTATCAGTAATGGTGTTATTTCCCGCTTTAACATCATCAATCGTCATGGTTGAATTCAAAGCGATAAATGGTTTATACAAAGGCGCACTACTTTCGTCAATTAAGACCAAAAGGTTATTTTCCACACAGTTACTAATCTTTCCATTGGTCGTATTGCGGTAAACAAACCCACCGGCGAAGCCATCCAGACCGCCTTTTTCAATCACCACATTAACCAAGCAATCGGTAATAGTACCTTCATTTTGGTGTACAAAGCCGCCCAATGAATTACGGCTGGTTTTTACACCACCCGCACCCGAGGTGAAGTTCGGAGCGTAGGCTTCACGATTGGTAGATTGCCCCATCGCGTAAGATTGCATAATTTTACCTTGATTTAGCCCAACGAAGCCACCCAAGTAGCAAATAGCGTCGGTTTTCAATGAATCAACGTTAGCATTATTTATAATGTTGCCGTCACGGAAGTAAGATGCGGTAATTGTCGCACCATTGGCATTGTTACCCACAAAACCACCAACCATCGCGGAACTAACACTGATTTCATCGTCGACGTTTTCGGCACCGTTTGCCAAATCGGTCAATTCAATATCAATTAAAACGCGACTGTTCGTTACCATGTGGCTGTTAAGCCCGACTAGACCGCCCAATACAACATTTAATTCTGCATTAGTTCCCTTAACCAACAGCCGCGCCGCCGACGACCCGTTGCGCATCATGGTACTGTAATTGTCATAATGAGCAACATTAGTGGTATCTGGTGTAATGAATTCTATATTGTTCATGTACTTGTCAACGTACTCTACCCAACTATCACCAACCTTAATCAAACGGTAACCGTGACTGTTATAAATGCGTTCAATGACCACTTCGCGATCATTGTTCATGCTGGTTTCAAAGAAGTACACTTCTTCTTTCCCGTTATACGGTAAACGGCCAAATAAGTAGCCATCCATATTAAATTGCAAATTGGTAGTGAATTTTTTACCATCCAACGGGTTAATAACATTACTTAAATCTTGAACAAATTGCCAATCCGACAAGACCGCACAGTTGGTAATTACCCCGTTGTTGCTACCGGCCAATAAACCAATATTAACGTTACCATTAGTGTAACCAGTTAAATTTACCTCCACGGTACGGGCTTTATCAAAGGAAGTGCCCTGCGGAATTACCACATGTAAGTTTTTAATCACTGAACCTGACGGAATATTGCTAAACACACCAATATTAGTTGGGTTGTTGCTTAAATCAAAGTTCGTATCCAAATAGATTTTGTAATTATTACCATCCAAGGTAGCTCCTGCGGGGAATGTTGCCGGTCGCCAACCTTCGGGCTGCGTTTGTAATCCTGGTATCTTTACTTGCGACAAGTAAATATCGCCCATTAAAATGTAATCGGTATTGGGCATAAGATTTTGCAAGACCTCGGCATTATCTTGGGTAATAACCATTAAATTCTCATCAGATGCCGACTGATTGGTGGTATTGATGCGAATGCTACTACTTACGCGTAACCCTTTTGACACATCGTCGTAACCGACAACCGCTTGCACGCCGTTAACCGCCGTCGTGTCAAAACTGTTTACTTGGTAAGAAATAGTAGCAGACAAGTCAACGATTGTATGAGTATTTTCATTCACGTCACGGACAATATAAGTCTTTTGCGCACCATTATCGCGATACATCGAGTAGTTAACTTGGTGTCCTTCTTCTGGGTAATTATTGATTACCAAGTAAGTGTATTTGTCGGCAACCGCTTCGTTATAATCGTTAATTTGTTTCTTCAAATTACGGATTGAGTTACTGATGAAAATCAGTTCACTGGTATTAGCGTTATCTGGATCGTCAGGATTATCTAAAAAGGTTTGGTTATCTAATGGTGCGCTGCGAATAATCGGCGCGAACTTTAATTCCAGCGCACTATCGTTAATGGTTAATTCGTTAACCACTTGGCCGTTAACGTCTTCTACCCCCCAACCGGTTACTTCAAATAAAACAGGTTTAATGACTAAATTATAATAATACCAAACAATGTCCCCTTCTTGTCCGTCTTCGGTCTGGTATTTCGCGTAGGGAATCATAATTTCAATCGGATTAATCAGCAACCGCACTTGGGGTTTGAAGGTTACACGCACTTCACCATAATTGCTGCCGCCCGTAATTTGCAGATCGAACCATTCGTAATTATTGGCGTCACGTTTAGGACCACCATTTTTAACCGTTAGCCACTTGAAGTACAAGGTTTCTGTAGCATTGTTCGTCTTATCAATTTTATAAGTCTTGGAGGTACCGATGGCTTGTTGGAATTCCAGACGTTCGCCTTGTTTAACTTTGTCTAAACCTGGGAAGAAAGAGGCACTATTTTCATCAGTATCAACTAAGATTTCCACCGTGAAGGTAACATCAGCCGGTGCCGTCGGGTCGGTTACCAAGACCGGCACCCCGTCAGTGTAGATTACTCTAATTTGCGTGGTTACGCGGTGCGATGCCGTCGCCATTCCAGTACGTTGCAACCACAGGCTGCCCCCCATCGACACCACGGCTATGTAATTATTAACCGTGCCGTCAAGATTAGTTATTGTCCACGCCGTTTTTACCCCTTGGTTTAGCAGCATGGTGGCTAACTGGTTTTCTAAATTGGTAATTGCCGCATTGATATTAGTACGCACAGAGTTGGCCGCCTTGTCCGAACGACTAACATTGGCGGATAAAGTAATCTGCACATCTCGGTCATCCAATTCAAGATAATTACTGGGGTGGTTGGCCAAAGTAAAGTTGTTCAAGAGATACCAAACCGGCGTGATTTGTAGGCGGTAGTATTTAGTGGCCATTACCGCCACCCCGTTCTCTATCAGTCCAGTATCCACTTGGTACGGCAGGTCGATGACCACTTCGTGAGCACTTAAAGCCAATACCGCCGCCAAGTTGACAGTTAAAGAATCAGTTTCTTGATTAACATCAACCGTCACTAAATCGTATTCGCCATCAATGGCGGGTAATTCTGTGGTGCTACTGTTGTCGAGATCGTACACTGTTTTGGGGTTTAATAGTACCCCGTTCCAACGAATTTCCATGTCATCGTACAGCACCTTGGTGTAATTTTCACCTTGGAAGTCCAATTGGTAAGTTTGTTCGGTGCCAATCGCCTGCAAGCCAGCGGTTTGATGGCCAATAATCGGCGTTTCGGGTGGCCATGGTTGCGGGTCACCAGTGCCAATGATCACTTGGTTGCTGATAGTAGATCCACCCGTCATGACTGCCTGTGGACGACCATTAACGTAAACCACCTTACCAGACATGGTCACAGTGGTGTTGGTATCTTCGGCACTGTATTGCATTAACACCAATTCGTTTTTGTCAGTATTTATCTTGATATAGTCATCAGCAAAATCCAAAGTTAATAAAGCAAGGTTGTCGTTAATTTGCTTCTGCAATTCAGCTTTGGCTGTGGTAATTGCCGATTGCAGCGTGGCATCATCAATTTTTGAATGGTTAACTTTTGGCGCAAAATAAGCTTTAACCGGTGTGAATTGGTTGTCGTGCAAACGCAAATAATCATCTACCATTTCGTATTTTGAACTGTCCGCACCTTCCGCGGTGGCATCGGGGACAATTTGCCAACCATAAACTTCTAATAACAGGGGCGTAATTTCTAAACAGTGCGTATACCATACTTCTTGTTTATTGACGGTTACCAAATACGGGATATTGACTTTGATTGGTTGGTTCAAGTAATTTACATCGCCAGCCAAGTCAACCGTTAAGGTATTTTTTAACACATCAAAGTTAATGGCTGCCCCTTCGTACGCCAAAGTATTATCGGCAACCGAAGCCGTTAAATCACCTGCGCCCTCAACCCACAGCCATTGATAATAAATTTTACCTGGAATATTTTTCAAGGTATAAGTTTTGGCACCACCGATTACTTGATTAAAGCAGGTGGTGTTAATCACCGCGGGGTGCTTGGGTTCTGGTACACGCGAATCCGACCAAACGTAATATTCAAAGACGACTTCCACGACATTACTGAAATCACCATTAATGCGTACCAAAGTTGGCATACCGTTGACGTAATCAATCGCCGCGTTAACGGTTACGTAGCGATTTTGACTAACCGTTTCCGAAACCAAAGTTGCGCGTTGTTCATTTAAGGAGGCATTAAAAGCCGCTACCTTTTCCGCAATGTCAAACCCATCGGGAATGTCGTCATTGGTTACGGCACGATAAGTTAAGTTAGCGGTGGTAGCCGGCGCAAATAGCCATACCGGACGTTCGGGATGTCCCGCTACGGCTAAACTTTCAACTTCAAACCAAACCGGCGTAATGCGCAAGGTAAACAGATTGCCCAAGACCAGATCAACGTAACGCCCTGACTCGGGTAAGCGACCATCGGCTTTCAGGGTAACCGTTGTGCGATTACCTTTAACCACGGCGGTAGCATTACCATCATTGCTGTTATAAATACCTTCGCCAATGGGGGCATCCAAGTAATATTCCTTGGTGCTGCCAATACCTTGCACTACGGTTTTTGACAAAGTATGATCTGCTGAATTTTCCACTACGGTAAACACGTTCCACAAACGATCTTCCGGGGTACCCCTAGTTAAATACACTCCATCGTGTTTGTTATTGGGGTCATCACTGGGATAAGTATAACGTACCGTGGTGGTGGCCCGTAAATAAGCAGTTTTTCCATCGCTGCTGGTGTGAGAAGTTTTGTAAACGAAAAGAAAATCTTCATTTTGGAAACGAGCAATAAACGCGTTAACTTTTGGTTCCACTTCGCTGGCTAATTCGGGAGCGTAAGCCGTAATTGGTTCGTAAACCCGCTCACCGCTAGCCAAGAAGGCAGACAGACTGTCAACTTTGATTGGATTTTCCGGATGCCCCTTCAAGGCAATACCCGTTACCGTAAACCAAGCCGGTTGCACCCGTAAAATAAACGCCGGACTGTAATAGTCAGCACTGTAACTGATGGCAATCACCAAGGTGCGGTTCAATAAGTCTGCGTTAGGTTCCAACACCACCGTTAAGCGATTATTCCCACTGGCTTGTACCTGCCAACCGCTATCACTGTTCCAATCTTTCACCGTACCGTTTTGGTATTCCTCCGTCAGTTTCAAATTGACCGCGCTGAAATTAGATAGGTCGTCTAAATCGATTGTGTAAGTATCCGTTAAGCCGATCGCCTGCCCTACTGTGCGAGTACGCGTACCTGTTGGGCGAACAATACCGCTGTCCGGCAGTTCACTACCCGTATTGTTATAAATTTGGTACTGAAAGACACTGCGTACTAATTGCACATTACCCTGTCCGAACCAACTTAACGGCACAACATCGGCATTACCATCCGCTAGTTGCCCATCGACCGTTGTGGTATGGTAGTCAATCGCACCACGCACTACCAAGTATTCGCCACCAATGGTATATTTTTCTAGGTAACTACCCCAAATGTTTTGTAAGTTATTATTAAAGTTAGCCAGTTCAGCATCAATTTCACCTTTTAGCCAAGCGTAATCAGAACGACGAACTTTGGCGGTAAACTGTAAACTGGACACATTTTCGGTATAATCAGTGGTCGACAATAACCACAGCGGTCGTTCGGGATGGTAGGCAACTTCAAAGCCTTCGACTACAAAGTAGACGGGCTTGATCGTTAAAGTAAAGACATGACGATTGCTGGCATCAACCAGTTCTAATTGCAAATCAGTACCCAGCAAATTAGTCCCCAAATTATTTTGGGTCGATTGACAATTCACCCGTACCGCATATTGCGTGCCATAGCCACTGTACTTAACAATCGCCGCGTCCCACATCGTGCCGCTAATTGTACTGCTGCCCCCCTTAAAGTGTAAGGTGTCATTCAAAAACTTATCCGGCAAGGGGTAATATTCAGTGGTACCAATTGGTTGGTGGTAAGTTGCTGCCGATCCCGCCGCGGCATCGCCGTCAATCATTTGATAAGCCACCGCTGATTCAATCACAGCTAATGGATAATTGTCGATATTGGCTAAACGTGGCATCGTACGATCAGAATAATTGATGGCGGCACGGAAAGTCAGCATACCATTGCCGTCAGCCCCAAGTTCATCATCGGTTTGCCAGAATTGTTCGTTACCTTCGGCAATGCGGCGTGCTAACACTTGCGTATTGAATATATTTAACTGCTGACGTAATAAGCGCACCGCCTTGTTGTACTTAACGTCACCAGTTTGGTAAATATCCATGTGTTTGGTTACCGCAACCACATTGGTTTTATCCGCAGCGTTAAGCAAAGTTGCGGGTTGTTCGGGATGGTCTGCCACGGCGAAACCCACTACTTCGAATAATACGGGTTTGATGGTCAATTCAAATAAGCAGGCTTGTTCCGAGAAATCCAGTAACGATTGGAAGGACAATTTAATAGTTTCGTTTAACAAAGCGGTGTCCGCTTTTAAGGTGACTAACAGTTCTTCGTCTTCCCAAACGGCAGTCCACAGTCCATCGTTATCCGTTAAGTCCCTAGTGTTCAACGCTTGCCCAGCCGGTAAATCAATGCGGTAACGGGCCGTGGTACCAATCGCCTGCACTGCACTGCGCGTGCGTGGCCCCGACGGCAGATCTGGATAATTCGGGTTATAGTCGTTCGGTCCATAAACGTGGTAATTAAAATCAGTCGGCAAACAAACATCCCACGCCGCGTCGGGTGCAACCAAGATTGGTTCACCATTAACGTATTTAACGTAAATCGTGGCCGTTAAACGCCCTGCCGTTGCTTCGCTGTCGTAACTACGTTCAATTAACTCGGCTTTTTCCTGTAATTGTTGCAGGTTAAAGTTAGCCAGCATTGACGAAATATCAGAATTATTCAAGTTACGACTGTCAATGACGCCGACATAATCGACGCCGTTAATCAATGCGTTGACATCAGCCGGTGTGTTTTCCGTAACAAACCAAATTTCGTCACCGCTTTGACCATCAACCGCCAAACCACTCACCACAAAGTACGCCGGCACCACGTATAAAACACATTCCGGAGTACCCGTACCGTCGGTATAAACCTCGAATTTGAAACGGTAATTAAATAAGTTCGTGTCGTAGTCCAAAGCAATACGGAACAAACGGTCGTTTATCGAGTCCTTGTAAATATCACAGTTCGTGTAAGGTTTACCTTCTTCCTGACGTGTAAAGAACTGCACATAACCATCGGCATCGGCTTGGCTGTCATCGGGATCATAGTAGTATTTTTTTAGTACTGTAACTTTTTTACCATAAGGTACGCGGTCATACTCTATGGTAGTACCAATCGCTTGTGCCAAAGTTGCTACCTTGGGGCCACTGGCCAACAATTCGTAGCGGAAAGTGTTTTGCACCAGCAACGCCCCACTGACGGCACGACTGACAATTTCTGGTTCACCATTGTTGTAGCGAAGTGCCAACAACAAAGTCAACAAACCACGATCCGCAATGCGGGTTATTAGTTGCGTATCCAATAACGCTTCACGGAAAGCCTTGATGCGAGTTTCATAATCATAACCTTCAACATCGCCGTGGACCGTTTCAAAATCCAAACGCAGATTATCTACCGTTTCAGGGCGGATGATTTGCAAGGGGTTTTCACCAGAATGCCCCACAACCACTAAATTTTCTACGGTAAACCAAGCCGGCACAATGTTCAAGGTGTAAACTGGTTCGTTTTTATCTTCTGCCGAGTAAACATCAATAACCAAGGTCATGCCGAACAGTGCGGTGTCCGGTTGCAATTCAACGATAATGCTCTTTCCGCTTAATTTGGCACGCCACGCGCTACTGCTACTCCACGGACGGTGATCTACTGTATTGCTGGTTTCATAACAATCTAATGCATTGTCAAAAGTTACATCTTTCAAAGCAATATTGTAAGTTACTTGGGTACCGATGGCTTGGGCCACTTTACGGTAACGACTGCTGGGTTGTGGATCCAAGGGGTCATTATTATCATCACCACTATCAGGGTCGGAACCATAAGTTTTAACCGTAAAGTAAGTAGTAATCTTTTGGGCGTTCGCACTACCATCTTTGACTAATTGCGGACAACCATTAACGTAAGTAATGCTGGCGGTAGCCTTTAAGTGGCTGATGGCGGTAAGTGGAGATTCCAAATCGTTGCGGGTTATTTCCCGTGTGGTTTCGCTGAAATTAAAATTCAAGATACCGTCTTCGTTCGGGACACGGGTAAAGTTAATGATGTCTTTATCGGCGTCTTCTTGGGCCTGCAGTAAAGCACTGTTAAAATTATTTAACGCCTTGGTGGCGTCAATACCACCCGCGGTTACCACGTTGTCCGCCGCCAAAGTAACCACAAACGGTTGGCTCAACGCAATTAGCGGATCAACCGGATAATCTTGCGTTTTGAAACCCGTAAAGGTGAAATATACTGGCACCACATGCAACAACAAATCGGTGCCACGATTTGACGCTATTTCTACAGTCAACGTATTACCAATCAGGGCAGTATTATTGGTTAAAGACACACTGAAAATACCCGAACCATCACGGCTCATATTTACTGACCATAAGTCAGTAGAAGCACCGGTCATATTCTTGACGTACCAGTTGTATTTACGAATGGGGTCAAATTCGAAATCAAAGGTATCTTCGCACCCAATCGCTAAATAGGTAGTACGTTCCAAAACTTCACGTTGTTCAGTTGTTTGGTAATAAATGGTTTGCTCGTAAACTAACTCACCACCACGCATGATTACCGGAATACCATCAAGATAAGAATAACTAAATTGCACACTGCGTACACCAATCCGCTCGTCGATAAATTTTAACAAACCCGAACTGCGTAAGTCACCATTAAAGTCTGACAAACGCGATTTAACTACCGATAAGGCAGGGTCATAATTAGCCACTACGCGGTAAGTCAAATCATCAATCGTTTCGTCGCCCAACAGCAAAATTGGTGTTTCAATATGGTTAGCCACCGATAAGCCCGTAAATTGAAAATAAACTGGGACAATCACCACGCTTAAATACGGGTTAACAAAATCACCCGCCGCCCGGTACGGGAACCGAATTTCAATAGTTTTATTGATTAAAGAACTGTCCCCCGCTAAACGCACACTGACCGTTTTCGCCGCCGCATCAACCTTCACGGTCACGTAATCTTTACCATCACCGTGAACGCTGTAACCCAAATAATTGGGCAAGTACCCCTCTGGGAAAGCAATATCGTAAACCGCACTCGTTCCCAAGGCTTGGTAATTGGTTTGCATCATGGTGCTAATTGGGTAGGACGTACCACTATCATCAGGCGTAACCACAATGCCATCTTTGTATTTGGCGTAAACACTCATTTGCTCGGTAATCTTTTTATACCCTTCACTGGTAATAGTAACCGCAATCTTAAATTCCGCTCCGTCAGGAATAATCGCATCGGCTTGCCCATCGCAACGCAAAAAGGTACGGAAATAATAACGCCCATTCCATTGGTAACCGTCTTTTTTCGACCATGTCGAAACCATTTTCGGCGAAGTTCCGCTTAAAAAGTTTTGGTAAACTTGTTCGTCCGTGTTGTAAACCAGTTGGGCAAAGCCCACCGTATAGCGTGCCGTTCCCATCACGGCTTCCCCATCTAACGAAGTACCAATTTGCGAGGTTACTTCCACTGGTTTCACGCATTCGATTGACATACTGTCGACGTCTAAATAATAAGGTGACGGATGCACGGTCAGCAGGCCACCGACCACACTGTTGTCGATATAAATAACGTTAGTGTCACTTTGGTAATTCGGTACCGTAATATTACCCGTCGTCGCATCAACATTGATATTGGCAAAATGTGACATTGTAACGTTAGTAATACCTTGCTTAACAATGTTCAAACCTGCGGAAACTTCACGCGCCACTTTGCGGCCTTCCAAGTTAGAACCCACCAGATTTTCTTGTAAAACAATGCGCGCGCCAGAAACATTACTAAACGGGTTAGTGGTTGCTGATTTTAGAATTACGGTTACTTCTAGGCGCAAATAATGCGTATAATAATAGTTAATCGGATACTCATCAACCGTAGGAATCAATTTGAAATAAAACGCCGCATTACCGCCTTCCATTAGGACTTCATCGGTAACCGTACCTTGATCGGTAACGTTCACGAACAACGGATAGCGTACCCCATCGTAATCTAAAACGTAATTCAATAACGATGTGTGCCAGTTCTCGTCAGTACGCACGGTCGCGTTATAAACGGCCGAAGTTGCACCATCCAGCGTATTGGTCGACTGTGCCATGCTTAAATATTGCACACCGCCCGTGATACCAACCTTAACCACAGTCCGTAAGGCAGTTAAATTAAATTGCTGCGGGTTACCATTAGCGTCGTGAAAAACAATACACGGAGTAAATTCGTAACTGCCACCAGCATAACCTGGGCCACCCAAGTTATTGGTGCTTGCGGGATTACTACTAATTTGCCACAAAGTATCTGCACCAGTATTGGTATCACCTTGCAGTTGGAAAGGACGACCGCGTTGTACTTTAATAGCTTCCCGATATTGGTCAGCAGCCGTACCTTGGTCAGTTAAATTTTTTTCGGCGATAATACTGGCGGAACCATCATTACCCCCTTGAGCAATGGATACGGTAAATTTTTCTACCCCCGGTGCCAAATAAAAGTGAAGGTTAAAATTACCAACGGTTAATTGGTAATAAACTTCGCGGGTGGCATCACTGCAATCACCAACCTGCAAGTACATCCTACCCTCGGCGGCGTTCAGCCGGGAAGCCAATTCAATTGCGTTTAAGTCAGTCACAACATTATCAACGTATTTTGTTAGTTCGTATTCATTCTGGGTTAAAGCATCGCCCCACTTTTCTCCCAAAACTGTGTCTAAATCATCCAAATAATAGCGGTTTGCCTCAATGTTGCTGGCGTATTCGGCGTGAGTGTGGGGATCCGTGTAAAATAAAACTGCGTCATAGGGATTTTCGGCAGCCACCACCCAGTTGTACCCGCCCAAGTTATTCAAACGTCCTGAATTGGCATCGTGCGGAATGTTATTTTTCATTTCTTCAATGATTTTTTCTATTTCATCGGCCTCACCAATGTATAACGGAATAACTTCGTAAGTGTATGGCACCACCACCGCTTCGCCGTCGACCATAGCCACCAAATGCAAACTGTCTTTAGCGTAGGCGACAACCGCGTATTGTCCCAAACTACGCTTCCCCGCCTTGGGGGTAATCACCACACTGTTGCCATCCACCGTTGCGCCGTCGAGTACCGGTACTGCGTCCGCATCCAGCAGGTTGGTTAAATCAAAATTACCGTCTTGATACTTAGCAAAGGCAAACCCTATTCCTTGGTGGTTAGTATCAGTTCCCAAAGTTATCGCGTTAAGCGTAACTGGAGCCAGCGGCTCCGAAATAATCGTTACGTATTGACCAATGTTTTTTTCGGTTAAGACCGCATCTCCATTGATTTTAACCCCACTGACGCGTTCGTTAGTAGCAATAGTCACTTCAATAGTGATCAAATTACCCGCCGTGTATTGAATATCAAAAACATCTTCTTCGCCATCGCCGTCAAAGTCACTGCCGAAAGCATACCGCTTGTAAACACGGAAACCAATAACAACTTTTTCTTCTGGTAAATAACGCGCGGTTAATCGGAAACGGGTAGTCGTTAAACGTTCGATAACCACATTGGGATCTTGCAACACCGGTTCAACGCACAGGTATTCTTCACTACCACTGGTCGGAGCAACAACAACTTCGGACGACTGACCAATGCCCGCCAAGGTGATTGCTGATGGTGCAGCCACATTACCGACCGGGCTGACTACTACAAAATTGACAGCAAAGTCTTGTTGGTGATTGGTATATACATCGTCGCTGTACGCGTGTAAGTGAGCCGTCACCGGATAAATACCTTCCGCGCGATTACGGGCATCAAAGGTCAGTGTCGTTTGTTCATTTTCGGTAATTTCAGCATACGCCCCCACGCTAACATCGGCGGTCGTCACGTTAATGCGGTAAGTTGAACCTTGTTTTACGTAAACGGTTTTGATGTATTCGCGATTATTAGGATCTTTTACGGTACGGTAAATTTGACCGTGGTTATCACTAACCACATTCATATTTACTTGGGTTACGGTGGGGAAAACTTTGATATAAATGGTGCGGGTAACGCCGTTGGGATAAGTCAAGGTGAACGGGTAAGAATTGTAATATTGAACATTAGCACCATGACGTAAAGTTAAGGTATAGGTACGTTTCGCCACCCCGTCTAAATGGTCGACATAAGTAACGGTGAACGGTAAATTATTATTAGTCGTAATGGCACTGGGAAGCCAATGACCACTATATCCCCAATCATCATTTTGGGTCACAATACCATAAACATCTAAACTGACGGCACTGACTTCATCGTGATTTTGCTTATGTACCAAGGCCACACCAGTGGTACCGTCATCCAATGTGGTCAAGTTAGAAATTTGGAAATCATCAATCGCCCCATAAGCCGCCAACGGCACATCGCAGGTGGCATAGCGCAAAGTATCCGCAGTACTGGTGCTCAACGGACTGACACTTTTAGCGCGCAACCACATTTGCGCCACGTCATGTGTTAAAAAATCTTCCGCTTCGGTGGTGCGCGTTAACGCGATTGCAAACTGCTCACGGTAATTAGCGGTATAATTTTGGCGGTCAAAGGCTTGCCATTGTCCGTTCCGATACACGTATAAGTTCAAAATTGAGAATAAACCGCTCTCGTGGTCGTAAATAGTTTTTTGGTGGTTAAGATTTTCTACCACTAATTGGAATTCAATATCGTTATCAAAAGTGATGGGCTGATTGTTTTTAGTATCCAAAGTGAATTGGTCGGTGAATCCTGCCCCCGTGCCTTCGTAATAGAAAGCCGATAATTGATCTTTACTGTATTGCAATTTATAGTTAACAAAACCACCAGTTTCCTGCTGGTCAATAAACTCATTGCGAACACGTAAATAAACAGACTGAGTAATAAATACGTTAGCATCAGTATCTTGGTTATTAAACCATACATACTGTTGTTGTCCATCCACCGTCATGTACGCCCGCGGATACGCCGTAACCGTTACCGCGGTACGTCCAGTGTTACGGATTGCCGATAACTCATAGGTACCCGCCATAACGTCTTTCTTGACTTCTACCATAGTGGTATCTTGTGGCACAACGTAGAAATTGTAGTCTTTTTCGGGTACGCCTTGATTCTCTGGCAAAGCGAAAGTGAATTTAGCACTGGCTCGTTCACTACGGTTTAGAATTAAATCGTAGACATTATCGTCAGTGGTCGTTGGCACGAAAGCATCACTGCTGACGGTAATGGTATCAGCCGGCCGGAAAACATAAACCGGAATGACCACCGCTTCAGCCATGGCCGGTAATTGCGCCAAAACGTAAATTTCACGGCCTTCCGCCCCATCATCAAAAACGAAGTCTTCGTTAACTTGTAAAACACCATCCGTCAAAGTAACGCCCGCATAATCTTCCGCCAAAGCGAACTGCAATGGGTAATTATTGGGTTTATAGGTTTGTTTCTTATCATCGGGATGAGCATAAAAATCCAGTTTAGACAAAGCACTAGTCTTATTAAAATCCAAGGCCGTTCCATTTTGACGAATACCGAAATGCGCCCCCTTGGTCAAACGGAAGTCTTTGGCGGTCAAATTCACCTTGACGTTAACCGCAATGGTTTGGTTACCCGAACGAGTAGTAAACAATAAGGTCACCGGAGCCCCACCATTTTGTCCAGTAATCAAGAAGCGGCTGACACCCGATTTTTGGTCAAAACTGGTTGGTGTTACCGATACCACTCCACTACTGGCAGAACTGGAATTAAAAGTGACACCGCGGTCAGCAGTATCTGGCAAACCACCGACAGTAATGGTTAAGGTTGTCGATCGTGATGGCGTGTCTACCAAACGCAAACCGGTATCGGTATCATCACGCTCCACTTCAATCGCCAAATCAATATCGGTTTGATTAACGTAAACCGCGATACTGCCATATGCATCGTGTCGGGTTTCCGAATTATTGAACGCGAAAATCACCCCTACCGCCCCAACGACGGCGAGCAAACTCATGATCACCAGAGCAATAATCCGTGTTCTTCGTTTGTTCAAATGGTTCCCCCCAATCCTTTTCAACCTAGTATGTATAAATTATACTTTTTATTTCATCAGTGGTCAATTAAAAACGCCCGCGTTTAGTAAACGCGAACATCAGCCGGGGTAACAACTTTTAAGTTGCCAGTACTACCAATCGCACCCCCCGAAATATAATTGGTACCTCTTTCCAACTGCTTGGCATGATCGGTATTCGCGAACGCCCACGCCGAGCGGGCATCACTAACGGTCAAGCGGAAATTATTCCAACCCGCTTGTAAATAAACCTCAACGTCACCCATGCCCGCAGTAGAATTAACGTAAGCCCCCGCCACAATAATATTATCAGTACTGGCGGTAATATAGTTAAAGTAGGTAGTAATCTTGGCCCGTCCCGCCGCGCCACCCGCCCCATTATCGCGGACACGAATATCCACATCGCCATAAATATTCTTTACTACAATATCACCATCATAACCACGAATCTTGGTGGAGTAATCGCCCACCTCACCGAAGGCCACATTGATCTTTCCCCCGTTAACACGACTGCTTTCAATATCAACATTACCCACCACATTCAGTAAACTAATCTCGCCGACTCCACTATTGTTAACCACCGCGTTGCCGACCAGTCGACCACTAACGCTGACATTGGCCTTTGCCGTAGCGGTAAAATTTAACCCATTACGGCTAATTTCACCAACCGTTAACGAACCATTAACCGTATTCATTGTTACCCCACCCTTGATGGTGCCGACGTTAACAGTGGCGTCGGTGGTATCAACTTTTAATTGTTCACATTCGTTAACCGTTAAATTACCATTGTTGGCACCCCAAATAATGTCACCAGTTTTGGTGGCACGGAATTTGTTCATTTCGCCGTTAAGCAAAACATTACCTTTGATTGTGTTGTTAAAATTTAACCTACTACGTGCGCCCGTTACCGTCACGTTACCATTAACCACACCGCCACAGGTAATTTGAGTATTGTTAGCCGGAATGGCCACTTCGTCAATGGTAATTGTGTCATAAGACGGAATCGTCACCTTGCTGGCACTACGTACCACTAAACGGTTGATGTGTAACTGTCCACGTTCCGGATCAACGTCATCACCATAACGGAAAGTCACATCACTGTAATTGTTTTGTAAAATAAAATTATATTCAGCCGTTTGACTGGATAAATTCAAATACACCATGGTTGGCTTTTTATTTACCACAATCCCCGATGGTTCCAAGACCTTAATTTTACAATAAGGGATGTTATCTACCAAAGTTGACGTCCACTCAATCAAAGTGCGCTTACGGCTGTTAAAAGCAATTCCGGTAGCACTTTCGTTAACCACCACGGTACTTTCTCCCACGTACCCAGCAGCATTGACTTGCACGGTAACCGCGCAATTATCACTTTCAATAATAAAATTACCCCGCGCAAACGCAGTCTTTAAGGCTTCATCACAATACACAATTTGGGTATCACGTTCGTTAACCGCCACCATATCGCCAATCGTCGCATCGGGTACCAAAAACAATACGCCGACCAAGACCGCCAACACAAAAGTCACAAACAACAAAATAAAACCTAAAGTGGCAATAATATTCGTTACTTGTTGTTTCACAAAATAAGTTTAACGCTTATCCCGGAAAAAAGCCACTAGAATATTTTTTGCGGCGTCGTTAGGCTGCATAACCACGGACGTTTGCCAATTTAGGTCACTGGTTGAAGGAACTCCAACGTAGACTGTTTTAATCCGCGCGTTCACAATGGCCCCCATACACATTTGGCATGGCGCCAATGTCACGTACATTTCGCAATCAGTCAAACGCCACGCCCGCAGTTTACGACAGGCACGATTAATCGCCACCATCTCGGCGTGCCAAAGGCTGTTGCGACGTTGTTCGCGTTTGTTATAACCTTTGGCGATTACTTTGCCATTACGTACGATAACACAACCGACGGGAACTTCCCCCTTACGTGCCGCCAAAGTGGCCTGCGCCACTGCCATTGCCATAAAATCCATTACCAAGTTCCCCAAACTAACGATAAGACGGTAATTATCGTTCCCAATACGCACACCGACCATAACAAGGCTTTGGGCAAAGGTTGCGTCGGCTTGGGCGTATCAAAAGTATCAATGTAGGCCATGGTTGCTTTCCAAGTAGGCATACTTTTGATGGCCCGCGGTAAAACGTCCTTAACCCGATCAAAGTCACTAGCATCAAACGTATTTTGTGAAGCCAAGTAGCGCACCGTGTAAGCGTCCAAATCACGTTCAAAATTTTCACGGGCCAAATGACGTAAAATTTCGGCAACACCAACCACCACTACCAAGATAGTCAAAATCATAATCAAGGGATTACTCAACAAGAAATTCAATACCTGCATACCCGGCAAGGACAACTCTTCGGCGTAACTGAAATAAGTGGCTAACGCGTTGTTCACAAAGTGAACAATGACACTGGCCCATAACGAACGGGCCGCCAACGCCGTAACACAAAAGAACCAACCCAACACCGTAGCGTAAAAGAATTGTCCAATGTTCATATGCATTAAGCCGAATAAGACACTTACCAAAATAATACTACGTTGCACACCAAACTGCGGAATCATCCCGTTTAACAAAACTCCACGGTGTAAAAATTCTTCGCACAAAGCGGGCAGTACCGCACTTAACAAAATAGTTAACAGCAAGCCACCCCACCCCGTAAACACATTAGGACTGCTGGTATATTGGTAACCAACGGCCTGCAAAAACATGCCAAAGAAACTGGCGACAAAAATATTTAACAGGTACAAGCCGATGCCCAACAAGAATACCAGCAATACGTTTTTGAACGACATTTTTCGCCAACCAACTTGTTTAGTAATCGCCCGCACGCTGACCGGTTCGTGGTTTACTTTTTGCGCCACTAACAACATGGTCAATGGTACCCCAAACATAATCACAATCTGCGGCAAAATACTGGACACGATAGTTAAAGCCTCGTCCGACAACCCGTTAAAACAACCAAAGGATGCCAAAATTTGCAACAGGACCAATAGCACCATCGCGGTTAAATAAACCAATATCGTCACGGTATAGCGTTTACTTTGTTGCATGAGGAATTCCTTTTTTAATCAGCAGGATCACGGCACCAGTGGCAACTACGGCCGAACCAATCGCTAAAGCAATGTTCCCCGCCGTCAAGGCGAATACGGCATCGCCACTGCCCGCAAAATATGTATATGTTACCACAAAAGCGTTATTTATAAAATGAATTAAAATCGTCCACAACAAATTATTAGTTCTCAAAAAAATCCACGCCAAGAAAATTCCCATGAGTAACTGGTAAGCCACCTGCGACCACGACCAATGATAAAGCATAAAGATTACGGCACTGATACCAACGATCAACCATGGCTTGAGTTTTGCCCATTGCAACCCCTTACATACCGCCCAACGGAAAATTAATTCTTCGTATAACGGTGGTAATACCGCATATAGTAAAAACGCCAACCAAAAACCATGCGGGAAAAGGTCAACGTTGCTACGCGTTTCCCAACCCACGCGGATAAAAATTTCGGCACACATGTTTTGCAAATATAAGTACCCAAACAAGCAAATAAAAGCAATGGTAAGGCAAATGCCAGTGGTCAAGAAAATACTCTTAACTTTGCTCACGTTTTTTAGTATAATGGCAAAGTGTTAAAAATACAAACGTTAAGTAGTGGCAGTGCGGGCAATATCACTTTTATCGGTAGTGAACAAACCAACCTGTTGGTCGATATTGGGCTACCGTTGTCCTTGACCCATAAACTTTTAGCGGAAGCTAAAATCGACCCTAACAGTATTGATGGTATTTTAATTACCCACGAACACAGCGACCACATTAAAGGCGTCGCCGAGTTTATTACTAAATACGACACTCCTATTTATTGTCACCAAAAAGTAACCCGCATTTTACAAAGTGCGTTAAAAATACCGCTTCACCATTTTATTGAGTTTACCGACGACTTAACCATCGGCGACATATTGGTCAACTACTTCCCCGTTCCCCACGACAGTCGCTTTTGTTTAGGATATACTTTCACTTGCCATAACGCTACGGTCGGCATTGCCACCGATATTGGACAAATGACCTCCACCATGTTGACGTACCTCGGCGCCTGTCAAGTTGTGGTTTTGGAAGCCAACCACGACATTCCCACCTTACTCCAAAACCCAAACTACCCCGAATGGTTAAAGCGACGCATCTTGGGTAACCGTGGGCATTTATCCAATTTGGACTGCGCGCGGGCAATTGTTAAACTACACCAGAACCAAGTCACACAAGTAATTTTGGCGCATTTAAGCGAAAAGAACAATACCCCAAATTTAGCCTACAACACGGTTAAACAATTTTTGTTGACCCAAGGCATCCGCGAAGGCCAAGATATTTTTATTGATGTGGCGTTACAAAGCAAAATCGGTAACTGCTACTGTTTGGAATAGTCAACGTTTGACGTTATCGTTTTTTATCGATTAAACTACCAACTATGCTTTTGTTACCGAATATGTCATGTGTTTTTGACGAAGTAATCACGGGCCTAAACGACAATTACGCCCGCAGTATTCTTAACGCACCGGCAGGCGAAGAAATGACGGGTTATGTCCATACCTTGGCTACCGGCAACGCGATTTTTATTACGGACGATTGTATACCGTATTTTATCGCGGTTGACTTTATTGAACATTATCACTTACAAACCGGTGACCGGATTCGGGCTAACGTTGGCTTTGAGATGCGCTACGACCATTACATGGTAACCAATATTGCGCAAGTGACCAAAGTCGCCTACGACGATGTGACTGCGGTACCCAGTACTCAAACTTACCAACTAATTGGTCACCAAATTGATTATGGCACCACCGCTTTGATTACTATGGACGACCACAGTAACAACATTAAACGATTAGCCGAACTGGCTGCCAAATTACCGAACGATGTCATTCCCATTGTTTTGTCTTTTGATGGCCGCGCCGAAAGTTTAGCGGAGTACCAACATCTGTACTTAACCAAGACCACCCAAACCAGTCGTGACAAATTGACCACTTGTCTATTAGCCTTCTTTCAAGCCAAAGAACTGGCCAGTTGCGGCAAGCAAGTGGTCGTGTTGGTTGATAGTTTAGACAAAATGTTTACCGTGTTCAATAACTGCATGCAGAAATTTGGCGCAATTGACCCGAAACATGTTTCCGTGGCCGCGGCTACCGATTTAGAAAGTTTACTTTGTAGCAGCAGTTGCTTATCCAGCGGTGGTAGCCTAACAATTTTGGGTCTGCACCGTCCTGGCATTTCCGAGCCACAAAAATACATCACGGACCGCTTTCACCAGTTGTTTGACAAAATTATTTAACTTTCATCTTATGTCGCAAACGGATAAAGATAATTATGCCAATCCCCGCAATGCCGGCCACGACCGCGGTAATAATATAACCCACTGAACTTTGATTTGCCTCAATCGTCCAACTGTCGGCATAGACAACATCACCTTCGACATCAAAAACTTGTACCGTATACATTCCGACTTCGCTGGCGTACAAAGTTTCCAAATGGTCAAGATCCATTTCGGCTACCGAACTGGCAGTAATATCTTGTTGCTCAACTACGTTGAAATCTTTGTACAAAACAACGGTACACTCACCCCGTGCGTAATAAAGCATTTTCGGTTGGTAAGTCAATGTAACTGACGCAGTAGTTGCTAAACCGCTGGCCGTATCCAACCAAAAGTAGTTAACAGAATGACTGTTTTTGTAATCAATATTGAATTTAACTGTATGGGTCTGATACCCAATCAGAGAGTTATAACTTTGTAAAGTTATTTCGTAACTGCCAGGGTTTTCGTCGGCAGCAAAATGCAACGCCTCACCGACTGCCGGTTCACCGAAGTCGCGAATTAAATAGTTGTTGCGGCGAATTGACAAAATTTGCAAGTCAGGGTAAACGTTCATGCTCCAATTAAGCATCGCGGTACGACTGGGGAGAATTTCAAATTCGTATTGATCTTCGATGGTCTGCTGTAAATTTTCACCAATTTGATATTTCAATCTAATCAGGTAAGTGCCTTTTTCCGTCCACACGAAACTGGTAGGATTATATTGCAAATTGATGTCCACCGGTTCACCATTGCAGGTTACTTCCAAACTGGCAATTTTGAAGTTTTGTTCAAAGAATTCGCTGCCGTATTCGGCACGCAACAATTCATCAGCATCGTCAATAATTTTGAATTCAACACGGTCATTGTAAACCATATGCTTAACGGGTTCGCTATTATTAATCACCACCATCGGTTTGGTTAAGACCACTACCGCATAATAATCTTGCTGCTCGGCACCGCTACCAAACAGTAACGTATTCCCCACCATGTCACGAACACGGAATTGGTAATAACCAGCATCGGCAGCCGTTAAAGTAAAAGTTTCATCATGGGCTAAAGTTTTTATCAATTGGCCATTGCGGTAACAATCAATTAAAACCAAATTACCTTGATAAGTGTAACATGGCGCATAATTATTGGCGGCGGTATCCAAGGTTTGACTGCCGTTCAAGCGCAATTTGAAGCCTGTTTTCGGCAAATTATCCAAAGTCAAAACTTGGCTGGTAACGTAAAAGGGTTCTAACGGAGTATCTTCGTTAATGACCAACCGAATTTTATTGTCACCATTTAAGTCGGTACGCGGTACCCCCGTGGTAGCCAAGTATAAATCGTTAACGTAGATCGCACGGCCAAATTCGTCTTCACCCGCCGGCACAGCAAAACGCCAAACCAAGGTATTATTTTGGCGGTCATAATCTTGATAGGCTTGTTTTTCGTTATACCAAACTAATTGGCGGTTGCTGCTTTCGGCCGGAACCAACTGCAACCCGTGGGCGTCATAGTGAGTCAAGTCCAACAACTCTTCTTCGCCTAAATCGTTCAAACGAGTTTCCATCGTGAAAATATAATTATCGATTACCTTATCTTGATAAGCATACCGGCTGGCACTGGGGGTTAATAATTGATTGTCGTCAAAAACATTGACCAATGTGTCACTGATATTCGCAATTTTGAAAGTGTAGGTCACGCTGGCCCAAATTTGGCTGCGAAGTGTAACTGTATAGTCACCGATTTGGTCAAATTGGTAAGTTCTGGTTCCGCTCGGCAAAGTCACCCGCTCCACTGCTCCGTTTACAGTACGTTGGTAAGAAATAGTTGCCGCGAAACGCGACAAATCATCGGGCACTACCCGCATATTAACTGTTCCCGTAAAGGTATTATTATTAACCGCAATCTGCTGATCACTGGTATTGGTCCAAATTACTTGCGGTAAACGAGTATCAAAAGCAAAGATTTTTTCATACAAAACGGCGTGACTGGAACGCCCGATGGCTTCAATACGGTAACGGCTGGTATCCGCGCGCAGTGACGACGGCGTGAAAGTATAAGTAACTTTATCGCCTTGAATAAAAGTCGGCAAATTGGTAATTAACGCTCCCGTTTCGTCATTATAAACATTGATAGAATAAACGGTACGCAAGAACGAAAATTGTACTCCGCGACTGTCACCAACGTAAGTTACCTGATCAAGATCAACCGTATTACCATACGGAACAAAGCGCAACCCGACTTCATCTTGCCCGTGATATTCGGTGATGCTGACCCGTTCAAAAGGGTCGGTAACCTTAATGATTAACTCTTGTCCTTGACGAATATTGTAGAGCGTAGTTAAGCCTAAAATAAAGGCCATGTTGTCTAACGGTTTTTGGGTCGCCACATCAATGATTTCCATTTGGTAAAATTCGGCCAACGCTGGATCTTTTAAGATCAGGGGCAACTGGTCATAGTTAATAGTTTGCAGACAAACGGGACTGGCGACTACGGAATTGGGAATTAGGTTATAGGCTTCCAACTGCAAGGTTGCGGCATCTTCACGCAAATTATAGCAAGCAAAAACCTTGGGGTCACCCATACGGTCATACAACAGATAACGGCATCGTTCGCCACGTTCGGTAGCGTCGTTAATCCATTCGTTCAAGACCGACACCAATTCGGCTTCACTGCTGGCGCCCGTACCGGCCTTGCCGTTCAAATACCATTGAGCAGTACCACAATAAACCGCGTAGTATTCGTCATCGTTGACAAATTTGAACGATTTGTTGTTCAAGTAGAATTGATGCGCACTGGCGGTGGATACACGCATCTCAATACCTAAAACGGTGTTATCGTCAGTACTTTTATCAGGGAACGCCCCCACGTACGTGATGTCGCCCTTATATTTTTCGCCTTGTATTTGCACAATGTAATCGGCAACGTGTCCTGCGTAATCGGTTTCCGTAATCCAATAGTATTTCATTTCGTTATCACGTAAACCAACCAAATCGGCAAACGGGCGTCCGTCAGCCAAACGGAAAATAGTTTTGGTTAAAGACCCCTCGCCTTGATAATTAACTTCGCGGTAAGAAATTTCTTTAGTATCCAAATAACGATTTTCGGATTGGTCAGCAGTGAAAACAAAATCAGTACTCAACCCGTATATGTAACCATCGGGTAATTCCTCCAAATCCTTGGCCAAGTTGTCTTGTTGAATAATGCGTTGTAAATTATAAGTCGGTTCCCCAGTATCCAAATCGAATAAAATATTATAGTCAGTTTGTTGGTTGTCTTTGGTAATCAAAGAAACCCGAATACTGTACCCGCTGTTAACGCTGACGCCATTAAGGAAAGTATCATAAATGTCGTAACGGTAGGTAGTACCATCAATTTCGGGAGCAATCGTAAACGTACGACTAAAGCCCGTGGTCGCCCAACTATCGTCGGTAGCGGGAAAGTCAATATCCGCATAGAAACCACGCGGGTCACTTTCAAATTCAAAAGTTAGTGCCGATAAATCATCTGGGTCGACTACATAGGTGTAAACACAGGTGTCTTTTTGGTATTCCATTTGGGTAGTGCTAATTGGTGCGTCATAATTACTGTTCTTAATTAACTTGGCCTTCGTCCCGTAGCCAGTATCCAACACCAAAGAAAGTTCGCTGTAATTCGCACTGGTAATTTTGCCTTCGGGAATTATTTCGGTAACATTGCCTTGATTCAATATGGCGGGGAAATTACGGGCGTTATCGGCCACAATCAATTTGAAAGTTACGTCGCCCGTCTGTTCGTTACCAATAATCTCATAGATACTGCCCTCACCCAAGTTAGTGGTTTGACCGTTGTTGATGTAACTGAATCGGGGAATTAACGACGGGAAGTCGTACCCCAAGTAGCGCGTTGTACCATTGTACTTGCTGACAAAACCCGCAATTTCGGCAGCCCGATTACTGCGCAATTCGTAATTGAAATAATCAAAATCGGCGGCGTAGGCAATCTTGTCATCTGCACCAAAACGAATGCGTAAATCGGTTTGGTAAACTTCGGGTTCATAATGCAATAATGGTTGATCATCAACAATAAAATAATAGGCACGGGTATAATCATCGGTTCCCTGACTGCTGTAATACGTGCGGGTAATGATGTACAGACCGCGACGGGTGGTTTCGCCTTTGTTATATAATGCTAACCGGTACGCTTGCGCCGGTTCGTTGTCGGTGCTACCACTATCTTCGTCGTGTGTCGCGTAAATAATGCCATTATTATCTTGGTGTTTCAAATAATTAACGGGACTGGCTGCAAAAGGATAATTACGTGACTTTGTGTCAAAAGTAAACGGATAATATTCCATTTTTATGTTTTTTACCCGAAAATAACTGGCGGTTTTTTCCACTTGTTGGAACGAGAAAGTCACGTAATTACGGTTAGTCATTCCCCCCTTGGCGGTAACGATGCTGGTGCTCAAATTAGGGTCAGCATCAACGTATCCTTGGTCGCTAGCAAAATTTTGGGCACTATCTTCGGCATAAATCATGCCCAAACTTTGGTCGTGAGTCAAAATAATGTAATATTCGCTGAGATTACCCAAAACGTCCGTCACGCGAAAATAATAGGTATCATCATCGTAAAGGGTAACATAACCGCGTTCAAGATCGGCCCGACTCAAACTTTGGAAAGCACCACCGTTAATGTTCATTTCTACCTTGGCAATCGGTACCGCCAAAGCCTTGCTGTTACTATCCGTAATGATGATATTACGTTCACGCAAGGCGTCAAATTGTTTCCAACCAGTAAACAAATCACCGCTCAAGGCTTTCACCAATTTCTGGCGTCCAAAACCAACCCGTACACCGTCATCACCAAAATCCACTATGTTGGCCGATTTATTAGGCTCTTTTGAGTCCTGCACAAAAGACGGTTTGGCCTGATCAATGATTAACAAGTATTGGGTTTCATTACCCACATCATCCTCGATGGTAAGTTTATATAACCCCGCCTGCTTGAAGGTTTCCGTCAAACACCATCGGTCATCCGTCAGCACCGGCGTAAAATTATTGCTGGCAGTACGCTCTGTATCAAACACGGTTGCGGAGAAAAGTTTAGTGTTATTCGCGTTGTAATTAGTATAGTTGATGTTGGCGTTAGGATCTGTCAAGGGGTTTTCAATCAAAGTACGATAATAATCAACTTTAACGTTGTGAAAGCCAATACCACTATCCTTCTTGGCCCACGATAACGCGATTTCACCCGCGCCCCAAATGGCGGTATTGGTGGGTAAATCAGCAATACCCGTTTGCTTAAAATTGGACGTAGTGGTGATATCATTGGCCTCGGTATCGTCTACAACCAACTCGATAACGGTAGTCGTCTGCCCGTAAGCACCATAGGTAACCTTTAGTCGGTAACAAGCCGGCAGCAAACGGAAATTAAACGCCCCGTCTTCCGCGGGTTTGGTTTCGTTAGTAATGTCAGTAAAATGACGGACATCACTTAACGACGCACGCTCCAAAGTCAAGGTTGGCGGAACTTCAAACTCACCAAGTTGCGGCATACCGTTATACATAATTGTAATCTCTTGACCTTGGTACTTTTGATCGCGAACTAACTGATCGTAGGAAAAAATGTTGTAGCCATCACCATCGGTTACCGCAAATTGTATCGCCAAAGCATTACTGATTTCAAAATAAAAAGTTTGTTGGCACAATGTTTTATTGACCCAGAAATAAACGATTATCAAATAACGCCCCGCGTCGGTAAATGGCTGCCCCGGCTCAAAGGTGGTCGGTTCGTTCCAAGTAGCGTCCGCAACTCCCTGAAAACTAACGGTTGATAGACGAGTCATAGTACCGTCCAGTCCTGCTCCCGAAGCATGGTTAACATTACCAATAATTTTAACGGGCGGGAAATTGGTACGCAAGGGCGTTAAGCCTTCACGGTCCACAATGTCCGTTAGTTGTTGGGCATACTGCATGGCGTCACTGACATCGGGATTTTTATTGGTCGAGTTATATCCGTTACTGGTAACCCATGGCGTAATGTTACTGTTAATTGAACTGTCGGTAGTATTATAAAATGGTAAAGGGCCGTTGTATTCTGGCTTCTGATGCTGTCCGCCATAGTAGGCTTGGAAACCACGGATGTTCAACGTGCTGACATTGGGACGGTACCGCAGTAACCGCAATTCCCGATATTTACCAGTTTGGGGATTGAAGTAGCGATATTTCAAATGGCTGGTCATTACGTATTCGCCAATCGCGTAAAATTGCAGTTGCGTGTTACCCGACAACTCGGTGCTGACGTTTGGTTTTTCGGTACTGGTAATCGCGACGTCAAAATAATTTTCCGAATAACTAACCATTGGGTAAGTGCCACCAAACGAGTAATTGTAAACGTTCCCGTCGCCGGCTGCCCGATTTTCAGCAGGGAAACTGGGAAAAACGGCGTAATGCGCTTTGGCAACCAAATAAAACGAAAAAGCCAACTCAACAGTCTTGGTGGTACCGTTAGCGCTGGGAATTCCTAATTCAAAAGCAAACTCGTAGAGCCCTTCTTCGTTAAAAACACCACGCAAACTACAATTACCCCCCGAAGTACAAACAGCCATCGCCCCGATAGTTTCATAGGCGCCGGCTTGGGCAATACTATTGTAGTCCAAATCCTGACTGTACGGGTCAATCCACCCCTCCATGCCTTCGGTTAAGCCAGCCGCTGCGTTTTGCGCCGCGATTGCTTTTTGACGGCGTTCGTTCTCGGCCGCCACTTCTTCTTGCGTCATTGTTTCTTGACGCACGCCACCATAAACATAATCGGCATCTTGCCCTTGCCCCAAGATAATATTTTTGGTAGGCAAGGTTTCCCCGTTGTGGGTCATCTTTTGAATAGTAGGAGGCAAGGGTAAATTTAATAACTCCAAAACCACCACTTGGTCGACATTCTCCGTATCCAACATCACGATGGGCGTTTGTAAACAATTAGCCACGAATTTATCCAATTGATCATCTTCGCCTAAATCAAATTGTTTGTTACCATTATAGTCGGTATAATTAAAAATACCGTCCTTGTTATTATCCTCGTATTCAACGCCATAATCATTCACTGTCATGCCGTTAACCATGCTTTGCAAATCAGCATCAGTGAACAAAGCGTACGGCTGGCGATTACGTTTAGTCTGCAAAGAACTGAATCCTTGTTTCTGTGTAGCGTTAAACAACGCGCTGATGCTATCACGACGGTAATTTTCGTCACGTAGCGCAAAGGTACTGGTTAAACTTTGATTTTGTCCCAGTACGACTTGCCCCGCCGTGGTAATTGGTTCAAAAACGTAAGACTCGTCAAACGTTGGAATATGTGTAGGATCGTAAATATCATCATCAGCCCGAGTGTTCAAGCGGCTAAATCCTAATAAAAAGCCGAAACTGGATAACAGCAAAGCCAGCACCGTACTCAACAGTGCGACAGCAATAACTCTGCCCCGCCCGAATTTCATTCGTTCCCCCAACATAGTATGGTTAAATTATAATTTTAATATTTGATATCGTCAACAAAATGCGTACAGCTTACCATTCAAACAAATCTTTCTTTTGCATTGTATCCATGCGTCGAATTACGATGTCGTTACGGCGACGGATATCATAATAAACGGCGGCTTCATCAAAAAACTTACCCGGTACGTAAACATCAGGCGTGGGCACCAATTTAATTAACCCCTTGTTAATGCATTCATAGAACAAGGTCACTTTACTTTTTAACGGGTGAAAGCCGAAACAGTAAATATAAATCGTGCCCGGTACCATATCCAACAATTCGTTAGGTGGCAACAGCGGACGACTGGCGGTATTAGTGCTGGTTGATTCACTGCCCCCATTTTTATCGTTTTCGGCGGCTTTCCCGGTATTGCGACTGACACTTTTACTTTCGGTAGTGACTTCCATATCACCCATCAAATCCGAAAACATTTTACGCGTATCCATATCGTTAACCCCAATGAACACTTGGTGGTTACAGTTGTTACGAATGGTGACCGCGTTTTCCTGCCCATAGATTGTTTCCAACTGCTTGTAATCTTGCAGAACCAAAGTTAAGAAAATACGGCGCGAACGAGCAACGGTTACAATGGTGGCAAAGTCGTTAATTTTCGGCATGTTACCAAATTCATCCAAGACAAAGTAGGTCGGCCACGGCAACTTGCCACCGCGTTGATTGGCCGCTGCGACCAGTGCCTTATACAGTTGCGAAACACACAAGGTTGCCAGCGGATGACGTACTTTGATTTGGTCAGGAATAATTAAGAAGAACGCCGTTGGCTTCTTAGTGAAATCTTCAAAATGAATATCGGTGCCGCTAGTGATATAGCAAATACCTTTGTCGTTAAACATGGACAATTTTTGCGTAGCCACACCGAAGAAATTACGCATCGTATTTTCCGCATTGGCGGTAACCGTTTGTGCCAAAGACGCCGCCGCCGACAATTTATCACGCCCCTCAAAGTAGTTCTTAATGGTTTTGAACATGGCTTGCGGGTCGTTATCCCTTAACGACAAAATTTTGAAAATATTGTAGAAGTTAAATTTTTCACGAGTCATACCCAAACTGGGGTTCAAACTGTCTTCCAGCATCGCTAACGCGGTACCTTGAATTAAGTCTCGGGCGCCCTGCTCCCAACTGGGATCCTTTTCGTTTTCAATCGGGCAAATCGCGGCACAAATATCTTTAATGTCGGTTTCTGCGTCGGAAATTAGTTGTTGTTTGAAGGTACGCATTTCGTTTTCCGCCATTTCTTTATTGGGGAACGCAATGCCGTTAAACGCGTACCATTCTGGTGGGTAACTGGACGCCACCACCCGCAAACCCATTTTGGCCGGATCAGCGTTAGCATAACGTTTAATTTCGCGTTCGATGTGTTGCGCACGTTGAAACATATCCCACGCATTCTCAAATGGGTTCCAACGCGAACTACGTGCCGGTTCACTCAAATTAAATACTTGCACGTCGTAGCCTTGTTGACGCAAGGTTTCCGCCATGGTGTTATAAATTTCTCCCTTGGGGTCAGTAATTACCAAATTCGGCTTGACGTTAGAAAAGCCCAAGGTATAAATGTACGGAAAAACGTAACCTTGGGTTTTATTAGCGCCGGTTGTACCTAAAATGATACTGTGGTAGTCTTTAGGAATCATATTGATGTGAATATCACTACCAATCGCTTCAAAACGTGCTAACGGCCCCGTCTTATTCATGGACTTTAACTGCGACGCGCGAGTATACAAATAGGTTTTGTCGCGCTCGCTGGGCGTCATCCAACGGTTAGAATAAAATTGCGACACCTTACCCGCTTTGCTCTTACCTTTACCATCCACATCAAAAAATTTGAATAAGACAAAGGCCAAGACTAACAACGGGATCAACAACATCCCGTATTGGAAAATGGGATGGTTAATCCCCGCAAAACTCAAAATACTGCGCCCAGCCACTAAATTAGCAGCAATCAGCAACACAATGGCCAATAGCAACAAACCGCCAATAATAATGGCTGCCCACTTCCCCACTTTCTTCATCATCAATTTTAGTTTATTGACTATTCACCATTCTGGCAAGCAATTTTGTCGCCGCTTGGTTTACAAAATTTCAATGTTCTTTTTATAAATACGGGTGAACTCTTTGGCCATCTTGCGTAAGCAGAAAATTTCCGTCTTGGCCGCGTCGACGTCAACTTTACTCTTTTTCATATCGGTGTCCGTAATTAACTTAACAATTACGCTGTCACCCAACACGTCACAAGAAATATCTTTGATCACTTGTTGGTGACGCATGTTCATGGTGTCGGCCATCGCCGCGATAATCGCCAGTTTACGCACCGCAACCAAATCGTCTTCGTTCATTAAATCTTTGTATTTTACCCACTCCGCCAACATAAAGTCGTCCCAGTTACGGCAACTGGCCACAAACGCCGCCATCACAATTTCTTTATGGCTTAAACCGTATAAATTCGCGTTCAGGATGGCGTAATAAGTGATTTTATTAAAGGCTAACTGGTTAATCGTATGTCCTAAATCATACAATAAAGTTGCCACTTTCAAGATACGGGTAAAGACACGGGGCAATTTGTGTAGAACTTTTAATTGCGAATACAAGGTGCTCGCCAAGAAATAACGGTACTTGGCTTGTTCCCAGTCCAAACCGTTCGCCCAAATTACTGTTTCGACACTGTTCAAACACACATCGTTAACGGGACGTTCGTCATCGACCATCGTCAAATGATACGCCAATCCCGCATTACGCGCACTGCGGTTAATAATAATGTTACTTAAACCGACAAAATCCATAATGGCCAAGCCGATTTGCATACCGTTCATAATGTAGCCAATGCCGTTGGCCGAAATGCCCTTTAACTTGGCGCCCTTTTCTACGTCTAATCCTTGCAAGAAAGTTAAAATCTCTTGGAAATTTTCTTTGGTAGCATTGTAATTGTGATCCGAATCAAGCGGGTATTTGGCTTTTTTGCGCGACAAGCGAGCGAAACTGGTAAAGATTTCGTCCGACCCAATAATTGGCACTTCGTGGTCAATTTGTTTGAACGTATCCCCTGCCGCTAATAACTCCTTACGAAAATCTTCAACAGTAGTGAAATTTGCTGCACCGACCGGAATGGTAACACTGCTTAAAACCACCCGCCGGCAATAGTTAATGATGCGCGTGCTGGCCGTAGAAATAGAAACGATTAAACCTTTGTTAATGTCTAAAGTGTTCACCACCGCAGTATATAAGGAATTGATTTCCTCTTCTTGGGTTAATAATTTGAATTCCATGTCCAAATCCGCATTAACTTCCTCTATAAAGGAAATATAGTTCTTGGCCTTGGTCAAATTGGCCGACGCGACACAGTAGAACTTATCAACGTGGTTCGCCAAAGCAATTTGCTTATACATCTGTAAAATGGTAATGCATTCTTTAATTTTTACCGTTTTAATTAAACCACTGTCGACCAAATGGTTATCAATGCCAACAAATTCCGCATATTCTTTTTCAATTTCAAAATACTTATTTTCCTCGATACGTACCAACGATAATTTAATTTGGTTCGTGCCTAATTCAATGATTGCTACTTTGCTCATACTTGAATGATAACATAAAAAATACATTTTGTATAGATTATCTGTAAAAGTTTTTCCCTTGCTAAAAATAGGGATTGTAGTATAAACTATTGATTGTTCTATGAAAAAAAAATTTACGAATTCGTGTCTAATTATTTTAGGTGTGCTGGTTATCGTGTTCGCCGTATTATTAACGCCCGCCGCACCCTTAATTACTACTGGTATCAAGGCTCTGTCCGACACTGATTATACCTACACGGCCCCCTCCCAAGATACCAACGCTTTTCAACAAACGACTACCACTTACGACTTAAACGACTGGCAAAAGAATACCAACAATTATTTAACTGCTACCCAAGTTACCAAAGAAAATAACGATTCTTACCATAATAATACCACCCACCAAAACATTACTTTAAGCAGCGAACAACTTAATAACCGTGAACCCATAATGTTGTTGGCTAACACCAAAAATTTCCCCACCAGTGGTAGCATCAGTACTACCGAAATTACCTTACCCGCCAATGGTTACTATACGGTAGCCGTAAAATACCAAATTATGGGGCAAACCGCTGACCATTCCTACTTTTATTTGGGTGACGACTTTATTCCCTTGCAACCGCAAGGCTATTGGCGTACGGCGTTATTCTTGGTGCAAACCGACCGCCTAACCACCACTACCTTACCCGCGCGTCTTTATTTGGGTAGCCCCACGCAAAACGTTTACGGTGCTGCGTACTACTGCGACTTTACGGTAACCACGCTCACCGCCAGCGCCTTTAACAACAAGGTTGAGCACCGTGACCCTATTGACCAAATTTATCTTGATTTTACTAATAAAACCGAAGTTGAATTGGTTAAAACCGTACCCAATACGGATTTTAGTGCCGGTAAAGGAACCCAACAAAACGTTATCGCTACTAACTGCATCAATAATTATGATGTTGCTACTGCCTTAAAATTCACCGACGGCCGTACCGATTTTTACACCAAGGACGGTAGGGGTGACGTGATGTTAATGGCCGCTACCGGCAACAATACTGCCCTAACCTTAACCAATTATAGTTTTAAGCCGTTACCACACGAAGTCTACATGTTCCAATTCTATTCCATTATGCCCAGTGATTTATCGCAGTTTTATTTTTGCATTGGTGACACTTACCAGAAAATTACGACGGTGGATTATCCCGCCCATAACGGTTGGCAATTAAACACTGTTTTCTACACTGCCGGTCACGAAGCAGTACAAGAATTTACTTTGAGTTTCACTTTGGCCAATAAAGATGAAACCACAATTACCGGTTGGGTCGCTCTAGACAATTTACAGATTTACCGAGTGACGGGCGATTATGCCACCGCTAATAGCGACGCGCTAGGCGTACAAGACGTTATCGACAAAAACAGTGCCGATAATTGGACCATAGCAAATGGTAGTTTTGAATTAGGAACCGCAACTGGCTTACCGACCGCTACGACCTATCCCTACCCATTAAAAGCGAACAGTTGGACCACTGAACAAACTGATAACGGTATTGTCAATACGGAATTTTGGAAATTTGACGGCATTGACAACCCCGGAGTAATCAACAAGCGTTACGACGTTAATAATAACATTTATATGTTGCGCAACACTAACGTGACCGTCAACCAAGTTACCAGTCCCACCTTAACCACTGCGGTCGGCGCCACCACTTACTTTTCCTTTGACGCTTACGCCAAAGATGGTGCCCCGCTGTACGTTAGTTTCCAAACCAGCGATGGTGTCGAATTGTACCAATTCACCATTAACAACAACGCTTGGCAACACTACGAATTAGCGGTTACTGAACACGCCAACGCGGTGAGCCGTTCTTACCAATTGGTTTTCACCTTGAAGAACGTTGGCACCGCCTTCTTGGATAATTTCCGCTCGGAAAGTGAACCGTACCAATTTGACGACAAGAATACTACGGCAACCCAAACGGTTGATTTAACCAGTCCCGTCAAGCCACTAGGCTTATGGCAAGTCACCGATAGTGCCTTGTCCGATAAATTGGCCACTGGTTATGATAATGACGGCATTACTTTACGTAACGAAGACCAAGCCACGGTTGAAGTTCAATACGGACTGAACTACACCATGACTGCCGACGGTTATTACCAAATCAGTGTTACCGCCCGTGGCGAAAACGCCTTTATGGAATTAAGCGGTTTTGACGGCTACTTTACCGTAAAGACTGACGCTAACGACGCCACAGCGTTAACCACTTACAACTTCTACTGTCACCCCACCGACGCCGCCACTATGAAGTTCTTGGTGACTTTGGGTAGCAAAGAAGCGAACACCTACCATGACGGTAACCTATATTTGACGGCGTTAACGTTTACCAGTTTGGAAGAAACCGATTATAATTTAGCAGTAAAGAATTTGGGTGATCATGACCAAGTGATTAAAGTCGCCGCAACGACCACCGACGAACCCACCACCGATGATAATACCAACAACGATGCCAACAATTTCTTTGGTGAAAACTGGTGGTTCTTAATTCCCACGATAATTACCGCGCTGGCTGTAATCTTGGCCGTGATCAGTTTCCTGTGGCACCGCTTAAAATTTGACAAACACGTCACAAACAAAAATACGTCTTACGCGCGTGACATGAAACTTAAAACAACGCACAAGAAAATTGTTGCCGAAAAACCCGCAAAAGTAGATAATATAACCGATGAGACGCCGCACAATAATTAGTTTAATCGTGGTTGCCGTAGTCATCGTCGTAACGGCGGTCACTGGGGTAATCGTTTATTATTGCCTTAACACGGGAGCGGTCCACGGGGCGGTTGAATTCGGTAAAAAATATTATTTAACCGAAATTCGTGATAATGTCTATGATGGTGTTAGCATTAACCATAACAGTTATTTGCAACTTAATGAAGACCACCAAACCGGCGAGTTATCATTGGTTGGTTTGGCCGAAGGCAAAATTGATTTCATCGTTACCAAATATACCGAAGGGGTTAAAAACACGACCTTCGAGATTGAATTTATCTACCACAAAAAATTACAGACCTTAACCGCAACCAGTACCGATAACGCAATTTATTTTTACCAAGTACAGCCCTCACGCGTGGAGATTACCCAAGAAAATCCTGACGGCACCCATTACTTGGAATATTCTGTCAAAATTATGGCCTTTGCCAAGGAGGTGGCTTAATGCGACGCGGAGTAAAATGGAGTATCATCATCGCGGCCTTATGCTTGGTATTGGTGGGTATCGGCTTGTTAATTTATTTCACGGTCTTTAAGAAAGATGGTTACCATGTTGCTGCCGTAGAACACACAGACTACACCACCGCCGACTTCGCCAAGTCCGACCTGCAATTATACAGTAACGGCACCTTCCATATCAACATTGTGCACCAAGAAAAAGGCTTATTTTTTTTAGGGATCGGGACCTATACCCAAAAAGGCAATGATTACCACTTAACTTTCAAACAAGCTATTGGCCGTCAAAATGATGTGGTTAGTGATCAAATGGCACATTTTACCGAAGTCGCAATTTGTTCCAAAGTGGGTAACCGGATTAAATTTGTTGATCACAATCACCAAGTCTATTATTTCGGATAAGTTATTACTTGACAGCGCACCGCGGTGGTAACCGGCACCCAAAGCGTGTCCGGCAATTCGTTTTCGTTACGGCAACGATTGGCCAAAATAATTGTACACGGAGCAACTCCGCACTGACGTGCAAGATTAAACAACTGCCCTTTCTCATATTTAATTTTAACTAACATAATAATGTGTATGCGTGCCTTCGCTAAATCTGTCTTGGTTATTACCGCTTTTGCGGTCGGCACGCGCATCATTGGTTTTGTCTTTCGCATTTTTTTATCACGCATTTTAGGTGCCGAAATGCTCGGCGTCTACCAAATGGCGATGAGCATCTTCATGATCCTATTAACGGTGATTAGCAGTGGTTTACCGTTGGTTATTTCCCGCGAAGTGGCCAAAACCGAACGTGGCAGCAGCAAAGTACTACACATCACCTTGGCGGGTCTGCTGATTGGGGTGATTGCGTCAGTAATTTTATGCGCTGTAGTCCTACTTTGTCAAGGGTGTCTAGGCTTTATTTTTACCGACCGTCGCAGTATCGGTATCTTATTGGCACTGTTACCCGCCATTATTGCCAGCAGTGTCTATGCCGTTTTACGGGCAGTTTGGTGGGGGGAAAAACGTTTTTTTCTGTTGGGGTTAACCGAGTTAATTGAACAAATTGCCCGCGTCGTGTTGTTTGTCTTGTTTTTGGGTTTCGCCTTTTTCTTTGCTGATTTGGCCCAATTAAGTGCATGGGCGTTCAGCGGTGCCTGCCTTGTTTCCGCTGCCGTTGTTGTCGCCATTTTTATTAAATGCAACCGGTTTGCCCACGACCAAGCACCGCGTGCTAATTACGTTAAACCGCTACTGAAATCAGCCGCACCGATTACCGGTGTTCGTCTGCTGGGCAGTTTGGCTTTCCCCGTAATTTCCATACTCTTACCCTTACGCTTGGTTGCCGCAGGCTGGGATAACGTAGCGGCCATTTCCCAATTAGGAATTATTGTCGGCATGACTTACCCGTTGCTGACCATCCCCTCTACGGTAATATCGTCGTTAGCCACGGCCTTAGTCCCTGAATTGTCAACCATGGCCAGCAAAGAACAATGGAATACTGTGCGTTACCAAATCAAAATGGTAATTCAATTTACAATTTTTATTAACTTTATTTTTATTCCGATTTACCTTGCACTGGGCGAGCCAATTGGTACTTTTTTGTACGCTGATGCCACCAGTGGCATTTACTTATCACGTTCCGCATGGGCGATGTTGCCAATTTCTTTATCCCAAATTACCAATACAACTTTGAATTCATTAAACAAAGAAGGCATTGCCATTCGCAATTACGCCATTGGTTCGGTGTTATTATTTATCATTATTTGGTTTATGCCCGCCATCATTGGCGCTGATGCTGTACTGCTGGGACTAGGTTTGGCTATGACAGTATCCTCCATTCTTAACATCATTGCCATCCGTAAATACACCGACTGGCACAGCCCCGGCCGCACTTTAAGCACCATCACAGCCTATACGGGACTGGCACTGCCGGTCTTGGCCTTGGGGTACTTCACCTACAACTTAATCAAACCGCTACCCTTATGGTTAAGTCTCGGCCTGTCCGGAATGGTGGCTTGCGCTGCCTTTTTGGCCTTGTCTTGGGCCAGCAATTTGATTATTCTACCGAAAAAACGGCAATAATTTAGTTTAATGTTAACGATTGTGGTACGTGTGTTTATCATTTACCTGATTGCGATTGTCGTAATGCGGTTGATGGGAAAACGACAAATCGGCGAGATGGAGCCCTTTGAATTGGTCATTACCTTGATTATCGCGGACTTGGCGACGATACCCATGTCCGACCCCACTATTCCCATTTGGTATGGTATTTTACCGTTGTTGGTCATTCAAGTGATTCATTTTTTTGTGGTTAAATTACAATGCAAAAGTGCCACCGTCCGTAAAATTTTATCCGGCTCCCCCGTCATTGTCGTTACGCCCAAAGGTATTGATCATAAAAAATTGAAACAATTAGATATCTGCGAAGATGAGTTAATGGAACTGTTACGCGGTAAAGACATCTTTGATTTACAAGACATTGATTACGCAATTTTGGAAAGCAGTGGCAAAATTTCTGTGGTCCCCAAAGGTGAAGGCAAGAAGGTGTCCTTATGAAACGTTGGATTGCTACCATGGTTATTTTGTTAATTATTATTGCGGGTGTGGTTTGGGAACAAGTTTACGTAAAACAAACATTTGACTTACTAACCGAGCAACTGGACGCGCTGTTAGCCAGTGTGGCCGTGTGTGGCGATGACACCGTGGATACAGATGAGAACAAAGCACGCATCGCCGACATGGAACAGACTTGGCGGAAACGTGAGCGCGTATTGTGTTACTTGGTCAAACATACCGAAACTTTCCAAATCAGCGATTCCATCATTTACGCTAAAAATTTTATTGAATTTGGCAATAAAGAAGAAACGATGAACGCTTTAACTAAATTACAATATCTCTTCGCCGTACACAATTATAATATGGGCAGCAGTTTAGAAAACATTATCTAACCCTGGGTAACAAATCGCGTAAAAACTGTCCCGTATAACTGCCCGCAACTTGACTGACGGCTTCTGGTGTGCCCTTGGCGATTACGTGTCCACCCGCATTACCACCTTCGGGGCCCATATCAATGATGTAATCAGCCACCTTAATCACGTCTAAATTATGTTCAATAACTACCATTGTGCTGCCCGCATCAACTAAACGGTTCAACACGCTGATCAGTTTCTTAACGTCATAAGTCGATAATCCCGTGGTCGGCTCGTCCAAAATGTAGATGGTTTTGCTGGTCATTACTTTACACAGTTCGGTTGCCAATTTGACGCGTTGGGCTTCCCCACCCGACAATTCGGTAGCAGGCTGTCCTAATTTAATGTACCCCAGTCCCACATCTTGGAGAGTTTTCAATTTCTTATAAATTCGCGGTACATTGGCAAAAAAGTCGCAGGCTTCATCGACCGACATGTCCAAAATTTGCCAAATATTTTTGCCTTTGTACTTAACCGCCAAAGTTTCTTTATTGAAGCGTTTACCGCCACAAACATCACATTGCACGTATATGTCGGGCAAAAAATGCATTTCGATTTTTTTGGTACCGTCACCTTCACAGTTTTCGCAACGTCCACCGGCCACGTTAAACGAGAAACGTCCGGCGCCGAAACCGCGTTCTTTGGCGTCACGCGTCGCCGTAAACAACTCACGAATTAGCGTCCAAACCCCCGTATAGGTTGCTGGGTTACTACGCGGCGTACGACCGATTGGACTTTGGTCAATCCGAATAATCTTGTCCACGTATTCTTTACCCACTCCGTTTTGTAGTCCGTTGAATAATTCGTAGTTAACTAGGCTACTTTTACCACTGCCCGAAACTCCCGTTACCACCGTTAACACACCAACGGGGAAAGCCACATCAATGTCTTTCAGGTTGTTAGTTTTCGCGTGTTTGATTTCAATAAATCGTTGACCGATGGGGCGACGTTTGGCCGGTACGTCAATCGTTTCCCGACCACCCAAAAAAGCCCCAGTCACCGAGCGTGGACAAGCAATAATATCTTCAACTTTACCCGTTGCTACAATCTCACCGCCGTAGATGCCGGCGTGCGGGCCAACATCCACAATATAGTCCGCACTGCGAATAGTTTCTTCGTCATGTTCAACGACAATCAAGGTGTTACCTAGATCACGCAAATGCTTCAAAGTAGCCAACAACTTTTGGTTGTCGCGTTGGTGCAAACCAATACTGGGTTCATCCAAGATATACAAAACGCCAACCAATCCGGCACCGATTTGGGTTGCTAAACGAATCCGTTGGCTTTCTCCGCCCGACAGCGTTCCCGCACTGCGCGACAAAGTTAAATAATGCAACCCAACATCCACCAAAAATTGACAGCGCGCTAACACCTCTTTCACAATTGGGGCCGCGGTAACCGCCGCCGCTCCCGTCAGTTTCAGTCCTTTAATCACGTCAATCATTTCGTTAACGGGCAGTGCCGTTAATTGGGCAATGTTGTAATCCGCCACAGTAACGGCCAAGACTTCAGGTTTTAGTTTACGGCCCTGACAAGCAGGACATTCGTCTTCTACCATCATTTTGGCTAATTCGTTACGCACGTATTCGCTGGTCGTTTCACGGTAACGCACCATTACTTCTGCGGGAGTCAGGTACTTAATGGACTCAAAATGACACTCTTGCAATTTAACCGGATCGATACGGGTCACAAAACCCAACCCGTTACAGGTCGGACAAGCCCCAAAAGGACTGTTAAAAGAAAAACTGCGCGGTTCTAATTCGGCAATAGAAATTCCGCAATCAATGCACGCGAACTGATCAGAGAAAGTCTTAGTTACGTCACCGCACTCAATGGTAACTAAGCCGTTCGCCAAAGACAACGCCGATTCAATGCCGTCGTTAAGGCGGGTACGCTCGTCCGGTAACGCCCGCAAACGGTCAATAATAACGCTGATGTTGTGTTTCAGGTTTTTATCTAACTTGATTTCTTCGTCTAATGTCCAACGGTTACCGTCAATTTTTACGCGCACAAAACCGCTCTTGCGTAACTCTTCAAAACGTTTCTCAAAACTACCTTTCTGACCACGGATAATAGGAGCCTCGATAATAATTTGTTGGTCAACAAAATCACGGTAGACTTGGTCAATGATTTGGTCGACCGTTTGTCTTTCCACTACTTTACCGCATTGCGGACAATGAGCAATCCCCACCCGCGCGTATAACAACCGCAAGTAGTCGTAAATCTCGGTAACCGTGCCCACCGTCGAACGCGGGTTGTTGTTAGTCGTTTTTTGGTCAATCGCAATCGCCGGTGACAGCCCCGTAATCTTATCTACCGCTGGTTTTTGCATCTGCCCCAGAAACATACGGGCGTAGGAACTTAAACTCTCCATAAACCGACGTTGCCCTTCGGCGTAAATTGTTCCGAAGGCCAAACTGCTTTTGCCACTGCCCGATACCCCCGTAAAAACCACTAATTGGTTACGCGGAATCGTTACGTCAACATTTTTCAAATTATGCTCTTTGGCACCCGTTACAATAATTTCGTCTAACATGCCTTAATTATAGCCTATCTGGCCAACCATTTCAACCAAACCTGAATATTTTTTTGTTGGTCTTGATAATTACTGGCGACACCGTGACCGTGGTAAGCCATAGTATACTTTAACTCCTTAACCCGCGCCAAACTTGCCAAAAGGTAACCTTTACCGTTGGTCATAAAGACATTACCCACCCCGCGGGCAAACAGCAAATCCCCCGTAAATAAAGCATCACCAATTTGGTAGACAAGGCTTCCCGCACTGTGCCCCTGACAGATGTATGGTTGCACCTTAATGCCCGCCAAATCAATGGCTTGCTCGTCAGCGATTACGTTAAAGGTAACCGCGTTGTTAAAGCCCACAATCGGGTAATAAACGCCCGCTTCTTCCGCCGATGGTAATTGCTCGCGGTAATACTTTAAGTTGTCCAAAACTTCTCTGGTGCCGTATACGGGCACTTTGAAGTGCAAAGCGTACGCCACGCAGTTGGTCAAATGGTCAAAGTGTTCGTGCGTGACCAGTACCGCCACTACGCGGTTTTTCCCCACCGCGGCGATCACGTCGGACAAAGGTGCACCACTATCAATAATTACTACTTGCTTACCAATAATACACAAGTGCGTATTGCTGTCGTACATTCCCAAAAGCGTTTTAATCTTCATTGTATGATTGTACCCGCTTTTTAATTTTTTGTATAGTATTATCAATTTTTTTCGCGTTAACGCCAAAAATACCGCTGATTTCATCGTAAGCATAACCTTGAAAATAAGCGTTAAAAATGGCCCGTTCAATTTCGGTACAAGTAGCCAAAACCGCTTGCAAAATTTCGCGCTTATGCATTAAATCAATTTCTTCCGTTAGTGGTTTACCACCTACCGCTTCCCCCGCCAATGGTTCGTCTTCGGTATGGACTTGCGCGGTACGCAAAACGTCGATTAAACGGTTGTGGATTACCCGACTGGCGTAAGTTTCAAATTTGAAACCTAATTGGTCGTTAAAAGTACGTTCGGCTTTTAACAAGGCCAACATGCCTTCCTGAAAGAGGTCGTCTTCGGCAACCCCCACGTTATCAAACTTGCGGACAATCATCCGCACTAAACGTTCGCCGTCAACCATTTATAAACCTCGTTGGCGGTTTACTTCGTACAAGGCGATGGCGGCGGCGCTGCCCACGTTCAAACTGTTAACTTTGCCACGCAACGGAATCGTAACAATACCGTCCACTAACTTACGCGTTAATTGGTGGATACCACGTCCTTCACTGCCCATGACTAACGCTAAAGGGCCCTTCAGATTCACTTTGTTTAACGGCATACCCCCTAACTCAACCCCATACACCCAAAAACCCAAATCTTTCAGCCTCTGGATTTCTTGGTTAACATTAACTACCTTGCAAATGCGCACGTTCGCGGCGGCCCCTTGGCTAACCCGCATCGCTGTATCATTGACGGTAACACTGCGGTGCTTGGGCAAAATAATGCCGTCCACCCCCAAGCACTCTGCCGTGCGAATAATGTTGCCCAGATTATGCGGGTCTTCAATGCCGTCCAAAAGCAAAATCAACGGTTGTTTACCATTTTCGTAAGCCTGATCAATAATGTCCGCCAAATCAAAATATTGGTAATTGGTAACGTACGCCACCACGCCTTGGTGGTTTTTAGTTTTGCTAATTTTATCTAACGCCGCCTTATCGACAAATTGGTAAGTCACTCCCGACTGCTTAATTTCGTTCATTAAGTTCTGGTCACGTAGATTGTGGGAAATTAAAACTTTGTCGACCGTACCATTACCATTCAGTGCCTGCTCCACACTGTTGCGCCCTTCAATTAACATCAGTACTGTATCTCCTTACGGCGCGCAATGTTTAAGGCCGTGTTAATGCGTCCCAAGTTCCCTGTCACGTGCCAGAAGCCAATTAACGCTTCTACCGCGGTCGCCCGTTTGTAATTGGCCAAAGTGGTTGACTTCGGTACGTTGTTATTGTGAGCATTACGGGCCCGCCTCACCAAGTCTTTTTCCAACGGCGACAGCGTCGATTCCAATTCGTCATAAATTTCACTTTGAAACGATGCGCATTCGTAAGAGGTGGCCATGTTGTGCATTTCACTGGCTTTGCTGTAATTAGCGATTTTTTCGGGCAACATTACCGCCCGAATATTATACGACCAAACGGCGTCACCAACAAACGCAAGATATAACGGGTTTAACTGACTGGCGTCTTTTTCCGAGATTAAATTCATACTATATAGAATATCATTAAATATGAACACTGCGCAATTTATTTTACGTTATACGGGGACCGTGACGGTCAATCACGAATATACGGTTGAACTGTCCCGTGAACAAGCCTTACAAATTGATTGGTTCCCCGATAACGACTTGTTCATTACCGCCAAAGGACAGACCTACACTTTTAACACGCACAACACCACCCCGCTGGGCAACGGTAGTTATTTAATTGAAATTATTACTACCGAAAATTTATACGAACTGCCCTTGCGTTTTGAACGTGGTGACTATTTGGTGGCGGGCGATGTCGTCATTAACCAACGCACCAAACAATACTTCACCGCCGAGCAAATTGACATTTTGCCCGACGAACTGGTCGCCGCTCACCACGACCGCGTAACCCGCGTTTTATTTAATGGTGATAAGTCCGCCACTGAACAATACGTCCGCAAAGAAACAACCTAAAAGCACCACTACGCCGCATCGGGATTGGCCATCTCGCTGTCGGTTATCTCTATTCTCTCTGTCAGGTTACGCCACACCGTTACCGTGTTACCATTGTCGTTCAAATAACAGTAGCCGAAAGTGTTGGCCGTACTACTCGCTACTACCGCCGTTACCGGGTACTCGCGCCTGCCCTGACCGGGTTCGTTGTACCGCACGTTACTGCCGTCGACCACCACGAATACCCCGCTGTTTGCGTCGTTAAGTAACTGGATAAAGGTCAGTAGATCGGGAATTACTTCCACTCGCGTGCTGTAAAAGTTTATGGTTAACTGTTCCCGATTACCGGACACATCACCGGTAATTGTTATGTGGTGCAAAGTCGGGTAAACCGTACGCTGTTCACCCACCCGACCGCACTTTTGGCAAACCCGTTGTTGGTGAATCATGCCGTCGGCGTCGGTACTGACGTATTCCCACGCGCCGTACTTGTGCACGCACAATTCCGGTGCCGACAAATCAAGGTGCAACGCCGGGTAAAGGTTACGTTCCTGATCAACAAGGTTGTTATATGTATAATTAGGGTACTCTCCAGGAAAGGCATGGTAACTATTACTTCCAGAGCGCGTCCAAAGGTGTTGGTAGGTAAAGTCATAATCCATATCATGGGTTTGCCAAATTACTTTACACTCGGTTACTGATGGCAGCCATAGATAATCATCCTGCCAATCTCCATAATGGTCAATCTTACTGTAATTATTACTATAATTATCAGGGTAACTTTCGTTATCAAAGTATGTACACCACCCCGTACTTGGCTCTTCACCCCAGTTTTCGTTTTTATGATTGAACTTGTGATAAGTAGAGCCAATTTGCCCTGTCCGTTGCCACTCGACCTGACTAGGTTTAACGATGACGTCGGTTACGCTACCTGTCACACTAGGCACCGTAAATTTGGCTAGGGGGTGACTAGGGTCAGGGGTTACCAGGTTATTTAAGGTTCTACCGCCATCCGTTGAGTAACCACCCGCGTTATTTAGCACCTTGGTACGTATGTAACTGGTACCGTACATATCACTAGGATAGACTTCGTAAGTCCTGTCATTACGAAAGGAATTCCACACTGATGTGGTGAAAGATGCCTTTCCCGGCCACGCCAAGGTCAAAATCGGTCGACCATCCATAGTGGTCGATAAATAGACGATTTCCCACTCCTGCCCACCAAAGATAACATTAATTCCTTTACCATTTTGTTCACGGAAGTCCGCCGCGTTTTTGGTTTGTCCCGCCAAAGTTTTAATTTGTTCGTAGGTCGCGCCGTCCCCCGCCAACGCGTTGTATAATGCCTGCACGTTTGTCGGGTTATCATAAATTTCGCCAATGCTGATAATATTATCGTCGTCGGCCGCCGTACTGAGGATAATCAAGCCGCACACACAACCAATAATTACCGCCACTCCCAGTACGGCGGCCACCACGCTACTACCAATTAAAGTTAAAAAGTGCTTGCTTGCTTGCTTGCTTGCTTGCTTGCTTGCTTGCTTGCTTGCAAGTTTTCGGTTGTCTTATCCATAATAATTTATTATACCACTCAATTGCACCACTGACAAACAGTTTATTGGCTGGGGACCGCAAACCGCTTCTGGTGTTACGCTAATTGTGTTATACTTACACATGACCCAAGAAGTAATTACTGCTTTTCCGCCCTTAATTTTCCCCGACAGCGAAATTTTGTTTTTAGGCTCGGCACCCAGCACTTTATCACGCCGTAACCATTTCTTTTACGGCAACCCAACCAATCGTTTTTGGTGGCTAATGTCCCAACTGTACGACATAGATTTTTTGCACGCCGATAATGCGGGGAAAACGGCACTGCTCCGCGAACGGCATATTGCTTTGTCGGACGTTTACGTCCAATGTCAAATGCGCAAGGCGGGCAGTTCCTTAGATAGCAACATCATCAACGCCGTTTTTAACGACATCCCCCGTTTAATTCAAGGAACGAACATTACCCGCATCTATATTACGTCAAAAAAAGCCTACACCGATTTCGTGCAACACTGGGCGGGACAACTCCCCGACACCGTAACCGTGGTCAATCTGCCATCCCCGTCCGCCGCCAACCGCAGCGTCTACCGCACGGACGCCGACCTGCTCACCGCGTGGCGCGCGATTATCAATGGCTAACCTTGCCAGACCGCAGCGGTTGTGGTAAACTGCTTTTGCGTCCTTGTAGTTCAATGGATAGAACAGCCCCCTCCTAAGGGGCAGATGTGGTTTCGACTACCGCCAGGGACACCAAAGTGGTTAGTGCTAAATATTTTGCTTAAATTGCGTCAATACCTTGTTCAATAACTGACACGCACGACGGGTTTGGGCGTAAGTATTAAAACCAGTTAAACGTACGTAATGCTCCCCTGCCTTACCAAAACCCACCCCCGGGGTACAGATAATCCCCGCGTGTGAGAGCAGGTAATCAAAGAACTGCCACGCGGTTTGACCTTTGGGGCAGCGCACCCACACATACGGTGAATGCACGCCACCGACATAAGACCAATTCAAGCTGTCCAAAGTTTGAGTAATTAAAGTGGTGTTGCGTTGGTAATAGCGTAAGTTACGTTGTATTGCTGTCCAACCGGTCGGCGAAAAAACCGCCGCGGCGGCGCGTTGCACGAGGTAACTGACGCCATTGAACTTGGCGGTTTGGCGACGTTGCCACAAACGATTCAAACTGACCCCGCGTGCGATTAACGCCGTTGGTACCACCGTATAGCCGCAACGCAAGCCCGTAAAGCCTGCCGTTTTCGACAAGGAACAAATTTCGATGGCACACTGTTTTGCGCCCGCTATTTGGTAGATACTGGTCGGTAACTGTGGGTCGCGCACAAACGCTTCGTAAGCCGCATCGTACAAAATTACCGCGTGATGTTTAAGTGCAAAGTCCACCCATTGCTTCAATTGTTCGCGAGTATAACACACGCCCGTAGGATTGGCGGGATTGCACAAATAAATTAAATCAACACGCGCGTGACGATTCGGCATGGGTAAAAAACCGTTCTTGGCCGTAGCCGGCAATAACTTAATTTTGTGCCCCACCATTACGTTACTTTCCCAATAAACCGGATACACAGGATCGGTCATCGCGACGGTACAATGCGGATCAAAAATGTCTAACAAGTTCGCTACATCACTTTTGGCACCGTCACTGATGATAATTTCGTCGGGCGTCAAGGTCACGCCTTTGGTGGTTTGGTAATAATCCCTAATCGCCGCTTTTAACCACGGATAACCCGTTTCGGGTCCGTAACCCTGAAAGGTAGCCCTCTGTCCCATTTCCGCACTGGCGTCTTGTAAAGTTTTAACCACGGGGACCGGCAACGGACGTGACACGTCACCAATGCTTAATTTAATCAAAGCCTGCTGCGGGTGAGCGGCTTGGTAGGCGCGAGTTTTGGCCGCAATCGTGCTGAATAAATAGTTATCGGGCAGTCGCAAATAATTACGATTAATTTTCATGTGCTAACTCCTTGGGTAAAGTAATTTGCCCGTCAAAGACCGTCACCGCGGGGCCCAACAAAGTCACTTCGTCACGCGCATAATCAACCACCAATTCCCCACCAGGTAAGCGAACTTTAATTAACTTTTCACGATTACACAAACCGCGAACCACACTGGCCACCGCGGCCGCGCAGGCCCCCGTACCGCACCCCAAGGTTTCGCCACTGCCACGTTCCCAAACTCGCATTTGTAAAGTATTATCGCCGATTACGCGCACGAATTCAACATTGACACCACCAGGGAATAGCGGACTGGTACTCAACCGTTTGCCCAAGCGACTGATATCATAATTGTCTAAATTAAAATTAACAAACATTACCAAGTGCGGGTTCCCCATGCTGACAGTGGTGAACTCGTGTTCGTAACCCAAGTGGGCGATATTAAACTGCGGTTTGCCCATTTGCACCGCGAAGTAATCGGGACGTAACCTTTGCACCCGTTTAACCCCGCTTTTGGTTTCAACGCGAACACTACGTCCTGATACCATTTTGTGGTCTAATAAGTACTTAGCTATACAACGTACCGCGTTCCCGCACATCGCGCCTTCACTACCGTCGGCGTTAAACATTTGCATTTTGATGTCGGCCACCGCCGAATTGGTCAGCCACACTAGCCCATCCGCGCCGACGCCGAAGTGACGGTCAGACAGTAATGCCGCTAATCGGTCAAGTGGCAAAGCGGGCAGTTCACGGGCGTCAACGTAAAGGTAATCATTACCGACCCCGTGCATTTTGGTAAACGATAATTGCATACTATTATTTTTATGAAACCAAGCGCCAAAAAGTTGATTATAATTTAATCGGTACGGGACAATGTTTTAATAAATCGGTACTGGTCAAATAATAAGTAATGCCATTTTTAGTATAGGTCAAGTCGCCACGTCCTCCACGACCGTGCAAATGTCCGTAAACTACCGCGTCCACGTGGTACTGCTCACATAGTTTAGTAAACGGCGAATCATCACGCAGACAGTTAAACGGCGGATAATGCAAAATTGCTACCAGTTTTTTATTGCCCTTATCACCCGCACTTTTTAATGACATTTCAAAACGCAGTACTTCGCGATCGTAAATTTTCTGATTTTCTTCAGATAACGGACGGTTACGTTCGGGGGCTTGCCAACCCCGTGTGCCAACAAAAATCACGTCGCCGATGGTCACGCTGTCGTTTTGTAAAACCTTAATGTTGTCGCCCACGAACTCGCGGATTTGTGAAACACTTTTCCACCAGTAATCGTGGTTACCACGAATAATAATTTTGGTACCGTTCAAACTTTTAATAAAGTCAAAGTCGGCCACCGTATCCGTCATTTTCATCGCCCAAGAAATATCACCTGCGATAATCCCTACGTCATCGGGGCCCACCAAGGCGTTCCAGTTCTTTTTTATTTCTGCCTCGTAATTTTCCCAATGGTCACCAAAAACATTCATCGGCTTGTTGACCGCAAACGATAAATGAAAATCGGATAAAGCGAAGACTTTCATCGGTGTTTTCTCCGAAAATCGAATTTCGCCCACGCGCCGTCTTCGGGTGGATTGACAATAAATTTCATTTTGTCGTGGGTGGTTGGGTGTTCAAAAGTTAATTGATAAGCCCACAAAGCAATGTCTTTCACGCCACGACGAGCACCGCCGTAACGCACATCCCCCACCAGCGGGTGCCCGATGTGTTTCATTTGCACGCGAATTTGGTGCGAGCGTCCCGTCGCTAAATCAATGGTAATTAAAGTATTACCGTCAACGGTCGTCACAGTCTGGTAAGTCAGTTCGGCACGCTTGGCGCCCGTGGTCGTTTGTGGTACTACCGCCACCATATTGTGTATTTCATCTTTGGCTAACCAATTAACCAAGGTGGCACTGCGTTCCTTGGGTACACCTTGTACCACTGCGTAATAAATTTTGTGGAAAGTACCATTTTTAATTTGTTCACTTAAGCGAGCCGCTGCCTTACTGGTTTTAGCAAACACCATTACCCCACCCGTTACGCGATCCAAACGGTGAACTATACCCACGAAACCGCCCGTATAGGCTTTCAAACTCTCTTGCAAACTTTCGTCGTGCGAACTGTCAGCCACAGTCGGCACGTTTTGTGGCTTAATCACTACCAATAAATGATTGTCTTCGTAAATCACCGCCGGCGTACTCATAAGATGAGTATACAGTTTTTTTTGTCACAAGTAAACAACTTGCATGAATTGTTGAGGACTGGTAATATATTATTACGGGAGGTAATATTATGGGATGTGAAGGCTGTCCGTGTCCGTGTGGTAAACCGCACAAACCCGCCAAATAAGGGTTGACATGAAGTTAGGGAAAAATGAAATTATGGCGATCGTCGAAAGTGCCCTGTTTTTACTCGGGGCAATCTTTATGGCGATCGTTTTCATTGTCCCGTCCAATCCCCTGTGGGCGTTTATTATCGGCTTATTGCTGGCGTTAATTGGCGTCGGGTTGTGGGTTGCCCCGTTAATCATCAATCTGGTAAAAAAACGACTTGCCGAAAAGCGTGAAAGCACTTTAACCGCGACCACCGTAGCAGAAGCCACCGCTACCGACCAAAATTACGAGTTACACCGCCCCGTAGCACAGCCGGCCGCACCAACTACGCCAACCGACCCCAGTCAACCGACCGACAACCATAACTCGGGAGTCGATTTGGATTTTTAAGTTTTAATTAGTCTTTTAGAAAATATCGCTGATACTGGAATCTTGAATGGGCAAGGCCTCCGGTGCCGAAACCGTAACCACGGATGGCGCGGCTGACACTCCTGTTTCCTTGCTGACTTTGTCTGGATCCATAAAAGTGGTTAACTCACCAATAAATTGTAATTTGAAATACGGCGTCGGACCATTACGGTTCTTGGCGACGATAATTTTGGCTTCGTAATCCCGACTGTGTTCATTTTGTTCGCTAACGGTTTCTGTTTTTGGTTTATGGATAAACATAACGATGTCAGCGTCCTGTTCAATCGCCCCCGACTCACGCAAGTCCGATAACATCGGTTCGCTGTCCGCCCCTTTACGCGCTTCAATACCACGGTTTAATTGCGACAACAGGATAACCGGAATGTCCAATTCTTTCGCCATGTTCTTCATCATGCGACTGTTGGTAGCAACTTGGTCTTGGCGACTTTCGTTACGATTAGTTGATTTCGTCCCCATTAAACCCAAGTAGTCAATCATTACCAAATCCAAGCCGTGTTCCCGTTGCAAACGCATGCATTTACGCATAATTTCTTCGGGAGTAATTGACCCAGTATCGTCAACGTAGATGCTGGCTTTTTGTAATTTCGCGTTAGCATCCCACAAACGGGACCATTCTTCGGGAGTTAACTTACCCCGCGTGGCGTGTGTTAATGACACTTTCGCCACCGAACACAAGGCGCGATTGGCCAGTTCACGCTTGCTCATTTCTAACGAGAATACTGCCACTTTGGCTTTGCTCTTTAAGGCTGCGTTCAAAACAATGTTTAGGGCAAAACTGGTTTTACCCACACTGGGGCGCGCGCCAATAATAATTAAGTTACCCTTTTGCAAACCGTTAGTAATGCTGTCCAAAGTATCAAAACCCGTTTTAATACCCCGTAACGCGCTCGGATCACGTGCCACCAAGTCGTAATTATCCAATACCGTTGGCAGTTCTGCTGCCAGTTTGGTTAATTCTTTTTTCTCGTCTTCGCGACTGATGTCAAAAATCAACTTTTCGGCATTTTGTAAAGCGTCGTGTTCGTCTTCCGCGTTTTCCAAAGACTGGGTAATGTTGGCGGCGGCACTGGCCAAACGACGCAAAGTTTGGTTTTTTTTCAAAATCGCCACGTAGTGTTTGAAGTTCACTGCCGACGGGATCACGTCCATAATGTTGGTTAAATAATCGTTACCACCAACCGCGTCTAATTTACCAATCGCTTTCAAGCGTTCCGACAGGGTCACCAAGTCCACCGGCGTATTTTTTGTGGTCAAATAACAAATCGCTTCGTGAATCGTCTTGTGCGCGGGCGAATAAAAATGCGACGGTTGCAAACGGGTAAACGTTTCCAAACAATCGTTGTCTAACAACACTGCGGCAATTACCGCTTGCTCCGCTTCAATATTGTGTAACATCAAAATCAGTATAACATTACCGCCTACAACTGGCAATACCTTTCACCGCTGACGGCAGTTTACCACCAAAGGCTTGCCATAATTTTACCAATGTGTTATAATTTAATGTTGGATAAATGGGCAAGTAGCGACTGCCTGTAACCCGTGCGCTAACCGGGATTGACCACACGGCAGAGAGCGGCAACCGAATCACGTTAGACAGATCCTAGCGGTGATGACGCTTGACGGCTTAGTAGTCGCAAAGGTTGTGAATCGTGTCAGATCGGGAACGAAGCAGCACTAAACAGCTATTTACGAGCTAATTAAGTGACGCCAGGCCGAGCCATTAGACTGGTTACCGTATTTAGGAAACTGACCGAACCGTGCTCCAACACCAGCAGCGCCCTGCTTTTCAAGCGGGGCGTTTTTTATTTTTTAGGCTAAACTGTCTTTGAATTTTTTACTAGCCCGAAACACCGGCTTGGTTTTGGCCTTAATACGCATGGTTTCCCCCGTGGCCGGATTACGTCCTTGACGGGCCGCGGTTTTTTTCATTTGGAACTTACCAATATCCAAAACCACGGCGTCACCGCTTTTAACGCCATCAACGATTTGGTCTTCCAGCCAAGTTATCATTGCTTTGGCGTCTTTTTTAGAAGTATTAAACTCGGCACTAAACTCCATTACTAAATCACTTTTTCGCATAACTTGATTATTACCTTTGCCGCATAAACTTAATCAAACGCACCACGCAAACCACCAAGGCTATTGTGTAACATAAAACATTGGCAATACTAACCGTTACGATGCCCCACGTACGCAAGGCAAAGATTTCCAAAATTACTTTGGCTGCCCCACCAATTAACAACGCGTACATGGGCCAACGGGCTTGGTCAACGCCCTGCAAAATACTGCCGATAACTTGGGTCAAACAAATTAACACCACCGCCACGCTTTCTACCCGTAACAATAGCACCGCGGTAGCCAATTCTTCGGCCTTACCTGCAAAAGTGCGATGATACAACAACTGTAAAATGAATTTCGGGAACACCGCTAAGGTTATGGTCGCCAGCACACCAAAGGCCAAAGTCAACCACACCGCCCCCATGGCTTTGTGTTTCATTTCGGTAGTGTTTTTTTGCTTAAAGCATCGTGACACCATTGGCAATAATACGGTAGCAATCGCCACCCCGACCACGGTTGGCAAGTTAATCAACGTATGCACTGCTCCCGAAGCAATGCCGTACAATTCGGTGGCGTTGTCCACTCCGGCACTCTTTAACGCGTTAACGATAAAGAAACTGTCAAACAGTTGCACCACAGGGAACGCCAGTGACATAACCATGATCGGGGCAGCCATTACAAAAATTTGTTTCATGACCGTCCACGACAGCATTTTACCTTCGGGTTTAGGTTGTCGCCACGGTTTTTCTTTTACTAAATAAATCACGCCCAATACTACCGCCGCCACCAGTTCGGACACCGACACCGCCAAAACCGCCCCGAACACCGCCCATAAAACGTCGTAGTTGATTAGCCAAAAAGCCAACCCTAACGCAACCCCCACTTTAACCACCTGTTCCACAACCTGCGACACGGCGGTCGGTACCATGTTGGTTAAACCTTGAAAGTAACCACGCAAGGCCGAAATCACACAGACAAACCAGACCGCAGGAGCAATCGCCAAATAAAGTGGCCAAATTTCGGGTTTACCTTGCCACGCGGACAACTGCCACGCCAACGCCAAGAACGCCGCGGTAATGACCGTACCGATGACCACCAAAGCCACCAAAGCGTTGACAAAAATTTGCCGTGTTTTAGTGCGGTCGTCACGCACGCGCGCAATCATTTTGGAAATAGCAACGGGGATACCTGCCGACGAAATAATCAATAATAAGGAATACAGCGGGAAAACCAACTGGTACAAACCAATGCCGTAATTGCCGACAATGTTGGCGAACGGGATGCGGAACACTACACCCAGCAGCCGACAAATCACGCCCGCCGCCGTTAAAATGACCGCTCCTTTGACCAGCCCTTTTTTAATCACAGGTTAGTTATTTGCTTAATGGAGATTTTTAGCCCGATTGCGTAAGCGTTTGCCGTGATCCAATTCAATTTTACGCATGCGCAAATGCTCGGGAGTAACTTCCAGCAATTCATCATCACCGATAAAGCCTAAACATTCTTCCAAAGTGAATTGCAGCGGTGGCGTTAAGCGCAACGCTTCGTCGCTACTTTTGGAACGCATGTTGGTTAATTCTTTTTTCTTACACACGTTAACCGTAATGTCGTCGCCGGCGGGGTTGGAACCGACAATCATCCCCGCGTATACGGTCACCCCCGCGCCGATAAACAAACTGCCCCGTTCTTGGGCGTTGTACAAACCATAGGCGTTACTTTCCCCCGCTTCAAAGGCAATCAAACTGCCCGTTTTGCGGGTAGCAATGTCACCTTTATAGTAATCATAACCGTTAGCCACCGTATTCAAAATCCCTTCGCCTTTGGTGTCGGTTAACAATTCGCTCTTGTAACCGAACAAACCACGCGCGGGAATAATAAATTCAATTTTTTGACGCGTGCCGTGCGGGGTCATGCCCACCAATTCGGCGCGGCGGGTACCCATTTTTTCCATAACTGCGCCCATGCTAACTTCCGGCACGTCAATAATCGCGCGGTCCATGGGCTCCATTAACTTGCCGTTTGCATCGCGTTTGTACAAAACACGCGGGTTGCTGACCGCAAATTCGTAACCTTCACGGCGCATATTTTCAATCAAAATTGACAAGTGCATTTCGCCACGACCACAAACCTTAAACGCTTCGGTCGAATCAGTGTCGCTGACCTTCAAACTTAAATCTTTGTCGGCTTCTTTATACAGGCGGTCACGCAGATGACGACTGGTCACAAACTTGCCTTCCTTGCCGGCCAACGGACTATCGTTAACCATAAAGGTCATTTCGACGCTGGGTTCACTGATTTTCGTAAACGGTAAAGGTTGCGGGTTAGCCGTGTTACAGATGGTGTCGCCAATGCCCACATCGGCACAGCCCGAAATACAAACAATGTCGCCGCCTAAGGTTTGTTCAATGGGTAACTTTTTCATCGCCATAAATTCAAAAATTTGCGTGATTTTGAAATTGTTTTTAATTTTATCGTCGTAATAATTAACGCGCACCGCGCCCGCGTTAACGCCAATTTGGCCACTGGTCACTTTGCCCACCGCCATTTTTCCAACGTAATCACTGTATTGCGTCGCTGAAACCAACATTTGGAAACTACCTTTTTCGTCGTATTCGGGCGCCGGCAAGTAATCAATGATCTTATCCAGTAAGGGCATCATGTTTTCGGTTGCACTTTCTACCGTTAACCCCGCTACACCATTACGCGCACTGGCGTAAACAAACGGGCTGTCCAACTGCTCGGGGCTGGCGTCCAGTTCCAAAAACAAGGTCATAATTTCGTCTTCGACTTCTTTGATGCGGGCGTCGGGACGGTCAATTTTGTTAATGACGATAATCACTTTGTGCTTCAATTCCAAAGCCTTTTCCAACACGAAACGGGTTTGGGGCATGGGGCCTTCGTAGGCGTCAACCACCAACAATACGCCGTCAACCATTTTCAACGAACGTTCGACTTCCCCACCAAAGTCCGCATGACCGGGGGTATCGACGATGTTAATTTTAACGCCTTTGTAACGCACGGCACAATTTTTTGCCAAAATGGTAATTCCGCGTTCGCGTTCCAACGCGTTACTGTCCATCACCCGATCACCGACCGTTTGATTTTCGCGGAATGCCCCGCCTTGTTTTAGCAGTTCGTTAACCAAACTGGTTTTGCCGTGGTCAACGTGCGCGATAATCGCAATGTTTCTTATCTTTTCGTTTTTTAACATAATGGAAATTATTATAGCACTAACCGCCCGTCGTGGCAATCACCAATTTAGGCAACTTTTTTACGTTTCTTGGTATTGACGATAATAATTGTCGTCACACCTACCACCATCACCGCGGCGGCGACACCCAAAACAATCAGGCCAATTAAATTAGTCTTAACGTCGGGGGTTGACTGGTTCTTGTTTTCTTGGTTGTCGGTTGGTTGATCATCTGCCGGCGGTACGTCGGGGTTAATCGTCGGGGTGTAATTTTCCGACGTATAAATAGGTAGCCCATTAGTGTCCAGCGTTTTGGTCAAGTTAACATTAACCTTGATGGATGGCACATCATCAGGCACATTTGCTAAATCAATAATACGTGTTTTATACCCGCTATCCGCATCAGGGTCTGATTCACAAAAACTTATATTACCACTAATCATGCCCCCGTTAATTTCAAGTATTGAGGGCTCATAACCTTCTTGCGGTGTTGCAAGTCCTAATACCACCGATTGGGCGGCAGACATGCCCATGGGATTGTCAGTAACCATTTGCGAAGTTAATTTATTAAAGATCATTTTCGCGTCATACATTATAGCAAAACAACCTCGCCCCAAATAAGTACCACCATCAATCACCAATTCTCCCCCAGCCATAACTACAATTTGCACTCCATCATCAGCACTATTTTCCCTACTGCATAAAACACCGCCATAAACCGCGGTATAATCAGCTGTTGGTTCGTTAACAAACAAATAATCGCCATCCGCGGTACGTTGGTAATAATGCACCAACGTTGGCTGCGAATCAATAATCGTTAGATGCCCTTCATAATTAGCGGTGACACCCATTGCATCGGCTTTTAATACATGCCCATTTAAATCGAATGTACACCAAGAAGTACCATCTTCTTTATACAAAACAAAACAATTGTCTTCCTCCGTACCAGAGAGCGATAAGACATCCCGTGTCACTTTAACCACCGCGCGGTTTTCCGCCGTAGTTGACAAGGTGTTAACGTATTCGCCGGCCGCCCGGAAACTGGCATAATAGGTCGTCTCGTCGTCACTTATTACCCCGTCACCATTAACGTCAAAGGTGACTGCTAAAAAATCTTCGTCCGCGGCCTTACTGGGAATGATTGTGCCCAAACAAATGCCCGTAATAATGAAGGCCAACGCCACCGCCCAGCAGGCAATGATGCTGCCCCATTGTTTACCAATTTTTGCCATGTTACTTTTGCTCCTTTTACGGTTATTAACTATTTTGGCGTTAAATAGCCGTTGAAAGAGTGTTGGGGGGGGGGGGGGGGGG
>CATLHJ010000001.1 GCA_949949035.1 uncultured Clostridia bacterium | reverse complement strand
CCCCCCCATTGTCAAGGGGTTTTTACCAATTTTGCGGGTCGGCGAGCGGGTTACGCATCATCATTATTGACAATAAATATCTTTACCTTGCACTACAAGGCGACAACGTGTATCTGCATAATCATCAACTATACCAAAGGTTGGCGGAAGAGACAGGATTTGAACCTGCGTTGGCTTGCACCAAACTCGCTTTCCAAGCGAGCGCACTCGACCACTATGCGACTCTTCCAAAGCGGTAAGATAGTCTACTATACTTGCCAAAACATTTCAATTATTTTATACTATTGCTTACGGAAGGTTGGCAGAGTGGTCGATTGCACCTGTCTTGAAAACAGGCGACCTTAACGGGTCCGGGAGTTCAAATCTCTCACCTTCCGCCAAACAGCCAGCACCCCTTCCCCAAGAGCGTCGTGTTTTTCGGGGTTATGCCGACTTTAACGTTCTTTTTCACTGACGTTGGTTTCGTTTCTCGATTTGAGGATGTTTCTTACCGCTTTGCTCGTTAATTGTTCCTGATCTTGACTGCGGTTATACAAGGTACAAAGTCTTTTACTGGCTTTGATTATATTAAGTTCTACCGCCCCTTTTGTCATCTTCATTTCTTGTGCGACTTGCTGGTTGGTTTTTTTGCTTGGCGAATAAAATTTACACAATGTTACCATCTTTTGTTGTGACGACAATTTAGTCAAAATTAAATTTTTTAATTTTTCTTTCGTCGCCATTTTTTCTGTTGGCGTCAATTCAATTTCTGTTTCTTGTTCTGCTTGTTCTTTTGTCTCAATTTCTGCGGGATAATCTCGATAATACATTTTTCTTAATTTAGCAATTGCACCATCCTTGGCCGCGGAAACACTAGTCGGCCAATAATTAAATTTCTGGGCCAATGCATTACGCCCCAAGGTTTTTTCCCCCAATAAATATTGGTTAATTAATACCCGTTGTTGTAAAGGGGTCAGTCGGTCAAGATTTGTTCTGACCCATGTCAACTGCCGCTCTTTCTCGTCATTTTCAACAATATCGGTTACAAAATCGCCCGGTGAAGCAATGGTATTCCCAATTTTTAATTTATCTCCTTCTTGGTTGGGTATTACGCTATCTTCCAAGGAACGGGCTTTATGCCTTCGCTGTTTTCTTAGGTAATTTAACATAAATCCCTTAATGGTTATTGCCGCGTAATTACCAAAAGGGATTTCTTTTGCCGAATCAAATGATTTAACCGCATGGAACAGGCCAAAAAGTCCTTCCGCGATTAAATCGTCGCAGTCAGACGCATATCGCCTATCGAGAAAACCCCTATTGGCAATGTAGTACACTAGGGGCACGTTATTTTCGACGATCGCCGCAACAAGCCTCTGGTACTCCGGAGAACCAGCCGTACATTTTTGCAGTTCCGCCAATAATTCATTATTTTTTTTAGTAATCTCATCATTTTCCATTACCGAAATTATAAAACAAATACCACTGAAAGTCCATAGCAAGGGGAAAAATACACGAACATTGGCATTGTCATATCGCTAACAATTTGTCAAAAAAATAAATTTTTGCTACCATTAACCTATGAAAAATTTTAATCCCGAACTAGCAATCCAGCAAGTTGTTGCAATAATTAAAAAATATTATAGTCAAACCAAAGCAATAAAGACGGTCAATAAAAAAGAGGGCAACGATATTGTGACGGATATTGATCTTTTTATGGAAGCGAACATCATTAAAGAATTATCTGCCCTTTACCCAACTCACTCGTTTATGGCCGAAGAAAATGGCAGTATCAATAAAAAATGTGATGGCGATGCCTATTGTTGGATTATTGATCCGATCGACGGTACAATAAATTTTGCCGCTGGATTACCCGAATATGGCATAGTTGTCGCACTACAAAAAAATGGTGAAACTATTTTAGGGGTTACTTATTTACCCCAATTCGACGAGTTGTACACGGCCATTAAAGGGCAAGGTGCTTATTGTAATGGCAAAAAGTTACGAGTTTCGACCAAAACGGCTCTTGATGATTGTGTTGTTATGATTTGTTTAGGTGCTAAGCACACTGCTGAGGAAATTGAACAATCCTTAAAATTTATCCGCCGTATATTTCCAAAAATACGCGGCTTACGTATTGCGGGATCTTCTTCTGTGGCCACTTGCTGGGTGGCCAGTGGCAAAATTGAGGCCATGATCAATTTAAGAACCTCAAAGAGCTTAGGTTCAACCGCCGGGAGATTGTTTGTCAGTGAAGCCAGCGGAAAAGTTACCAATCTTGTTGGTAACCCCAGAAAAGTTAAGGACACCATACTCTGCTCCAACGCTTTAGTTCATGACGACATTTTAGATTATCTGCAATGATCAATTTGCCTTTCTTTACCAACGGACTTGACGGCCACACTGCCTAATAAAACCCCGCAGTTAACGGGGTTTTTAATTATTGTTGTTTATCTTCGCCCATCATCAGTCGGGAAAACTCGGCAATTTTTTCGGGACTGACGTATTCGGTTGCGTGGTACTTTTCACCATCCAAGTGTGTCAGTTTGAAACACTTTAATTTCGCTGGTTTTTCTTGAGCACTGGCCGCCACCACCAAATGGTCTTGTGGCGAAACCTGTTTATGTGCCAAAATGATTTGTTCACCCCCGTTCAACAGGTCAAGGTTAAAACCTTTCAAATTCCAATCTTGTGTTTGTTGATTTTGCATTTCGTTTTCCATCATTTCCTCCTTATTTTACCGTACCCACGGTTTTTGTAGTTGGCGCAGTCTCGGCACCTTGCATTTTTTGGTGTTCGGCCAAGCGTTTGACAATCGCCGTCGCAAAGGCTTTTTGCGATTCTTGATCGTGATGATTAGTACTGATTCCAATCATATGGAAGAAAGTGTTAACGTTTTTGTTAATATAAGTTAAAGCCATGTGTTCATCACCCCAGCGGGCGGTCATATCAGCAATCAACTGATCCAAATTTTGTTCTTTGATGGCCCGCAGTTCAACTGCTCCGTGATCAATCTCACCGTTTTTAGTTTCTTTTTCAGGTGCATTCAAATCGTCCTTAATGGCTTGTTTATCCATAGCTAACAGTTGTCCGTTTTGGATGCGTTCAATACCATTCAACATCACGTCCATTTTGTTGTGGTCTAACAACTCAAACTTCGCCAAATACGGATCATTCGCTACTTGGTATTGGTGCGCAAAACATTTGTCGTTAATGACCGCGGTATCTAACCCCATCGCGGCTGACTGGGTCATTAAAGTATTGTACTTTTTAATAATTTGCGGCGTGTAATGGTTTTCGTTACCATTGTTAAATTGCCAAGTGCCCAAGCATTGGGTTAAATTTTGTAACGTATACAAATAAAGCGTGGCTTTTTCGTCAGGAATGTCACTTTTGTTCGTTTCGTTTAGTTCGCGGATGCGAGTCATCGCCGTTTGTAAAGCCGCTTCAACACTACCCAAGTTCGTATCGTTTTGGGCGTTTTTCAAATTCGTGATGGCGCGGTCCAACGAATCGAACCTTAATTTATCACTCAAGATTGCGTTAATGCCTTCCCTTAATTTGGGCTCTTTGCCCGCCAAGGTATTTAATAACGCTTGTTGATCGTTTTGTTCCATATTCCCCATGGTTATATTATAATCTATTTACCGGTCAAAAGCAAGAAATATTCCTAAATTACGGTTTTAATCGGGTAGGGCCGCGGAAAATGAAGGTACTTTCTTTAACGGTCGGCAAATCCAACAGCCGCGCCATTAACCGCGCCAAGCCGATTGCAAAACCACCATGCGTTGGCACACCGTAGCGGAAAAATGCCAAATACTCTGCCATATGGTCGGGGTTGATTCCTTTGTCAATAATGTTCTGCCGCAGTTGGTCGTAACGGTGTTCCCGTTGGGCACCACTGGTAATTTCCACGCCTTTGTACAATAAATCAAACGAGTTATCGCCCAACGTATAGAACGCGCGTGCCGCATGCGGATAATCAGTAATAAAAACAAAATCCGAACCGTATTTAGCCTTAACGTATTCACCAATTAAACGTTCCCCGTCGGGATCAATGTCGCCTTGGGCAGCCTTAGGCATTGTGTAGTGCATTTCGTCACGCAAAATGTCGTAAACTTCGGTCAATTTTAAGCGTGGAAATTTTACGGTAGGCACCGCAATTAAGTCACCAAATTCTTTATGTAACTGGGTAAAGACATAGCGTAGCAATTCTTCTTCAATATCCATCACGTCGTGGTGGTCATCAATGTGTGACACTTCCACATCGATAGCGGTAAATTCGGTAGCGTGGCGCGAAGTAAAACTGCTTTCGGCACGATAACATTCACCGATTTCAAAAGTACGGTCAAAACCGGCCATCATGCTCATTTGTTTGTATAACTGCGGACTTTGCGTCAGGTAAGCTTTTTCGCCAAAATAATTTTTGATGGCGAACACTTCGCTACCGCCCTCACTAGAGATAGCAGTTATTTTAGGCGTGTGAATACCAATAAAGCCGTGGTTAATAAACCACGTAACGGCGTGGTGTTCTAACGCGGTTTGCACTTTGAAAATTAACGCCTTATTAGGGTCGCGTAAATCCAACCAGCGATAATCTAACCGCAAATCTAAACCACTCTCTTTATCAATCGGTAAGGTGTCAGCAATACTGTTAAGCGTAACCTTGGTTGGGATAATTTCCATACCACCCAATTTAACGTAATCATTCTTAACCGCTTCCCCTTCCACGGTTAAGACACTTTCCACGGTCACTCCGTCAATAATAGCAGCCAATGCGGGCAACTTGGCCTTTTCGACCGTGATCTGTATTTTACCGGTTACGTCCCGTAAAACAATGAATTGCATAGTTGCTTTGTTGCGCAGGTTTTCCACAAACCCCGCGATTTTAACCTTACCCGGCTTAACGTCTTTAATATAGGTACGTTTCATCAGCGTAATTCTCCCACGGCGCGGGGGTGCAGTTGCACGTCACGAATGTTAGTAATACCGGTCAGGTACATTAACATTCTTTCTAGCCCCAAACCATAACCACTGTGCGTCACCGAACCGTACTTACGCAACGCCAAGTAATGTTCGTAGTTTGCCAAGTTCATGCCACGGGCTTGCATAACCGCCACTAATTTGTCGTAGTCCGTTTCCCTTTCGCTGCAACCGATGATTTCCCCGATGCCCGGCACCAATAAATCGGTCGCCGCTACTGTCTTGCCATCAGCGTTTTGTTTCATGTAGAACGCCTTAACACCACACGGGTAGTTCACCACGAATACCGGCTTTTTGAAATATTCATCGGTCAAATAGCGTTCGTGTTCGGTTTGCAAATCCATGCCCCAACTGACGGGATATTTAAACGTTTTACCCGACTTTTGTAAAATAGTAATGGCTTCGGTGTAATCAACCCGCGCGAACGCATTAGCCGCTACCGCTTGTAATTTGGCCACCAAGCCTTTTTCGTAGAAACTATCAAAGAACGCCATTTCCGTCGGACAATGTTGTAACACGTAAGTGATCACGTGTTTAATCATCGCACTAGCATTGTCCATAATGGCGTCCAAATCCATAAAGGCGGCTTCGGCCTCAATCATCCAAAACTCGGCCACGTGACGCGTAGTATTTGAATTTTCGGCACGAAAAGTTGGGCCAAAGGTGTAAACCCGCCCTAACGCCATCGCCGCCTCTTCGGCCTCTAACTGTCCAGATACGGTCAAACTGGCCGGTGCCCCAAAAAAGTCACCAGGGTAATCCGGTGCCACGACACGGAACGCCTCACCCGCCCCTTCGGCATCTCCCCCCGTGATAATGGGCGTATGCACATACAAGAAATTGTTGTTTTGGAAAAAATCATGTATAGCCATCGCTAACGCATTGCGCACCCTTAACATAGCCGTAAAGGTATTGGTACGCATCCGCAAATGCGGAATAGTACGCAAGAAATCCAAACTGGTTTTTTTCTTTTGAATCGGGTAATCGGCGGCACAGTGACCAATAATTGCCAGTTTAGTGGCGTTAATTTCGGCGTCATCGGCATTGTTATAGGCGGAAACCACTACCCCGTGCACCGCAACCGCTACCCCCAGTTGTAGCGCTTGGTTAACCATCGTGGCATCAATTTTGTTATTACCTTCCTTTTGAATTACAATTTGCAGGGGTTTGAAGGTACTACCATCGCTGATTTCCAAAAAAGAAGTAGCTTTGGATTCACGAAAGTTTTTTACCCAACCACTAACTAAAACGTCCTTGCCAATATAAAAATCTTTGTTGCTTTTCAATTCTAAAATGGTTGTTCGGTTCATAACGATTATTTTACTATTTTTGGCGTCTGCCGTCAAATTTTTTACAATTTCGTATTTGACAAATTACGATTATCAGTTATAATACAGTTATTCGCTTGGTGTTCTGCTCTGGTAGCTCAGCGGTAGAGCAATCGGCTGTTAACCGATCGGTCATAGGTTCGAATCCTATCCAGAGCGCCAGAATCCGCAAATGGTGTCGTGGTTACCACGATACCATTTTTTATATAAACGGGCTACTTTATGTTAACGTTTAATATTCAGTACCGCCACCAAAGCCGGATACAAAACTCCCGCCACGGCCCAAAGTAACCAAGTCAAGTCCCATCTTTCGGTAGTAAAACTGATTAACAGAAACAAAGCCGTAATTACCAACCAATAAATGGAAGTGACCGTTTGCATAAGTTTACTTTTACGCTTTTGTTCGGGAGTAAATTGTCCTGTCTGCAACAATTTATGGTAACCGGCCCAACGAATACCAACACTAACAAAAGCGAACACGGCGATGGCAACCAGAACCAGCATTATACAAACCATAACTAATATCATCAGTGGTTCATTCTTAAACAACCAAATTCCCATAAACAATGGAACCATTGACAAAATGCACAATACACTGCCGCAGAGATTGGCCGCGAGGTACTTATTATAAAAAGCCTGTTTTTGGGCCTGTACGAAAGTTGCTAACTCGCGCGACACAATTATCTCATCAGTTTGTAAAAAGGCAAAATCCTTACCGTATTTGCCACTAAAAATAAAAATTCCCACCGCCGAAGCTACCATTAACAGCATTACAGACAGACCAACGCCACACGCTAATTCCATACTGATTCCATATTTTCCCACATCCGCAAACCCCGCGAGCAACATTAAACACAATGGCGAAAGAATGCATAAAACAGTAGCAATGGCCATCGGGACGGTAGTCCGTCGTTGAGCCGTTAAAAAACGTTTAGCATCTTCAACCGAAACCGCCCTTTTTTCGGTAATATCTTGATTAAAAGATGTTGCTTGCGTAGTTGCCTTTTCTTTAAGCAAGTAATCCAGTGAACAACCAAATAAGTTACTCATTTTAATGAGTTTATCAGTTTCTGGGTAAGCCAAGTCTGATTCCCATTTACTGATTGACTGTCGCGTTACCCCCAAAGTATCGGCCAGTTCCTCTTGGGTTATGTTGTTTTCTTTACGCGCCTTGGCTAATTTTTCACCTAATGTCATTTTAACCTCCTCGACATTTATAATATCATCAGCATACATTTTTTTTCATAACCAAACAACCAACTTGCGGTTTCTAAAGGTAAACTGCAGGTTGCAAATTAAGTAAATTTTGCTGTTCGGCACCTAATTACGATTTTTTTAACTGAGTCACCGTTCTACCATTTTGTGTTACAAGAAAAAGAATTTATACACGGTTACTTGCCAATCCGTCAATAATTGGGCATATTATAGAGAGGTGTTTTACCAATGAACAAAAAACAGATTTTCACCATTCCTAATGTTTTATCCTGCCTGCGGATTATTTTAATCCCGTTCATTCTGTGGGCGTTTTTTTCCGGAGCCGTTTATTGGACAGCAGGCCTAATTATTCTTTCGGGATTAACCGATGTCGTCGATGGCTTTATCGCTCGTCATTTTAACATGGTTAGCCCCTTGGGTAAGGCCTTGGACCCGATCGCCGATAAGTTAACTTTATTGGCCATTATCATCAGCTTATGCGTATTCAGTCCGGTTGTCTTTATTATCCTGATTATGTTTTTAATTAAAGAAACCATTTTGGGCATTGAGGGCTTAATCATTATTAAGAAGACTGGTACTACTTATAGCGCCCAATGGCACGGCAAAGTTACCACCTTCTTTTTGTACTTTACTATGTTAGTGCATGTAGTTTGGACAAACATCCCTGATGCTTGGTCGGCAACCTTATTGATAATTTGTGACGTGTTGATGTTAATGACATTAACTTTATACACGATTCGCAATGTTAAAGCCTTACATGCCTTAAAACAATCCACCACTACCGAGGTGTCCGCTTGAAAAAAAACTGGTGGCTGGTTGTTGTTAATTTGCTACTACTGGCCACGATGATTGCCGCCCTGCTCGTGTGTCTTAACCGCGTCGAATGGTACCTGCAAGTTTTGGGCTACGTGTGTTGCGTCACTTTTACTTTTGGTTCCATAATTTGTCTAATCATCAAACGCCAAGCGTGGGCCCGCAGTTTATTTGTTTTTAACGTACTAACTTTTATCATTATCGGTGCTTTGGCCGTTTTGCATTGGTGCGGATTGTTTGACGACTTGTCCGACCTAAACAGTATTAAAGACTTAATTTTACAAACGGGCGGTTGGGCGTACGTTGTATTCATTGTGTTAAAATTACTAGACGTCATCGTTTTACCACTGCCTGGGTTCTTAATCATTTTAGCCGGCATTGCCATTTTCGGGCCTTGGCAAACCTTTTTTCTAACTTACACCACGGCCGTGGTTGGCTCGGTTATCTGTTTTTATCTGGGGCGCATTTTTGGACAAAAAGCAGTTGTGTGGTGCATCGGTAAAGAAGCCACCGAAAAATATTTACGCCAACTGGGTAATAAAGGAAACTTACTGTTCCTAATTATGCAGGTATTACCCTTTTTCCCTGATGACATTTTGTGTATTGTGGCGGGTTTAACCAGCATGAGATTCTCGTTCTTTATTTTTACCATGCTAATCGCCAAACCATTATATATCGCCACCGTTTGCTTTTTGGGAACGGGTTCGATAATTCCGTTTAGTGGCTGGGGCATCCCCGTGTGGGTTACTATTTTTATTGTCTTGGGAATTTTATTTTTGTTGTTTTGTAAATACCAAACGCAAATTGAAAACTGGTTTGCTAAAATTACTCACCGCCAGAAAAAAGACAAAACTCCAGCCAGCAACCAAACCACTGTGCCCGGCACGCCAGCCTAATCGTCAATCTTTGTCTTCATCATCATCGTCATCGTCGTCTTCATCATCTAAATCAAAGTCATCATCGTCTAATTCGTCGTCATCGTCAAAATCTTCTTCCAACGGATCAACCATATCTTCGTCATCGTCTTCGCTCAATTCATCGTCGTCTTCGTTATCAATGCCCGCGACATTCAGTAATTCCAGATCATCGTCTTCCGCTAACGTCAAATCGTCGTCATCGACGGGATTCAAACCCTCATCGTCACCGGTGTCATCGTCATCATCGTCGTCCACACTTTCCTTTTCCCCATACATAGCCATAATTTCGTCGTCGGTTAAATCGGTATCGGCGTAGCAAGTCGAACAAACAGTTTCGTCTTCGGTAATGTAGTTAACTTTACAGATGGGACACAAGCCCAATTCTGCCACTTTCCCCGAGTCTAACAGGTTGGTAGAAATGGTTTTCATTTTTTGTTTGCAACTGGCACAAATTTTTTCTTTTTTTGTGCAGTAATTTAAGTCACATTTAGGACATTTAATGTATTGTTCTGCCATATTGTACAATATATATTCCCAATTAAGTAATATGTCAACAACAAAAGTAAAGAAAAATGTATAAATCTGTATATTGCTTTCGTTTGGATATTTCGTGATTATTCGACAAAATGTTTTTTATTACGTCGTAACTCGACAAATAAAATGGGGGAAAATGTTTTTATGAACAACAGTAACGCAATCACACAAGCGCAATTCACTTTGTCGCAAATGACACGGGATGAATTACAAGAGTTAATCTTGTCACTTTTTAAGGAGAAAGAGCAACGGGCGGTAACCGTCTTGAACGAATTTTTGCAACCCGCAAAAATTGTACCATCAGAACTCGATAAAAAGATTTCTAATATTTTTGTCACCATCGGCATTCCGCCACACATTAAAGGTTACCAATACTTACGCACCGCGATTAAATTGTGTATCGCGGATACCGAGATTATTTCTTCAATCACGAAAAGGCTCTACCCTGATGTTGCTAAACAATTCGACACAACCGCCAGCAAGGTTGAACGTGCCATTCGTCACGCAATTGAAGTCTGTTGGAATCGTGGTAAAATTGACAGCATCAACAATTTATTTGGCAGTAAAATCTTTACCAAAAATGACCGACCAACCAACGGTGAGTTTATTGCTTTGTTGGCGGATAAATTACTTCTGGATGGCTGCGGCAATTAAACCCTTGAACAACGGGTGCGGACGATTGGGGCGCGACAGCAATTCGGGGTGACATTGGCAAGCAATAAAGAAGGGGTGATTGGGTAACTCGATAATTTCTACCAAATTGGCTTGCGGGTTAATGCCACTGAACACCAGCCCTGCTTGTTCCAGTTGTTCACGGAAGGCGTTGTTAAATTCGTAACGGTGGCGATGACGTTCCTTAATGTTGGCTTTGCTATACAATTTTGCCGCCAAGGTGTTGGGCTTAATGGCACAGTCATATAAACCTAACCGCATCGTTCCGCCTTTGGTCGCAATGTTTTTTTGGTCCTCAATAATATCAATCACTGGGTACGGTAATTTTTCCACAAATTCGGTACTGTTCGCGTCACGTAGCCCACAAACATCACGCGCAAATTCAATCACCGCCGCTTGCATACCCAAACAGATGCCCAAGAAAGGAATTTTGTTTTCGCGAGCGTACTTAATGGCGGCGATTTTACCTTCCACACCACGGTAGCCAAAACCACCGGGTACCAAAATTCCTTGCACATCGCTTAACCAATGCGCCGCGCCGTCTTGTTCAATGCTCTCCGCCGGAACCAACTTGACCTTGGTACGGACATTGTTAGCAATTCCCGCGTGTTTTAATGCTTCGGTGACGCTGATGTAGGCATCCGCCACCGCTACGTATTTGCCCACAATCGCCACCGTAACTTCGGGTAAATGGTCGTCACACAGTTTATCGACGATTTTTTGCCACTCGCTTAAATCGCATTTGTTCAATTTTAGATTTAGTTTCTTTAAGACGATTTGGTCAAATTTTTGTTTAGCGAACATCAACGGCACTTCGTAAATTGTGCGGCAGTCACGGTTGTGAATAACATCTTCTTGATTTTCCAAACCACAGAACATGGCGATCTTATCACGGTGCTCTTGGCCAAGTTCAATGCCCGCCGTGGTACGGCAAACCAAAACATCAGCGAAAACACCCAACTGTTGCAAGTCTTTAACGCTGTTTTGGGTGGGTTTAGTTTTGATTTCGCCGCTGGACGCAATATAAGGAATCAATGTTACGTGGATTGACACACTGTTACCGATGCCTAATTCACGTCGGAATTGGCGAATGGCTTCAATGTAAACTGACTGTTCAATATCGCCAACCGTACCACCAATTTCGATAATGACAATATCCTGTCCTTCGCCAATTTCACGCATGTAATTTTTGATTTCGTTGGTTACGTGTGGCACAATCTGTACAGTATGTCCCAAGTAATCGCCACGACGTTCTTTAGCAAAAATTTTGGAATAAATTTGCCCCGTCGTAATGCCCGACTTGCGACTACAGTTAATATCAAGAAAACGTTCATAGTGGCCAATATCCAAATCGGTTTCCGCTCCGTCGTCAGTGACAAAAACCTCACCATGTTCGTAGGGGCTCATCGTACCAGGGTCAATATTCAAATAAGGATCAATTTTTTGTACCGATACACGGTAACCACGCAATCGCAATAATTTACCCAAACTGGCCGCGGTGATGCCCTTACCTAAACCCGAAACAACCCCGCCCGTTACAAAAATATATTTCGCCATAACGGAATAAAGTGTAAAGCAGTATTTGTCGAAATGTCAAAGTCTTTTTCCTGCGCTTCGCGTAATAAGATTGATTATGAGCAAGTGGCAACGTAAAATTTGGGCTTTGGTGATTGCCTGTGTCTTAACCGTCGCGATTGTTTTAAGTGTAGTTGGCTTGGGTAAATTAACCCAACCCACAGTGTACTTAACCGCTTTGCAGACTGCGGCCCAAGACGCCGGCACCATCAATTTAGATTGCCATTACAGCGAAAACAACCACACTTTGGCGGTTAAGCAAGTTACCACCTACCGCAACCACACTAACCGCAGTTTAAGTGCCGTTAAGTTTTATTTGTACGCCAACGCCTACCAAAAAGACGCCCGTTACCCAGCAGTAGCCAAAAACGAAATTAGTCGCGCCTACCCTAACGATTTTGATGCGGGGTACGTTAAGGTCACCACCCCTCATACTATTCTTGGTGAAACTGACAACACCGTGGTTACGGTACCGCTGACCAAAGCATTATCTCCGGAACAAAGCGTTGATATCACTTTGGAATACACCATTAAATTACCTAACGTTAAACACCGATTGGGGTATACCAAAAACACGGTCAATTTAGGGAACTTCTACGCTATCCCCGTAGTTTACGATAACGATTGGGATATTTACCCGTACAGCAGTAATGGCGACCCCTTTTATAACGAAGCCTATAACTTCGACGTAACTTTTCACGCCCCCGCCGGTTACATAGTTGCCGCCAGTGGGGAGCAAGTTGGCGACAACCATTACCGTGGTTACCTGCTCCGTGACTTTGCCATAGTTTTGTCCCGTGATTTCAACGTTATTTCCCGTGCGGTCGGTGATACGATGGTTAATTATTACTACTTAAACGACCCCATTCCGGAAATCAGTCTTTACACGGCCAGCAATGCCCTAGCGTACTTTTCGGGGCAATTTATTGACTACCCCTACTCAACCTTAGCCGTAGTGCAAACCGACTTTTTACACGGCGGTATGGAATACGGAGCCTTAGTTTACATTTCCTTAGACGTTACTGATCAATTACAATATCAAACCGTTATCGTGCACGAAATTGCGCACCAATGGTGGTACGGACTGGTCGGTAATAACCAAAACGCAACGGCGTGGATCGACGAAGGTTTGGCTGAATACAGTACCGCCGCCTTCTTTGAGGACCACCCGCAGTACGGAAAGACCTTAACCGCCACCGCTGAAGATAATTTGAACACGATTAAAATGTTTGAAAATATTATGGACGAATATAAAGTTCCCTACACTCGACAGATGCTGCTAGGCTTGCTGGGGTATAAATCGTCGTCCGAATACACCGTTAACACTTACGCCCGTGGCATGTTGTTGTTTTACAATATTACCACCATGGTCGGCCATAAAAACCTTAACCATGCGTTAGGTAAGTTTGCCGCCGCTCATTGTTTCCAATTTGGGGATAGTTACACGTTGATTAGCACTTTGGAAGCCGAATTGGGACATGATTTAATCAATTATATCAACAATTACCTTGCAGGGAAAGAAACGCCTATGTTATAATATGGGTATGAATTTACGCTCATACGATAAAAGTACTAAATTATTAAAACTGGCGGATTTAGCAGCGTCTGGCGTCACGATCCAAGGTGAAAACAATGTCTTGGTGATTGGCATCATTGATTGTGTCCAAAATGGTACCCGCAAAATTATGGAGAATTTGGCTTTTGGTGTCCGTAAGGAGAATGCTGTACCATTAACGTTTAATCTTGAAAACTTTGACTACGTTAAGCGTTTAACACCGGCTACCGCCAAGTACACCCGCAATTACACGGACTTTGTGGCCAAGAGTGTGGAAGCACTTGCCCGTACCAACTTGTTAGACTGCGTAGTTGCAGTAATTGACAACAGCGTCATGGGACTGGGGATTTTGGAGGGTTGCACCCGCTGTAACTGCCCAGTATTGTTAATGCCCGTGGGTATCAATCCGACTTACGACGAAACCATGTTAATGGCGGCGGGCAAAGTTGCTACCCGCGAGATTAAGGCAACTGATCTTGACCATTTAATTACCACAGCGGCGCGTCAAGTCGGCACTGCCCCGTCGGATACTTTAACTTTATCCTTTTGGCAACTGGCAGAAGCGTTCGGCTTAACCTTGCCCGGTGCCAGTAAACTGGTAGTTAACCAAGGTGCGACTTTGGATTTTGCCGTTGCTACCGGTGTTGCTGCCAAAGAACGGGCCGATGACATTATCACCACCAAACGCTTAATTAGTAAACGTACCTTAACCGAGAACTTGGCGCAATACCAAGCCAACGGCGGTAACATTACGGGCGTTTTGCAATTTTCCCAATTACTAACCATGATTGACTTAAAAATTCCCGCGGGCTTGTTCCCATCGTTAAAAGGCAATTTAGCAAACGAAGCCTATGTGGTCTCCGCCGATACTGCCCCCCTAACAACCACTGGTCAAGCGTGGGTTTACCGCAGTCTAACCGACGCGTTAATGGCGCTAACTTCCAATGCGATTGATAATGGAGTCATCGTTTTGCAAAACTGTTTACACTGCGATGTTTCTATTATTGCTAAAACCATAATGGCGATGAACAAAGCCAGCGACATCGCCTTAATTACTGATGGTTACTGTGCCACTACCCCCGTATTAACGGTGGCCAATATTACCCCGCACGGTTTTGATAACCAAGACTTTGCCAACGTACAAATGGGCGACACGCTTGAAATTGATGTTACCAAAGGTCGTTTAAGCACCAATGTTTCCGCCAAAGACATGAAACTGCGGGCCAAGCGTAATATTGTTAAGAAGTATGAAATCTATTTCTAAAAACCACCACTTGTGGCCCCCTTTTATTCGAGCGATTGACAAGTACCATTTAATCGCGGACGGCGACAAAATTGCGGTTTGCGTTTCTGGCGGTAAAGACAGTTTTGCCTTGGCTTTGTGTTTACAAGAACTGTCCCGTCAAAGTAAACTTGCCCACCGCGAAAACTTTTCCGTGGTTTTCTTGTGCATGAACCCGGGTTACAGTGAACAAGACCTGACCACCGTCAAAAACACCGCCAAACAATTAGGTATTCCGTTGGAAATTTTTCCGTCACCGATTTTTAAGGTCGTTACCACCGCGGGCGGTTCACCGTGCTACCTTTGTGCCCGCATGCGTCGCGGCTACCTATACGCCGAAGCCCAAAAACGCGGGTGTAACAAAATTGCCTTGGCACACCACTTGGACGACATTGCCGAAACGGTCGTGATGAACTTGTTTTACAACGCGAAAATCAAAACGATGCCACCAAAATTGGACAGCAAAAACTTTACCGGCATGCAACTAATCCGTCCGTTTTGTTTAGTACGCGAACGAGATATTGCCAACTGGCGCGACGCGAACGACTTACACTTTATTCATTGCGGTTGCCCACTGGGTCAATGCGGCAAAACCGGCAAACGCCAAGCCACTAAAGAACTGCTCCGCCAACTGGAACAAGACAACCCGAACACCATACTTAACATCTACAAAGCCTTGGACACAGAGTAATAACTATAAACATAAAAAGTCCAACCAAGGGCATTAATCTTCACAACTACAAAACAGGTGAGATTAAATAATCTCACCTGTTTTTATCCGCTCGGCATTGTAATTCATTTACACAATTTTATAATTGCTTCTTCTTTTGTTGAAACGAAAAAAATATTTTTGCCTTTATTGCTTTCATAAATAAAATCTTTTAGTGGCTTACTTGTATATTTTGAAAAATCGCCGAAAATTGCAATTCTGCCACCATAGTTTATAAATTTTTGCAAAATTGCACCGGCAAGTCCCGTACTCAAAATGAAAAAATCTTCTCTAATCAAATTTTTGTCAATAATTATATTTTTCGTTCCGGCCTTATGTTTTGCATTTATTAACAAATCCAAAGCAGATTGCTCGTCATAAATAACTTGTTCATCGTTATCTACAACCGCACAAATAATGCCGTTTTTATTTGCAATAGCAAAATTCATCATTACCTCGCTAAATTATTCTTTATTGTTATGTTTGAGCAAAAATTTTATAGCATAATAAAATTATAATGTAAACATTTTTGGCACTTAGGCGTGTGCTTGTCTTGCTACAAGTGCTGTCGCTTCGTTCCGGCAGTCAAAATGGCTTAGCTAAAAGCGGGCTTTTTACTGTATGTTAATATCCAAAACTGACGCAGCCACACCACTAACCAACCCAATAGTCGCCGACAGCGCCATACCTTTAGCAACACCCTGTGCCGCAACGGAAATAAGTTCCGAATTTTTTAAATCATTTACCCCTTTTTTCATATTTAATGCTTTTAATTTTTGTTTATTCTTTTTATCCATGCTAACATGGATACACTATGTTAGTGGCGAAATCAATACCCTTTGCGAAAAAAGTAGAAAATTTTGGTGAGATTATTTACTTTTCGTAAACCAATGGCTTTTGGTAAACCCGTTCGTAAACTTCGCGCCACGTTTGGGCGTTTTTGGTTTGCATTTGTTGCTCGTTATCTTTCACCGATAATTCGGGGTCGGGATAAATTGGCGGCAAAATGTGAATAGTATAGTCCCCGAAGTTGGCCTTACCGTTAGCATCAACCATTTGCGGTTTGTCCTTAATCGTAATAAACATGGGGATAATCGGGACGTTGTTTTGCACCGCATAATGGAACGCCCCCGGACGTAACGGTCGTGGTTTGCGGTATTCGCGCCACATTGCTTGCTCGGGGTAAATTAAAATCTTTTTGCCCTTACCCAAATAATATTTGATGGCGTTAGTAAAGTTACGCATTAACGAAAGTTTCATCGAACTGGGCAACGCAATGTAGCCCGTATTGCGGGCCAATTCGCCCATGTAGCCCCGCCAGTTGTTCCACTCGGCGCCAACGTACATTACGTCCGACCGTAACGCACCCCGCACCGCGAAACTGTCAACTTTGCTGATGTGATTGCAGGTCACAATCGCCGCCTTCACGCCCCGCAAGTTTCCCCGACCTTCCACTTTTAGGTTCAATAACTCGCGATTAATTTTGCGACTATATAAACGGACGACCATGCCCCAAAAGTGTTGCTTCCACCACCACTTAAAACCACGGCGAATATAGGGGAAGTTTTCGTCAACTGGGTCGTAAGTATTCGGGTCGACCACGTCGTGGTCGTGCGTAAAATTACCTGCCTTTTCGTCGGCCACCATCATCGCTTGGTATTCGGCCAGTTCTTGGGGGTCTTCCTTCAAAATGTCAATGCTTAATTTCATCTGTTCTGCTCCTTTGGTTTATTCAACTGCCCGGTATTGGCAAACTTCTTTGACAATTTGGGCAATCCGTTGGCATTCCGCGGTGTCATCGGCTTCGGCTTTGGCTTTAGCAATCAAATTTACTGTTTGGGATTGAGCCATCGCCACTTGTTCCGCCGAGTAGTTTTTACGATGCACCATAATCTCATCGTAATATTCGGTTTGTCGCGCGTATTCCCAGAAATATTGCTCGTACAATATACCATCCTTCTGCCACGGTTTTTGGTCTAAATTAAAATGCAATAATTTGATATTCTTTTCTCTAACTTGCGGATTAGGAAACGGCATTTTGTCCCAGCACGCAGTGATGTACTTGACTTGGTCATGGCAAATGACGTTCAAGTAATCTTGGTCTTGGGCAACTTCAAAAGTCACACGGTCAACCAAATTCAAAAATACTTTTTCCAAATCAATTTCACGCAAACGTCGTAAATTCATTAACAAAACCCCCGCATTAAAATAATGCTTGGACGTTTTTACCCCCACCCGTGACACCACATAGTCGCATAAATCCGGGAAATTTTGCACCGCTTCGTCGGTAATGGCACCAACCAAATTACGCCCTAATGGCGTATGATATAAACGCGACACGTCCCCCAGTACCACTATATCGCTGTCTAAATACAACGCTTTCTTGTATTGTGGGTAAAGGTTCGGGATAAACAAACGGTAATATGTCGCCTTGGAATAATAATCCCGTACGTAGAACTTGTCGTTAAACCGCTTAACCGCGTCCGTAATGTCAACAAATTCAATGTCGAAAACATCTACCTTGTACTTATTGATGATTTTGGTCATATTGGCGTCGGTAATACTGTTCACGTGTAAAATCTTAATGGCGTAACGATAATTACGACTGGCGTTCTTTTCCAAAGATTGCAACGCTACCGCCAAAAACGGGATATAGGCGTTGTCACAAGCAAAGAAAATGGGGATCATTGGTTTATTCATTACTTTTTGCTCCTTATGATAATTAACCATACCTTAAATAATGTCTTCATCCAAGAGAATACGCCCTAAAACGCGATAATCTTTTAATTCTCGCGTGAGAATTTTCTTTTATCGACTCTCATGATTCGAGAATAGCCCTTTACAGTACCTTATTTATCGGCTACAATAGGCTTATGACCGGCGAAAAAAGTATTTTGGCAACCAATTTAACAACTTTGCGTAAAGCCGAAAAGTTAACGCAACTGGAATTGGCGGAAATTCTTAGTTACTCTGATAAATCGATTTCCAAATGGGAAAATGGCGACACCGTGCCCGACCTTGACACTTTAATTACACTCAGTAACTTTTACAACGTAACGTTGGATACTTTATGCCGTAAACCCCTAGACGACAGTACGATCAAACAAAACTACGACGCCGGCATAAAAAAACGCCGAGCCATGACCCGCAACAAAATAATAATTGTTTTATTGTCGGTTTCGATGGTTTGGTTTACTGCTACCTTTGTCTTTGTGCAGTTATTACTGCTCTATCATTACAGTTACTGGATGGCGTTTATTTGGGCATTACCGTTATCATGTTTAATTTGCGTAATTTTCTGTTCAATTTGGAGCAGTCATAAGCCAATTATCGTGGCGGTTTCGGCATTTATTTGGACACTGCTGTTTGCACTACACCTTAATTTTGTTTCACTTGGTTTTGACAATTTCGCCACTTTATACTTTTTGGGTATCCCGATTCAAATTGCTTTAATCTTATGGTCGGGTTTAAGTTTTAAGCAAAAAGCACAATAAAAAAAGTCGTTAACACTTAACGACTTTTTTTTACGTTCATTTACTTGGTTTTAGTAATTTTATCAAAGATATTATCAATAGCAATGACCAAGGCAATCATAAACGGCATATCGTTTGCTTCGGCTTCCAAAGAAAAGGTATCATTGACTACCGAAAATTCACGATTGATTGTGCCAACCGGTTTACCATTTCTCATAATTGTTGATTTGGCACTAAAAAAATCACCGTCGATTATTATTTCGTCTTTATAGCCTTCGATAATAAATTTCTTACCACCAAAGAGTGGATGTTTAACCCGAGCAACTTTGGTCCGGCCTTCGTAGACATAGGCTCTTTCGTTAATGAAATTAAACCATTTATTACGTACCTTATACAATTTGTGTTTATCTTTATCACATACCCATTTCACGTGCGTAGGACTGAACAGCCGTCCCTTAACAAAGAAAACATTTTCCCCTTTTTCGTCTTTTACACTGGAACTACCGCCCAAAGAAAAGAATTTATTTTTGATTATTACTTTCATACTTTACCTCCTAAATTTTCATCAGCAACATTGCCGCCGTAGTGACAACAATTGCTAATGCTAAAAATATTTTCGCCACTTTCAATCTGCCTAACACGCGTTTGGCTTGACTATCTAAGTAATACTTATTGGAAATTTCGCGACAGAATAAATCCGTTTGGGTGTTAATGGCGTTGCCATCTTCTTTCGGAAAGTTAAGTTGCAGTGTTAATTGATTATCGGCTTTCAAATCGACTTCCGCTTCGTAATCGATAATTAAACATTTTTCCCGCTGATGAATATCAAAAATACCAAAAATACTAATCAAGAAGAAAAATAATTGCGTAATAAACCAGGCAAAACCACCCACGTCAATAAAGCGGAACACTCTTATTTTAATCTTGTTGTTGGACGTACGGTATTTGCCAACTAAACTGCCAAATTTATTTTTCTTAAACGCTATTGGTTGATTATCAATTTGTACCATGACCCCATCCAGGGCTTGTTGACCGGTAAGTTTAACCGCTACTTCGTTCATTAAAATCCCCCCTTATTAATTAATTTTGCCAAAAGGGTCACTCCGGCCAAACCACAAACAATCACCGAAACGATAATTCTGGCCGGATGTTTATGGTTTTTATCAAAACTTAGACACACAATCGCGGCTATGGCCAAAGCAAAAACTGTTGGCACGGTGTATCGCCAACTCTGTGCCAAAATATCGGCAACCTTAAGCAGGTTATCACCACCCGACCACATCGACATAAAAGTAGGATTGGCGAACAGGAGGAATAACGAAAGAAAGGCCGCACAAATTAACATTAAATAGTAAATCGCCGGAAAGATAAAGGTCAAAATGCTGGCCAGCATTATTGCCACGACAACAAATTGTAAATTAAATAAAATTTTTCCCAAATGAACGACTTGCATTCTGATCAAGGTATCTTTCGGTGTACTCAGTGTTTTAACATTTTTCATAAAACCTACCTTTTAAGTTGTTACCTGGGTATCTTTGGAGCTGTTGACGAGGCTCGAACTCGTGACCTCTGCCTTACCAAGGCAGTGCACTACCACTGTGCTACAACAGCATAACACTTATTTATAGCATATTTTCTGGGCTTTGTAAATAAAAAAAGCACAAAATATAGAAAATTGCTTGCGTTAATTATTTATGCCCGTTATAATACAACATGGCACAAAGAGCATATTTCGGCTTGAATTACATTGCGTCCTTGATTATCGCAATTTTACCCGTAGTGGGTTGTATCTTCGGCATCATCGTTTGTTTCCAACGTGAACAATACGGTTTCGCCATTTTAAGAATTTTCTTTGGTTGGAACATTATTTGGTTACTGGACATTATTTGTATGTGCGTACATAAAGACTTGGTTTGGTTGGCGTAACCGCACGGGCAAACTTGACCGCCCCGTTTATTTTATACTAAACATTAAAAACGTCCGTGTTAAACCGCGGACGTTTTTAATGTTTACGCTTTTTCTCAGTCATTCGTTGCCGAATTATTGGTTATCGTAATTGCCAAACCTTGGCTTACACTCGACAGGTAGTTATATGTTTGGTCAATCAACGCCACCAAAACGTATTCACCGGCGGGGACACCAACACATACGGAATAGGGATCATCAGGCCTATAGTAATAAACGTCATGATCATCTTGTCTTCTATTATCCTCATAAAAATAATTATTTAAGAACTCATAATCTGCCCGTTCAGTCGCCGAAAAATTTTCGTAAATATTTTTCTTAAAAAGGTACAAAGCATAGTGACCGTCAGTATCGTCCTTTTCTTCAATCGGAGCGGGATAACTGGAAATACCGTCATTGCTGGAAAGCCAATTCATCTGCACCGGTCGTTTTTGTGGGTTGATAACCCGAACTTTGTGGGGTTTATCATTGGTATCCCACGTGGTGGTACCGTCAACCGACGCTATGGTAAAGGCAGCACTGTTTATTACTCTATTCACGCCAACCGTAATTCTTGATTTTAATTCAGTATTACCATCATAAACGTATTCAATCGCGTAACTACCAGAAACCCAATTACTGGGCCAGGCGGTTACTTCCTTTTCGCCCTCTTCCGCAGAATAATAAGCATAATACTTTACGGTAAGTTTAGGGTCGGTAAGGGAAATTTCGCGGAAAACGTCGTCGTCACCATAATAACCATATAACTTATAGGTTAAATCAGGGGTTTCGCCATAAGTTAAGTTATAATTTAAATAATGTGATGACGATTGCGTTGGTGTTTCATCGGCTTTGACCGCACAAAGCCAATGCATTTTTTTTGTGTCGCCGTCCCCACCACAGGCGGTAAGGCAGAACAAACAACCAATGACGCACACGAACGCCAAGGTAAAACTTAAAAATTTCTTTTTCATAATTTCTCCCCTAGTTATTGTATACAATAGATATCTGAAATAGCCAAACACTATTTTGCGACTAGAAACTGGGGATTATTATAGGGATTACGGACTTAAATTTTGCGGGTTTCGTTAATTGCCGCCGCGAAACCGCACGGGTGCGAACACTTAAAACCAGGGAAAGTACATTGCGCGCCGTGTTGCATCCCCGCCAAAACTTTGGCACCGTGGTGACCCGCTTGCTGCAAGGCGGCTTGGTACTTGTTCAAGACACCGTTCACCACCCGCGTAGTTTCCAACATAACGCCCGAACATTTGCGTTCAATGGCTTTCAAAATGAAGTCGTCCAGGTTGCCCATTTCGGTGGCACGCACCAACATGGCTTGCGGGTAATTATCGCGTAAGCGGTGCAAATCGTCCAGCCACTCTTGTCGCAGTTGCGATTGGTCGGCGATAATTTCGGGTACGTAAAATTCCAAGGCGGCGGGTTCGGCAGGTACGTGCATGGCGTACTTCAAAGTGCGGTGACGGTTCAGGTGCATATACACCGCGAAAGAACAATGCACGTTGGTGGCGTACACATCGCCGAAATATTCCTGCACGTCGTGGTCGGTAAACAGAGATAATTGTCGTTGTTTGCCGTTTTGCATTAACAGCGGGTCAATATAACCCGTCGCGGCCAATTGTTTAATAAAATCCTTAATATATGGTTGTAAACGTTTTTCAAAAGTGCTGGCCACTTTGCGGGCGGCATAATCGGTCAAAAAGCCGTACAGATAGTTTAATTGGCGGTACGACACCGTGTGTAACATAGAAACCATGGTAAAACAACTGGTGACGTAGCGTGCGTTTTCCATCGCTAATTTTTTAATTTTATTATCGGTAAAAAAACTCGGACATTCGGCTTGGTAACGGTCGCGGATTAAGTCGGCAAACTTGGCTTGCCACTTGTCGTAAACGACTTGCTCATCATCCGGCAGCGGGTGCAAAGTGTAACGACCACTTTTTACCGACGACACCATGTAACGTTCGTTATCCAACAAACACTCTAACACACGCGGAATGCAATGCAAATACAAAGTAATGGTCGCGTGGTCATACACGCTGTGGTGCCCATTTTCTTTGGTCATCTGGGCTCGGCGGAAAGTCTTACTTTCGTCTTCCCCGCGTAAGGTCGCAAAATCGTGGGCCATGTAACAGACCCCCGCCGCCATCCCGCCGAAACGATCCAGTTCGTGTTTGTCAATTTTATAATCCGGATGCGTGGTAGCAATTACCGATATTTCCATAAAAGTATGGTAATTCACCCCGCGAAATTTGTCAAATTAACCATAAAAAATTAAAAAACCGTTGAGAAAACTAACTAATGGTAGTATACTATGGTTAAGATGAAAAATAAGTTCAAATTAAATAAGTCCGAATACCAACAAGTTTCCGCTAACGAACCACTAGATTTGGACGACGCGTTAAGCGTTTTGGAACAGCGCTTGGACTCCGAAAAAGCGGAAACCAGTACCGCCCTGAAAGTCGCAGGCGAAGTTACCGCGTTAAGCGATCCTACTACTTGGCACAAACGCGTAGTAGTTATTACCGGTGCTTCTTCGGGTATTGGGTTGGCGACGGCCCACTGCTTTTCGTTGTACGCCGACATTGTGTATAACCTATCCCGCGAGAAAGGTAACGACGATAACATTAACTTTATCCCCACGGACGTGTCCAACCCTGACGCGATTAAGGAATCCATCCGTAAAGTCTACAATAAAGAAGGTCAAATTGACGTGTTGATCAATAACGCGGGTATCGGGCTGACGGGCGCGGTCGAAGAATTATTGACTACCGACATTGTTAAGGTTATTAACACCAATTTGCTGGGCGTTATCAGTGCTTGCCAAGCCGCGGTACCGTTTATGCGTGAACACCGCAAAGGTAAAATTATCAATGTTTCGTGTAGTATGGCGAATTCCGCCCCCGCATTCAGCAGTGTGTATTGCGCCAGCAAAAAAGCCGTGGAAACCTTTACCACTGCCCTGCGTAAGGAAGTTAGTCCACTGAAAATTGACGTCACAACGGTAAACCTACCAACCGCTAAAACTAACTTTACCGAAAACCGCATCAAGCAAGATTCGACCAACAAAGCCTACCGCTACCGCATCAGCAACGACATTGGCCGTTTGGAATATTCTGAACAGACAGGCACGGCCCCCGAAACGATTGCAGAAGAATTGTACAAATTAAGCAATCGCAACTTCAACGCGGCGGTAATCAACATCAAAGGCAAAAATCGCTTCAAGGCTTGGTTTACCAAAATGACGGAAGAATAATTAAATTATTTTTCTAAACCCGAATTAGTAAGTTGTAAATTATCCAAAACTCCCTTGCTAATTTGGGCGTCCCCGTTAAGCGTGCAACGACTTAACTTGGGTTGGGACGCTTGTAATTCGGCAACCCTAGTGTTCAGTTCTTTTGAATAACTGCGTTTGGCAATATTAAATAATAATGCCCTACCCAGTTTCTTATCACCCTGATGAAAATAATCGTTTTTAACAAAATAAGTGTTGTGTTTCGCCACCGCGAATTGTAAAGTCAATGGTGGTTGGTGTTCTATGATGGTACAAGGTTTCCCCATCAAACCATAGGTTGAGTGATAGCCCTCTACGGTCGTAACCGTACCATCGGTTTCGTAAATGTTTGTGGTATAGGTTTTCATTTTTTTCCACAATTTTCCTAATTCTTTGTCGGTTATAGCCTGTAAACGTTTTTTGGCACTGTCTTTCAAGTAATCATCGTTGATGGCTACTTCGTTAGCCCGACAAAGATACAAAATATTATGCGTACGCTCAAACATAGTTACCAAATCCATCACATTTTGGTGGTATAAACGTTGGTACTTAAAGATCTCCGTTGCCCCAACGTTCACGTCAAGTTGGTCTAACTCGCCGACCAGGTTACGATGCCGGCGATTTAAGATTGCCAACTGCTGGTTCAGGTCATGTGGCGAATAAAGGTCGACAATGCCGTCAATAGTTTGATTCTTTTGTTTAGCGTCCGTGAATAAATAATACGACTGTACCGCGTTCACCTGTCCCAATTCGGCCAGCGCCGTCAAACGGGTTTGGTCCATACTGCCCGTCAATAAATATTTTGACCACAGGGTCATAAAGTCCTTGTCCAAAGCGGTGGTTGCGTATTCTAACATTTAACTCCTTTTCCCCAAAAGAACGGCGGGTCGCTGACCGCCCCGCAATTATTTGTTGGTCTTGGTAGTCGGTTTAGCAACTGGTTTTTCCGCGGCCGCTACGGGTTTTGCTACCGGCGTTACCGGCTTCGCCGCCGTGGTGGGCTTGGTAGTTTTGGTTTTGCCCTTACTGGCTTTCGCCAACATCATCGATAACTTGGCCTTTTGTCGGTCGGCTTTATTTTTGTGGATAACGTGGTCCGCCGCCGCCGCGTCTAGCGTCGCAAACACCACACTTAATTGCGATTGCGCGTGCTTTAATTCACCCGCGTTAACCGAAGTTTGGAATTTTTTAATTTCGGTCGCCAAATTAGATTTGATGGGCTTGTTTTGTGCCTGTTTATTTTTGGTGACGCTGATACGCTTAATCGAACTTTTAATATTTGCCATAATGAATTATTATACACTCCTTTACCCGCTTTGACAAGTGCTATTTTACGACGTTTTCCGCCGTCACGCCGCGGCGACTTGCTTCTTGCGTTGACGTCCGGCAATGAACAGCCAACTGACCGCCCCACCGCCTAAGACTAACACGCCGCCGGCAATGATACCAAAAATTAACCAGACCGTACCGCTGTTGTCACCGCCCTTGTTGGTCGTACCAGTCACGGGTGCGGTGGCGGGCAAAGTTTTCTGCTCGGTCATACTACAAATTGCACAAGTGCGTTCCGCCGCGCCAGGGGTCGTCGCGGTCGGTGCTTGGGTGGTTACCCATTCGCCCCAAGTATGTGGAATTACGTCGGTATAATTGTCGTCAAAGGCGGCGTGACAGCGACTGCATTCGTGGTGGGTGTAACCTTGTGCGGTGCAGGTGGCAGGCTCAATGGTGGTTTGGTAATCGTGTCCAACGGTCTCCAACGGGTCACTTTCGGTTATACCGCAACGACGGCAAGTATGTTGCTGTACTCCGTCATCGGTGCAAGTCGGGGCGTCAACGGTTGTCCACTCACCCCAAGCGTGTCCCAGTGCGTCGGTTTCGTCGTACTTTTGGTAATTAAACTGTTGACCGTTAACCTCCCACCAACTTTCGGTGTAACCGCCCGCCGTACATGTTGCGGCGGTAACTTCTGTTTTATATTGGGCTGTCGCGTCGTTCAACACAAACGCGGGAGCAAACCCATCAATCGAAAATTACCAACCAGTCGTATATACTTCACCAGTACTCTTTACTTTGCTCACGTTATTAGCACTTCCAACAGTACGCAAAAAATAGAAATCTGTATCATTTTTGTTAGTACCATTAGAACTAGTACCAACTCGTACATAGTCTTTAACTTTCTTAATTCGATCAAGATTAGAAGGATATAATATCTGTATCTCATGAATACTGGGTAACCACAATTTATCATTTAACATATCCCCCACTAAATCACTCCCATTATCGCTGGAATAATAAGTTCTATTGTCAACATAATTGTTAATTCGTGCTTGCTGTAAAAAATAATTGTTAATATAATAACGCAAATAAGACTCTTTATAACTCTGGTTAGATTTATCAGGATAGTTATAAATGACTGAGCCTAATAAAAATTGTGAAACTGCGATTATCCGATTGTCCTGCAAAAAAATATCCCACTTTATCGGCTCCACACGGAAATAATAAGTAGCGTTTAGTTGAATTTCCGTTCCAGAACTAAACACGTCGCCATCTCTTACAACTGCTGTATCAGGCACATTAACTTTGACGTACCTCTCACCTTGATATTGGTATTCGCTATATTCAACTTGTCGACCTACTACATAAGTTTCAGAACCTTTATCTCCGCCAACCGTAGACGTATATACATTCCCAGTGCTAATACTGTCGCCTAAATCATTCAATGTTTTGTTTAACTCATCGCCTACGTACGTTTGCGGGTATTCACCCAATTCAATAGTACCAATCTTTTCGGCACTGGTAATGACGAACACAGCGTCGGCCGCCGCTGCACTGGGGACAACCAACCCACATATACAACCAATGATAATACCTAACCCAAGTACGGTGGCGACTAAACTACTACAAATTAACGTTAAAAAGTGCTTGCTTGCTTACTTGCTTGCTTGCTTGCTTGCTTGCTTGCTTGCTGTCGTGTTTTCCATAATAATTTATTATAGCACACTTATTCGCTAAATACAAGTACTTGTTTTGGGCGATAATTAGCGTAATGACCATTATTTCCGATTTGGCGTGCGAATTATTACGGCGGCGTCCCGCCAACACCGACGGCGTACACGTAACCACCCGCCATTTACCGCATTTAACAATCCACACCACGGTCATAGAAACCGCCACTGCCGCGAAAGCGATTGGCAAGCCCGTTGGCACCTACGTAAATTTTGCCGTCGAACCCGATACTAACCTTGACGACACCCCGCTAGTTGGTCAACTGGCGAAAGCGTTACGCCCACTATTACCCAACCGCGAACGGTTATTGGTGGTGGGTTTGGGCAATGACCGTTTCGTTGCCGACAGTTTGGGACCACAGGTACTGCGGCAGTTGACCCCTACGCCACACTTACTGACCTTCGAGCCTAACGTTCGTGGTGTAACGGGAATTAACTCGGTCGATGCCATTAAAGCAATCAGTGACCTGGTCCACCCCACCGCCGTTATCGTCATCGACAGTTTAGTTAGTGCCGAACCAGACCGGATTGGCACTAATTACCAAATTTGTACCAGCGGAATTACTCCCGGCAGCGGCTTGGGGCGCGATAACCCGTGCCTTAACCAAGCCTTACTTGGCGTTCCCGTGATTGCGGTCGGGATTCCCGTTTGTACTTTACTGACTAAACCGCACCGTCCAATTTACCACGTTGTGCCTAAAGACATCGACCTTGTTATTGACGATTGCGCAATGGTCGTCGCCACGGCAATTAGCACTCTGCCATAACCGCGTTGGTACGGTGGACCCAACCGCCAACAATTTCCTGTTTACCGAAAACATTTTTCATTTTACCCATACGATTAGTGGTAGGTAATTTATCCAGCGGTTGTACCAGAATTTCGTCGGACGCAGTTTTAACAATAATATCTTCACCCGCCCGCGCGAAGCCAGCGAACACAATTTCTTCACCTTTGGCTAGATTGTTAGCAATCGTTAAGCCTTTACGGTAGCGCACCATCTTATCGATGTCTTTCATCGCAACCTTTTTGGCATTACCATGGTTAGTAATCATCACAGCGAAACCGCTATTTTCGGCGGTCGAGATGCCCGCTAGATACGCATTGTCGTCTAATTGCATACCTTTGACCCCCGACGCAATACGGCCTTGGACCGGCACATCGCCAGTCGTGGCGTTCAACACATTACCAACGTTACTGATCATCAAAATGGTACGTTCTTTCGGCAAGCGTTGGACGTTGACGATTTCATCTTGGCGGTCTTCTCGAATCTTGTAAACGTCAAAGACCGACTTAATTACGCCACACGCGTCGTTAAATTTGGAGCGTTTAATCATACCTGTTTTCGACAACCAAACTAAATCGTATTCAGGTAAAGCGTCGGCTACTGCCGGATAAATGGCAATCGGACGTTCGTTTTCGCCCGCGCTGGGGAACAATTTATGCAGACTGATACCGCGGTCTTTCAGGCGGCATTCCGGCACATCGGCACCATACAACTTATAGCATTTACCCAAGTTAGTAAAGATGTGCAGTAACTTATCAGTTTGCGTTTGCACCGCCACGATATTGATGTCGTTTTCCCGCATACCACTGGTGGCGGCGGTGTTACTCATATTAAAATGTTTTTTCGCCAAGCGCTTAATGTTGCCGGCGGCGGTAATCGCCATCACAACGTCTTCGACCGGCACCGCGTCATCGTCGGCGGTAACCAACACGTCTTCGGTCTTGCTGACCACCTTGGTACGCCGATCGACCTTGAAGCGTTTTTTAATGGCCAATAATTCGTCTTTAACCACTTCAAATTGCAATTTTTTGCTACCGATAATAGCGGTTAAACGTTCAATCAATTTTTTCAGTTCAGCCAGTTCTTCTTCGACCTTCAATACTTCCAAATTGGTTAAGCGTGCCAATCGTAAATCCAAAATGGCTTGGGCTTGGCGTTCGGACAAATTAAAGCGTTTTTGCAAACGTTCGCGGGCTTCACTGGTGTGTTTACTGGTTTTAATGATTTTAATGACTTCGTCAATATTTTTAATCGCCACCAATAAGCCTTCCAAAATGTGCGCCCGTTCCTTGGCTTGGTTAAGTTCAAACACTGAACGCTTATAGATAACTTGACGTTGGTAATTAACGTAGGACTCGATGATTTGCAACAAACTCATTTGTTTGGGTTTGCCGTCCGAAATCGCCACCATATTGAAATTAAAGTTACACCGCAGTTGCGTATATTTATACAACTGCTCCACAATCTTGTGCGCGTCGGTGTCTTTCTTTAACTTAATAATAATACGCATGCCGTTACGGTCGGATTCGTCGCGAATCTCGGTAATGTTTTGCAAATCACCTTTCTTGTTTTCGCGCAAATCGGCAATGTTTTTTTGCAATTGCACCTTGTTAACTTGGTACGGCAATTCGGTAATTACGATATTACGCTTGTCACCATCCACTTCAATGTGCACCTTACCCGACATTACAACTTTGCCACGTCCCGTTTCGTACGCCCGCACCATTTCGTCATCCGAAGTTATCCAGCCCGCGGTCGGGAAATCTGGCCCCTTAATAATTTTCAGAACCTGCTTCAACGAAATTTTATTATTTTCAATAAAGGCTACGTGAGCGTCAATTACTTCACCTAAATTATGTGGCGGAATATTGGTTGCCAAACCAACGGCAATACCACTGGTTCCATTTGTCAGCAAGTTAGGGAAACGAGCCGGTAAAATATCGGGCTCTGTGTTGCGGTCGTCGTAAGTTAACGAATACGGTACGGTGTCTTTTTCAATATCCCGCATCAATTCCAAGGCCAACGGGGCCAGTTTGGCTTCGGTATAACGCATTGCCGCCGGCGGGTCACCGTCTTCCGAACCGAAGTTACCCTGCCCCGAGACCAACGGCATATTCATATTAAACGGTTGCGCCAAACGCACCATCGCGTCGTACACCGAAGTATCCCCGTGCGGGTGGTACTTTCCCAAACATTCACCAACAATCGCTGCCGACTTGCGGAACGGTTTGTCGGGCGTCAACCCCATGTCATTCATTGCGTACAAAATGCGACGCTGAACCGGTTTCAAGCCATCTTCCACCCGTGGTAAAGCACGGTCCAAAATAACGAACTCGCTGTACGGGATCATGCTTTCGTGCATAATGGCGGCTACCGACTTTTCGATAATGCCATCGCCACCATCACCACTATCTCCTTCGCCGTTATCGCCACCATTGTCGTTGACGTTTTCTACAGCACCATTAATTTTATTCAGTTCTTTCTCCGCCAATAATTTTTGGCGGCGGTTTTCTTTTTCCAAGATAGGTTTCATCGCGGCTGCTTGTTGGCGGGCGATTGCTTCTGCCGCCAAATCGGCTTCCGACATTTGTACAATGCTGTCAATATTGGCAATACCTACCGTGCTACCCGCGTCCGCGACCATTTTGGCAACTTCATTAGGTACCGCATCCAAGGTTACCGCTTGGTTAGCCACCGTTATAATTTCCGGTTCGGTTACTGTTGTTGGTTCGGTCTCGACTGGGGTTGCACTTTCCGGTTCATGTTCAATTACTAAATCGTCAACGGGACCCAATGCCACCGGCTCCCCAACTGGTCCACTTTTGACCACCGCTTCTGGCTCTAATGCCGCTTCGGGCGGTGTTGTCGTTTCCCTTATTGGCTCGTCCATCGGCGTTACGTCCACCGCTGCTTCGGCCACCACAACCGGTTCCGTGACAACTGTTTCATCTACTGATTCCGATGCGAGTTGTTCATCGCTGGACTCGTCCGCAACCACTGGTGGTTGTTCTGTTGTTACTACCACTACGGGGGCGGATTCGGCTTCAAAGATGGACTCACTGGTCACCGGCGTCAATTCCGCGGGGGTTTCATCCGCCAGTTCTGGCGTTGCAGGTGCAACCGGTTCTATCGTTGGCGTCGAAGTTGGCTTTTGTAAACTCAATTCGGCCGCCACTGCCGGTTTTGTCTCATCAAAACTAATTGAATTTTCAGTATCCAACAAATCATCAAACTCACCCATTCAAACCTCCTAATTTACTCTTTACGGCTTTGGTAGCGGTATCGTCTTGCTTATTAAAATTAGCGTGCTTACTAATGTAATTACGACGACTTTCAATATCGTCCCCCATCAAGGTTGTTATTAACTTTTCAGCCTCCGCCGCGTCGTCCAAGGTAATACGGCACAATTTACGAGTTTTGGGGTTCATAGTTGTTTCCCATAACTGGTCGGCGTTCATCTCCCCTAACCCTTTATAGCGTTGAATTGTACCACCTTTAATCACCTTGGTTACTTCCTTTAATTCGTTATCGTCGTAACAATAACGGTGTGCGTCTTTCTTCGTTACCTTGAATAATGGTGGCATAGCCGTGTAAACATGCCCTTGGGCGATTAAGTCTTTCATATAACGGTAAAAGAACGTCAGCAAGATGCAACGAATGTGTCCACCGTCTTGATCCGCATCCGCCATTATGATAACCTTGTGATAACGTAGATTGTCTATATTAAAATCCTCACCAATACCCGTGCCTAACGCTCCAATTAAAGTGCGAAATTCTTCGTTTTCCAAAACTTGGTCAATGCGCTTTTTCTCGGCGTTTAACGGTTTACCGCGTAATGGTAAAATAGCCTGGGTGCTGCGGTCACGTCCCTGTTTCGCCGTACCGCCCGCGCTATCCCCTTCAACAATAAAGATCTCGTTTAGTTCGGGGCGACGGCCACTACAACTGGCTAACTTGCCAATTAAGACGTTGCCGTCAATGCTGTTTTTGCTGCGGGCAATATCCTTGGCCTTGCGCGCGGCTTCCCGCACGCGGGCAGCCGCCTTGGCTTTGTTAATAATGACTTCCAACAAACTTTTCTTGTCGGCATTTTTATCAGCATCTTTGAAATAATCAATCAGGCCGTTATAGGTAAAAGTTTCCACTTCACTTTTGGCTTCGGGATTACCCAACTTGGTTTTGGTTTGGCCTTCAAATTGCACTTCTTTCATCTTAACCGACAAGACAGCGGTTACCCCTTCGCGGTAATCTTCGCCCTGTAAAATTCCATCTTTTTCTTTCAAGTAGCCGTACTGTTTACCTAACTGATTAAAGGCCCGCGTAATGGCGGTTTTGAAACCGGTTTCGTGCGTTCCACCTTCCGAAGTTGGAATATTGTTAACGTAGGAGAAAATACTTTCGACAAAGCCGTCAGTATGTTGGATAGCAAAAGTAATGGGCATTTTTTCCGTCGCCCCTGCAATAATTAACGGTTGCTTATATAAGGTGTTTTTACCTTCGTTCAAATAGGCAACGAAGTCCGCTACACCACCATCGTATTTATAGGTGCATTCGCGCGGATATTCCGCATCATCCGTTGTAATGCGTTCGTCGATCAAAGTAATTTCAATGCCTTGGTTCAAAAACGCCAATTCTTCCAAACGTTTACTAATTACTTTGTAGTCAAATTCCGCATGGTTGAACATTTCAGCGTCAGGTAAAAAATGAACTCGCGTTCCGTTCTTTAAGGTACGGCCAACCACCTTCAATGGCTCGTCCGCCACTCCCCAATGCATTTTGCCGTCGTTCACGTCCAAATGTGGCGAGAAACGTACGTAATGTTCTTTACCATTTTTATAAACCGTAACTTCACAATATTCGGATAAGGCGTTAACGACCGACGCACCAACGCCGTGCAGCCCCCCCGAGAAACTATAATTGTTGTTATCGAACTTTCCGCCCGCGTGCAGTTCGGTAAAGACCATTTCTACACCCGAAATTTGCAGTTCTTTATGCAAATCGACCGGAATGCCCCGTCCGTCGTCTTCTACCGTGACGGAATTATCTGGGTGAATGGTCACTACCAACTTATTACCGTAACCGTTAGCAATTTCATCAATACCATTATCAACAATTTCCCACAGTAAATGGTGCATTCCCTTGGAGCCCGTGGTACCGATATACATCCCCGGGCGTTTGCGCACCGCATCCAGTCCTTTCAGTAATTGCAAATCACTGGCCTGATACGAATTTTTTTCATTTGCCATACATTTATTATAGCATAACTCAAAAACCGCTCAAAATAGTTATTTTATACATTATGTAGTATAGTCAGAGTCCGCGCACCACAACATCTTGGGCGTATTTTTTCAACAAAGTGGCGAATTCACAGACTTTTTGCGCTGAATAAGCCCCGGGGCAACGACATTGCTGAATTTGCCAAGTTGTGGCACCGTTAACCATTTCGGTCCCAATGGTATGCAGGTCGGACAGCGTTAGACGTGGGCTTAACGTGGTACGGAACAAGTACGGTACCGCGGTTTGCGCTTTCAACCAACGGGCAGTCAGCAGAACCGCAGCCATTGGTCGCCCCGTTAACGCCACATGTTTACTGGCGGGCGCTTTAAGGTCCAAGGCCACAAAATCAACCAGTTTAGCGCGCACCAAGCGGCGCACTACTGCGGGGCGCGAGCCATTCGTATCCAACTTAACCGCCAAATTTAACTGCTTGATTGCTCGTAATATGGATGGTAAATAAGGGCATAGAGTTGGTTCGCCACCGCTGATTACTACACCATCCAGTAAAGAACGATTAGTACGTAAATAATGCAAGACATTACTAAACGGCAGGTTATTAGCCTGACTATACCATAACTGGGGGTTATGGCAATAATGACAACGCCAATTACACCCCGCCATGAAAATTACGGTTGCCGCTTTACCGGGATAATCAATTAAGGAGACGGGTTGCCACCCCGCAATTCGCCAATCACTTTTCATTACGCGCCAAACTTTTAGTCAGGTTATATTTACGCCGTTCATGGTATTCTTGGCGCTTGCCTGCGTTGAAATTCGCCACCGGACGCAAGAAACCAACCACCCGACTCCACACTTCGGTATCCGCCCCACAGGTTGGGCACTGCCAATACTCACCCGCCAAATAACCGTGCGTCGGGCAAAGCGAAAAGGTGGGCGTAACCGACAGGTACGGCATTTGGTAGTGATTAAAGATTTTTTGCAATAACGATTTAATTGCCGCCGGATCATCCAATTTTTCACCTGTATACAGATGCACCACCGTACCCCCCGTATATAGTGCCTGTAACTGGTCCTGCCATTTAATCATGGTGAAAACATCGTCGGTAAAACCAACGGGTAATTGAGTACTGTTAGTATAATACGGAGCCTCGGCCGTACCCGCGGTAATAAGGTCGGGGTAAGTTGTGCGGTCCAGTTTTGCCAAACGGTAACTGACGCCCTCGGCGGGTGTGGCTTCCAAGTTATAAATGTGTCCTGTCGTCGCTTGGTAAGACTGCAATTTTTCCCGTAAGAAGTGCATGACGCGCAAAGCAAATTTTTGTCCCGTCGCGGTCGCTAAGCCTACTTTTTTCAGGTTTAACAAGCATTCGTGCATACCAATAATGCCAATCGTATTGAAGTGGTTGGACCAATATTGTCCGGTACGTTCTTTGACACTTTGCAAATAGAAAGCACTGTACGGGTATAATCCCGCATCGGTTTGTGCCTCGACGACTTGCCGTTTTATTTCTAAACTGTCCTTGGCTAAATCGGCCAAAGTTCCCAAGCGTGCAAAGAATTCTTTTTCACTGCGGCATTCATAACCCAAGCGTGGCAAATTGATGGTTACTACGCCGATACTACCCGTTAAAGGGTTAGAACCGAACAGCCCACCGCCCCGTTTACGCAATTCACGAACGTCTAAACGCAAGCGACAACACATGGATACCGCATCTTCCGGATTCAAATCGGAATTTACGTAATTAGCAAAATACGGAATGCCGTACTTCGCCGTCATAGCCAAAACTTGCGTCATGACGGGACTATTCCAGTCCGTGTCCTTGGTAATGTTGATGGTTGGAATCGGGAAAGAAAAGACCCGCCCCGCCGCGTCGCCCGCCAACATCACGTCGCAAAAGGCTAAATTAAACAAATCCATTTCGGCCTGATATTCACCATAAGTGCTTTCTTGCAATGTGCCACCCATGACCACGTACTCGTCACGTAACGTTCGCGGACAACGTAAATCCAAGGTAATGTTAGAAAACGGACATTGAAAACCAACTCGCGTAGCCACGTTCATATTAAAAATAAATTCGGCCAAATGTTCCCGCACGGCGGCATAGTCAAGTTGGTCGTGGCGAATAAAGGGTGCTAAATAAGTATCAAATGACGACCAAGCTTGAGCACCCGCAGCTTCGCCTTGCAAGGTAAACGTGGCGTTAACAATTTGGTTTAACGCCGCCCGTAAATTGTTGGCAGGAGCAGCGGACACTTTACCGGTTACCCCCGTAAAACCAAGCACCAATAATTGCCGTAAATCCCACCCCACGCAATAAGGCCCGAAAAAGCCTAAATCGTGTAAATGGAAAGCACCTTGCCGGTGAGCGTCAGCAATGGCGGCGGGATAAATTTTTTCTAACCAATAGGTTTTGGTAATTTCTTCCCGCACAAAGTTGTTCAGTCCGCTGACTGACTTTTGCATATTGGCATTATTTTTCACACTGTAATCGTCGCCGTCCAAATATTGGTCGAACAGCGTTACGACTTTTTGTTCGTAATTCATTGCGGTTATCTCCTTTCGCGTATTCCGTAATTAAAAAAGCAAAGCACAACCACCGCGACGCCAATGCCCACAAAAATCATGGTGTACGACCAATGGTAATCCTTACCATTTATGGTCAAGGTACTTTCGCTCGCCGTCACGACTATGTCACCCACGTCTTTGGTCACCAAAATGTTGTCCGCAGCACAATAATTACCCAGTCGCGCCAAGGCTTCGGCGGTCGGGTGTCCGTATTTGTTACCCTCCCCACATGAAATCAAAGCAAAATTGTTTTGCGGGTTAGGCCCAAAGATGAAGGACAGGAACTCCTCCCCCGAACTGCTAGCACTGCCGTGGTGGCCGACCTTCAAAATTATTTGTTGACTGGCCGTGGCCGTAAACAAACCTAAATCGGTCGCGTGTTCCACAAACAAGTGTTCCACATCGGTACCGTTCCCGTAACTGGCATAACCCGTTAAGACGAAAACCTTGTTACAATATTCTATCGTCATCATCAGCGACGAATTGTTGGAACGATTGGTACTGCTGATTTGGTCGGCGACGTAGGGACTGACAAAGGTGATGGTATAACCCGTCTCAGCGACAATTTGTTCCCCATCGTTAGGCACCCGAAAGTGGTAATCGGCATTACCAATCATCGCACGGTAGGTCTTTTTGTCCGTACCATCGGGGTAATTGGCACAATAATTTTGCTTAAAGGTCAAACTGTCATTAGCCAGCAGTTTAGGGGCTGCCCCGTAATGATCATCATCGGGGTGCGAAATTACCAACCAATCAATAGTGGTAATGTGTAAATTTTGTAAATACTTAACGATGGTGGTATAAGCGTCGGGCTTTCCCGTATCAACCATTAACACTTTGTCGTCGGGGAATTGCACAATAGTACAATCGCCTTGCCCTACGTCTACTGTATGCCAAACCAAGGCTTGGGCGTCACTGGCAGTATTACCACCAAGGTTAACAAACCGTGGTAAAACAAAATACGCACCGACCAGTACCGCTAATAGCACCAAACAAATCACTAAGCGCGTGACCGAGAAACTGAATAACGAACGGCGCGGGTGATGACGCCTTGGTGCGGTTTTTGCCATGGCTTATTTACCTAACGCTTGCGTTAACGCCTGTTGCAAGGCAATCGCCAACTGGTCAGGGCAACTGGTACCCCGACCACCACAGTCAATGTTCTTTAACATTTTAATTAACTCGGTAGCCTTGTGTCCTTCGGCCAAAGTGGCTACCCCCACCGTGTTGCCTGGGCAACCGCCCAAGAAACGAACGTTATGTACCACTTCGTTTTCGTCCAATTCAAAGGACAAACGTTGGCTACACACGCCACGCGGTTGATAAGTAAATTGTCGCATTTTATCTTTCCTCCTCTACCAGCCCATTATACACGAAGTCAAACACTTCGGGGGCTTTATCTTTCCAACGGGACGCCGCCCGCATTGCATCGGCCCGCGATGGTACCCGCATTTTAAGTTCCATTAAGTTCGCCGAAGCAGTATAGTCCTTAATGGCAAAGACCGCTGTATAGGTACCGTCACCGTTTTTGTAGTAGTCAATTCGGTACTCTTGACTGCGTTTCATGCGCAACTTGTTTTCTTCGGTATACTTAATAATCATTTCGCGTACCGAAGCAGGAATCTTCTTCCAAAAGTGCGTTAGACAGTCGCGCCCGTCTTTGGTCAACAGATACATCGTATCCCCACCAATGTTTTTTGCCACCACAAAGTGGACATCCATAATCTTGGCCAAAGCATCGCGGTAGTCCATATAGGTCATCAAGTCAGGATTGGACATAATAATTTCCGACAACGTTGTTTCCGATAATGGGATTTCCATCTTCTCAAAAATGAACAGCAAAATAATTTTGCGGGTCATTTCATCGGGCACAAAATAAGTGGAGCGATTATTGTTCACCGCTTAAATTGTATAACAGTTCCTTAAACTTGGCAAGTTTCTGTTGTTCTTGTTGCACCAATGCGGCTGGTGCTTTTTGTACAAAATTGGGATTACCAAGCATTTTTTCGCAACGGGCGATTTCGGCACGATAAAAGTTGATTTTTACCTGCGGGTCTTCCACCGCCACCGTTTTGGTGGCCTTGTCCACTGGTTTACCCTTGCATTCTTCAATGTAACGGTCGCAAAATTCCGACCAGAAAAATTGTTGCAATTCATTAGCCGCTACCCCAAACTCATACTTTTCGTAACGCCGAGTGATTGTCCGTACCATCTTATTTAGACTGGTTACCAGCCAGTGCTTGGGGCCTTTGATGGGGGTTGGAAACGGCTCAAACGCCAAATCGGTGTTATGTCCCAGTTCGCGCCACAGTTGTTCGGTAATGTACGGACAAATGGGGTTCAGCATTTTAATAAAAGTTTCCAAAGCCGTAACCAATAATTGGTTGTCTTGGTGTGCCAATACGAACTTGGTAGCATTCCAAATCTTATTCATGAAATTACGGGCTTTGGTGATTTTTTCCTGTCCGTAACTTGGATCACGGTCCAAACGGGAACCGGCCAATAACGAATACCGCAACACATCCGCACCATATTCGTCAATGACTTCAATTGGGTCAATACCATTGCCCAATGATTTACTCATTTTACGCCCTTGGCTATCGCGAACCAAACCATGCATTAACACGGTATTAAATGGTAATTGTTGAGTATGGTATAACCCCGAAAAAACCATGCGGATTACCCAGAAGAAAATAATATCGTACGCCGTCACCAAAACATTAGTCGGGTAAAAGTAATTAAAGTCGTCCGGATTTTTGTTCAAAGTGATAAAGGGCCACAAGGCCGCCGAAAACCACGTGTCTAACACGTCGGTTTCGCCGTCTAACGGGATGCGATGCCCCGAAATTAGTTGCCGCGAAATACACCAGTCCTTAATGTTATTCAGCCAATGCAAATAGATTTTTTGAAACTTCTTCGGTACAATAGTTAGACCGTTGTTTAATGCCGCTATCGCGGGTTGTGCCAAATCGTGCATTTTAACAAACCATTGTTGCGAAATCATCGGTTCAACCGTTTGGTGGCAACGGTAGCATTGACCAATGTTAGATACGTGCGGTTTTTCGTTAACTAATACGCCTTGCGCGCGCAAATCGGCCACCACTTTGGCACGGGCTTCCGCCACAGATAACCCCGCATAAGTACCCACCGCTTCACCACATAAATGCCCGATTTCGTCAATAACTTTTAACGGGGTTAAGTGGTGTCGTTCGCCCACCACATAGTCGTTGTGGTCGTGGGCGGGCGTAATTTTAACGACTCCCGTACCGAACTTGCGGTCAACCGACGCGTCGGCAATCACGGGGATCGTGCGGCCAGTTAATGGCAATGGCACTTCTTTACCAATCAGATCTTGGTAACGCGGATCGTCGGGATGCACCGCCACCGCCACATCACCGAACAAAGTTTCAGGACGCGTCGTCGCCACTTTCAACGGTCCGTACTTAATGGTCCAAATTGAACGTTTAACTTCGTGATATTCAACCTCGTCATCAGATAAAGCGGTGTGACAATTTTGACACCAATTAATCATCCGTTCACCACGGTAAATGTAGCCGTCCTGATACAAACGATTAAAGGCCTTAACTACTTCTTTTTGACAATGTTCATCCATGGTAAAAGTAAACCGCGTCCAATCACAGGACAAGCCCAAGCGGCGAAACTGGTTACAGATTTCACCTTGATATTTAACGTACCACGCTTCAATGCGCTCCATAAATTGAGCACGGGTTAAATCCTTCTTGGTCAAACCTTCCTTGGCCAGTTCACTGACAACCTTGGCTTCGGTAGCAATCGCCGCGTGGTCGGCTCCCGGCAACATTAACACTTCGTAACCTTGCATGCGTTTGAAACGAATCAAAACATCAATAATCGTATCATCAAACGCGTGACCAATGTGCAATTTACTGGTCACATTGGGTGGTGGCATAATGACCGTAAACGGCTTTTTGTCGCGGTTAACGTGCGCGACAAAAACCTTTTGGTTGTACCAATAATCATTATAATGTTGCTCACAGGTCTTGAAGTCAAAAATTTTATCCATTGTTTACCAGTTTACTATAACCCGTAAAGTTCTGCAACTTGTTCCCGCGTTACCAAAACTTCTCGTGGTTTACCATTACCGAAGTCCGCCCCCACAAAACCTTTTTGTTCTAATTGGTCCATAATGCGCCCCGCTCGACCAAAACCAACCGAGAATTTACGCTGGATTTCCGAAATTGACAGTGTTTGCCGTACGTTGTTTTCGCGCACGGCGTACCGCAAAACCGCCACTAATTTCGGGTCTTGTTCACCAACCTCGCCGCTATCACTGCCGAAATCTCCCCCACCGCCTTCGGGAATACCGTTAAGAATAATGTCTTCTAATTCCAAATTGAAATCGGCTTCGTTCTTTTCTCGTACTACCCCGACGATGCGGTGTAATTCATCGTTCGCCAAGTAACAACCTTGTACCCGCTCAACACCTTTGGCGGTCATAAACAACATATCACCCCGTCCCATCAAAGTTTCAGCACCGATGGAATCCAAAATAGTACGACTGTCTACCCCGCTTAACACGCGGAACGCAATCCGAGTACCAATGTTGGCTTTAATCACCCCACTGATCACGTCAACACTGGGACGTTGAGTCGCCAATACGATGTGAATACCCGCCGCGCGCGATTTTTGCGCCAGATTTTGAATGCAGTCTTCCACTTCTTTTTTGTTACGCGACATCAAGTCAGCAGTTTCGTCCACCACCATCACGATGTACGGCATTGCCGGGATTTGTCCTTCCTTATAAGCAGGCAATGCCTGATACAGCGCAATGTTGTTAACGTGTTGTCCCTGTAATAAGTCGTAACGGTGATCCATTTCTTTGATTAACCACTTAAAAGCGTTAACCGCGTGCGTAACATTACTGATGCACCTTTCCACCAACATATGCGGTAAGCCATTGTACATACCTAGTTCGACCCCGCCCTTCATATCAATCAACAACAACTTCAATTCTTCAGGGCTGGTCTTATAAATCAAACTGGTTAAAATGGTGTTAATGCAGACTGATTTACCCGAACCAGTAGTTCCCGCCACCAGTAAGTGTGGCATCTCCGCCAAGTCAGCAATGACGGGTTCGTCGTTAATGTTTTTACCAACGCAAATGGCCAGAGGACTGGGGTGATTGATAAATTCGCGCGAAGCCAATAAGTCCTTAATGGACACAGTCCCAATCGTGTGGTTGGGCACCTCAATACCAATCGCGTTTTTACCTTCAATCGGACTTTCCATACGCGTGTTGTTGGTCTTCAAAACGAAGTTCATATCATCGCGCAAGTTTTCGATCTGCGCCACCCGCGTACCGATTTCGGGAACAATTTCAAAACGCGTAACGGCAGGCGCCACATTGAAACTAGCAACTTTGGCGCGCACGTTATATTGTTGGAACAGTTCGTTCAGTTTGGCTTCTTTCTCGCTGGCTTCCGCATTAAACTGCGATAAGTCCATACTCTGGGTATGGATTAAATCCAACGAAGGTTTAATATAACGTTTATTTTTGAAAGTATCGCCCGCCGGTGTTGCGGGTGGCGTATCCAGTGGCAAGGACGTTTGGTTACTGATATTTTGTAGTACTGCTGCATTTTTTCGTCGGTCAGTCCGCGGCGTAATGGTGGCACCAAAACCCACCCCCGTACCGGCCGTATTACTGGGCGCGGCGGGTGGCGTCCAAGTGCTATTCGCCCCTTGCCATTGGCGACCGTTCAGTTCATCCCAGCCATTGCCATGGGTGGGGGTGGTCGGTTGTGGTGCCGGCGGCATTGAATTTTGGTAATTCATCCCCGACATACCACCAAATGGTATCGGTCCCATGGTCGGCATCGTCGGTTGTGGTGTCGGCGTGGACAAAGGGTTCACTGCCGCCCAAGTATTACTATCCATACCCTGCCACGGAATTACCTTGCCGTCGTTATACATTTTCAAACCGCTCATCAAGGCTTCGGCTTCGGCCACCGAAGCTTGGTTAATGCCTTCGGGAGTATTTAATTGGCTCAACGGGACTGGTGCGGCGGGAGTTGACTTGCTGACCGGATCGTTCTTAATTGCGCCAAGCCCCAATAAACTTTTATGACTTTCGAAACGACGACGGTTCTCGCGCAACAATTCTTTGTTGGTGGTTTGCAGTTTTTCGTACAGTTCAGCGGTTTTGGCGTCAAAGTCAGCGGCGGTATTGACTTCCTTAACAGGTTTATCGGCCATAGTTAAAATCCGTTTTTCTCGCTGACGCGAAACAGCACAGTTAATTACCAGAATCAAACCAACCAAGAAAAATGCCGCCAACAACAAATAAGCGCCCAGCGCTCCCGCCACCACCATAAGCAAGTACGACGGCAATGCGAACAACACTCCGCCGGGCGTAATCGGCTGCGCGGCGAAACAATACGCCAAGTATTGGCCAAAGTAGGCACTTTTACCGCCTTGAATTACCGCCTGCGTAAACCCAATGTGCAAGGCAATAAAAAACGACAGCACCATAAGCATAGAGCCAATTAAATATTGCCGTCGAACGTGCACCCGTTTTCCCGTTTTAACAACAAGACCGAAAACCGCAAGGAAGATGAAAACGGTAAAGACATAGACGCCCATAATGCCGTACAAAAAATCGGAAACCGGTCCACACACCCGAAATAATACCAGTAACGCCAAAATACCGGCCACCCAAATAATAACGTCACCCCACGGGAAGGGACGTTTAGCGTTCGGTTTTTTGGTTCTGTGGACAATACCATCCATTACCATAAATTATAAACAAAATTGTACTTTTAGTAAAATATTATTTACCAACAGTAAAGATAGACATGCGGTCCAACCGTAGGTACTGGTCGATTACCGCTTGCAAATCGGCCACCGTAATTTGATCAATCTTACGCAAGTAAGCATCCGTACTATCAATACGTCCATATTCCATTAACTGGTCGGTGTTACCATTGTTTACCGCTACCGTACTTTCACTTTGGAATAACACGTTAACGTGACGAAAGTTACGTGCTTTGGTCAATTCGGTTGCGGTCACCCCTTCCTGTCGTAATTTGGCAATTTCGTGACTGACCACTTCAATTACCTTAGCGGTATTTTTCGGAGTACAGGAAAAGACCACAGCGAAATAACCACCTAAATCACACAGTTCCCTTTCGGCGTGAATGGAATAAACCAATCCTAATTTTTCGCGCACGTTAATAAACAGGCGACTGCTCATATCACCACCTAAAATCAAGGTTAACAAACCCAGTGCGTAACGATCGTCAGCAAATTGGTTACCGACCGGAAAAACCAACGCCACGTGTTGTTGTTCGGTGTTTTTCTTTTTCTTCACTTGGCTGGGTACCGGCACAATCGCGGGCGTGTTAACCCGCATTTTAGGTTGGGCTTTACCTTGTGGGTAAAACGGCAAGAAATATTTAGCCACTAACGCTTCGGCCCGCGCCAAAGTTACGTCCCCCGCCATGGCAATGACGGTGTTCGGCGCAATATAGTGTTTTTTGATGTATTGATAAATATCATCCGGTTGGTACTTTTTAATCGCCTTGGCGAAACCCGCCACGGGGTGTTCGTATTTGGTACCATGGAAAAAAGTACTGTTTAATAGATCGAATAACACCGATTTCGGTCGGTCTTCGTGCATGGCAATTTCTTGCACAATGACGTCCCCTTCTTTATCAAAATCTTCGGGCGTAAATTGCAGATTAAAGTACATATCAGACAGAATGTCCACGCACTGTTCCAAATTATCCGCCACTCCTTTGGTATGATAACAGGTTGCGGACTCACTGGTCCACGCGTTGTAGTCCACGCTCAACATTGATAATTCGTCAATAATTTGTTGTCCCGTACGCCGTTTAGTACCCTTGAACAACATGTGTTCACAAAAATGCGACAGGCCCTGTTCGTTCGGTAATTCGTCCCCGCTGCCCACCAACACTTGAACATTCAGGGCCACACTGCGGTAATTGGCCATCGGCTGCACTACCAAGCGCAAGCCGTTTTCGTATTGTTTAATAATCGGTTCCATAGTAATAGCATACCTTGAAAACATAAAAATAATCAACTTATAATATGTATAAAATATGCCGACCAAACGCACCATTATTACCAACAGCATTATTGGCTGTACCTTATTGGTCATCAGTTTTTTAGTTTTTAACCTTGACGTGGGTAACACTTATCTGCGGGTAGATGCCCCACTATCAAACGGCGACCGCCACGGGCAAGCAGTAGCCTTGGTGCTTTTGATTGACGACGACACTGCCGCCGATTGCGCCGCGCAGATGTTACCAACACTTGCCAACGCCCGGGCCAATGCTACGTTTTTTCTTACGGGAGCCACGGCGGCCCGCAATTTAGCCACCCTTAATACCCTAGCGGAACAGTGCGAACTGGGCAATTACGGCTTCAGTCACACTGCCCTAAATATCGCCGACAAAAATACCATCCGTGACGAAATTAACTTGGGTGGCTCTTTATTACGTAACTTAACGGGGAAAGCCCCGGCCTTCTTTACCCCACCCAACGGTTTGTTCAATAAAAACACCTTGGCCATGGCCAGTAATTTAGGTTACCGCACCGTACTGCCCACCGACCGCCCCGTCAGCATCGACTGGGCGACCGCCGACAGTAATTTGGTGCAAGCCTACGCCACCAATCAGACCCAAGCGGGTGACATCATTTTCTTAAAGGCTAATGCGGCCACCCAACAGAGCTTGGCAGCCATCATTGCCAATTTTTTAGAGCGTAATTTAGTACTTACTTCTTTAAGTCAGTTGTTGGCTTAACTACTGGCTTGGCGGTTGTTTTAGGCGCCGTGGTAGCGGTCGTTACGTTGGCCGGCACAATACGTTGTAAATCGATACGTCCCTTATCGTCAATCTTGATAATCTTAACTTTAATAGGATCGCCCACCTTAACCACATCTTCCACTTTATTAACCCGTTCACGAGCCAATTTAGAAATGTGAACCATGCCTTCCCAGTTTTCCGTCAATTTGACGAAACAACCAAAATCCGCGATCCGCACTACCGTACCGTCAAATACTTGCCCAACTTCGGGGTCCGTAACAATACCATCAATAATCTGTTTTGCTTTATTAACCATTGCCGCGTCCGCGCCACCGACAAAGACACTGCCATCATCTTCAATATCTATCTTAACGCCGGTTTGTTCAATGATTTTGTTAATAACCTTACCACCACTGCCGATAACATCTTTAATTTTATCCGGATTAATTTTGAAGGTGATAATCTTGGGTGCGTAAGGCGAAACTTCCGCTGCCGGGACTTTGGTATCCGCGTTCATGATTTTTAAGATTTTCAAACGGCCTTCGCGGGCTTGCGCCAGCGCGGTCGTAATGATGTCTTTATCAATACCCGCAATTTTAATGTCCATTTGAATCGCGGTAATACCTTTTTCCGTACCAGCTACTTTGAAATCCATATCGCCGTAGAAATCTTCCGTACCCTGAATGTCGGTCAAGACCGCGACCTTCCCCGTGGTGGCATCCTTAATTAACCCCATTGCAATCCCCGCCACCGCCGCTTTAATCGGCACACCAGCGTTCATTAACGACAAAGAACTGCCGCAGACTGACGCCATAGATGAACTGCCATTACTGGACAGCACTTCACTGACCGTGCGGATGGCGTAAGGGAATTCCTCTTCACTGGGCAAAACCGGTAACAACGCCCGTTCGGCCAACGCCCCGTGGCCAACTTCGCGGCGACTGGGCGCACGTAATTGCCGCGCTTCACCGGTCGCGTACGGTGGCATGTTGTATTGGTGCATGTAACGTTTGGCTTCTTCATCATCAATACCGTCCAACTTCTGGGCATCGCTTAACATACCCAAGGTACAAACATTCAAAACTTGCGTATTCCCGCGAGTAAAGACCGCCGACCCGTGCGTACGCGGCAACAAGCCTGTAGCCACCCAAATCGGACGAATGTCTTTGGTTCCCCGCCCATCGGGACGAATGCCTTGGTTGATGATTTTATCACGCACAATCTCTTTTTTGATTTTATTGGCAATTTCGGTAATGTCGGCCTTGTTGTCTTCCCAAATATCGGCAAAATTGTCTGCCAAAATAGCCGCCACTTTGTCCTCTTCAACCCGACGTTTAATGGTGTCGGTTTCTTTTAAGGCTGTTTCAATAAAACTGGTCGCGAAAGAACGCACTCGTTCTTCCAACCCCGAATCCACAACATGTAGTTGTACTTTTCGTTTTTCTTTACCAATTTTTTTGGCCAAATTAACTTGGAACTCGCATTGTTTTTTAATTTCCTCGTGGGCGAACATAATCGCGTCAACCATGTCCGCTTCGTTAACTTCTTTGGCCCCTGCCTCCACCATCAACACGGCTTCACTGGTACCACTAACTGTCAAATGTAAGTCACTGGCGTCTTGTTCCGCTGCGGTCGGGTTACAGATAAACTGACCATTTACCCGTGCCACTTGCACCGCTCCCGTTGGGCCGTTCCACGGAATATCACTGATGGTCAACGCCACCGACGACGCCAACATGCCTAACGGCTCGGGCGCAACATCGGGGTCAACCGACAAGGTAGTAACCACCACGGCAACGTCGTTGTGCAACGCCTTATTAAACAAAGGACGCAAAGGACGGTCGATTAGACGACTAGTTAAAATAGCCTTGTCGCCACCCCGCCCTTCACGTCGAGTAAAACCACCGGGAATTTTCCCTACCGAATACAATTTTTCTTGAAAGTCTACACCTAACGGGAAAAAGTCAATCCCTTCCCGCGGTTGATCCGCCATCGTGACGTTAGCCATGATGACCGTATCGCCACAGGAAACTAAACACGTACCGTGTGCTAACCCACACAACGCTCCCGTTTCCACAGTTACTGTTTTATTACCAACAGTCAAAGTCCATTTTTTATTATTTTCCATAACCAATATGTTACCACTTATTCTTTAATAAGGCAATTCAATATTCGTCATCCCCCTGTGCCACAGTTTCGTCCGCAATTTCTTGCCGACAATGCGTACAAGTCAGCAGATGTTTTAGGATTGCCCACAGTTTTTTAAGCCACTTTTTCATCTTGCACTTTGACCTCCTTTTTAATTAAGGCGTGAATTTCTTTGGTCTCTTTTTGAATGTCGTGGACTACGGCTAATGCGTCGTGTAGTTTATTCACCATGGCTTGGTATTTGGCTTCCCGGGCTTTACTGTCGCGCAATACCCATACCAACAAGCCCACAAACAAAGCCGACATCAACCCGTAGTTAATCGCAACACTGATAATTTCTTGCCACATGTTACCCCCTTTGCCCGTACACCACGACCGCTGACAGATCACTGATGTTACAACTGGCGGAACTGGGATACAGGCCAATTTTGAACTGGTCACCATTTAAGTTAATTTTGATTTTTTGTACTTGCCGGCTGGCGGTCAACTGAATCGTGTGCTGGGTACGGTTAGACTCCACCACTAACGTCAATGGTACATCAGTTTTCAAAAACACTTCCCGCAAGTTTTGGGTGTCGGTAGCATAACCCAACGAGAACCAATCGCTAACCCACGCGGGGTCATTACCACTGGCTAAACTGTTTTGCCACGCTGCGCTATCGTCCGATAAATGCTGCAAGTTTAAGTGCCGATCCACGGTAATCAAACCGTAATCACAGACCGCCAGTAACTTATTACGGTAAACGGTCAATTGGCGACATTTACCGTAAACTTCGGGAATGTACAAGGCCGCACTTAATAAACTATTTTCCGACCAACCGCCACTTAATGGCACCGAATAAACAATACGTAAACGATCGCCCGAAATAATAAACAACCGGTCGTTAGTAACTAATAATTGTTGTGGGAAAAGTGTTTCCGCCGTTCCCTTATAAAATTCAGTTTGGTTGTACTTGCGGTAATACACACCTTTATCGTCAGAGACAAAAATAATATCCCGCCACTTCGCGGCGTGTAGATAGCCGTACTTTTCTATCGGTGCCGGCGCCGCCAGTAACTGGCGTTTAGTCGCCAGTAGGCCACTGACGTAATCGGCATAGATACTGTTTTTCTTTTTCGTGGCAGTTACGGGCAAGGCGAAACTGTCCAAGTTAAACCGCACACTGTGCGTGTTATTAAACCGGTATAATGCGCGGGTGGCCATTTTTTGCCTTCAATAAGCCAGTTTGGTATTTGTCTTGCCATACCTTCCATTCGTTAAACATTCCCGCCACAAAAGCGTACTCGGCCAAAATGCCGTACACCAAGGTTGCGTTGTCTAAATGATAATCACCGGCGTTAATGCGGGTAGAATCCGACATCGTCCACAGTCCCATTACCGAGTTCAGTACTAACTTGGCACAAGCGAACAGTTGACGATAATTGTCATCATTGGCATGATTCTCCCAATCAATGGGCAACCCCAAAATATCATTAGCGCTTTTAATTAAATCTTTCAAAATCATATTGCACATAATCCTTTATTTGCTCTTTCATTTTTGCCAGCATCTTACTCTGCTCTCGCCATACGGCAGCATTACCTTCGTCAATTTCCCGTTCGAGTTCATCGGCATTTTCGCGACGGGTTTTTTGGGCATACACCAAGGTGCGTTCATCCAAATGCTCGAACGGGACGACAAAGGCCAATTTGCCACGCCAGTAAACTACGAAACGATTTTTGGCGTAATCGCGATACAGCAGATAATCCGGATCAATTTGCCGTAACCGTTCCGCAATATTGAAAAGGTCGTGACTAATTGGTTTCATCGGGGGTTACTTCCACTTCAGGCACGAATAGCGACTGCAACGACCTTGCAAGAAGGGTTTGTCACAGATCAAATCCGCGTACTTAACCAAGGTTGCCATGTAGGTGGCCTTACCGGGTAATTGTTTCAAAATGCTGCCGTCTTCGTTTGCTAACCAAGTCCAATCACACAGTTGATGCATCGCAAACGATTTGCTGTTCAAAGCGTACAAAGTACCTGCCTTACATTTAATATCGCTGTACATCGGAATACCGTTGAACGAGAAGCCACGGAAACCGCCGGCTAATTCGGTAGTCGCAATGTTTGAGCGCGTATCACGCAAGGATTCAAAGATAGACTTTTTTACCCGCGGGTGCGTTAAAATAATGTCCGCCGGCATACTTTGACAATGCTCTTCATAGGCGTCCAAGAAATCCAACGCCGCATCTTCGTTCAAGATATTAAGCGTTGCACCATTGTCGCGATAGTTACACGGGCGAATTTCGGTATACCGCGTGGTGTCAATTCCGTAAACATTGTCCATAAAGATGCTGTCAATACCGTTCATACTGGTACCATCATCGTTACGATCGTAAATATAGAAACGGTCTGATTTATCCGCCTTTAACGCCGCACTAACCGTAATTTCACCGTTGTCTTCGTCCACCGTGATGGTGTTTTTTTCCAAGGCATTGGTAACCTGCATACCTCCATTGTTAAAGACTACAATTTCCATACCCGTACGGAAATTAGACAAATCTTCGTCTCTGATGGTAATAATTTTGCGGGTCTCGTCCAAATCATCGGCACCAAAAACGGCCAACAATTTTTTACCGTTACCGTAGAGCATGGTAGTCAAGTTGCTTTGTGCTGCCGCTACCAAATTTTGCATTTCACCCCCCAACAAGGAAGCAAACGCGTTCGGATCTAACGACGCGGCTTTCAAAGCCTTGTCACTGACTTGAAAAGTACCGTACAGATTTTTTAACGGCGTTGAAACTTCTAACGCTTTTTCGTTACCGGCCGCGGGCAAATCACCCGTTTCGGTACCCACGCCCACGGCAGCCTGTCCGTAACGCAAAGTAAACTTGGCGTCTTTACCGCTGACAATACGGGCATTGGCTTCCACCATCGTCAAGAACGGGTTGGTCTTTTTGTTAATATCATTAATCACCGTTTCTAAATAAATGTTTTTTAAGGCATTTTCGGCTGTTGCTACTGTAATCATTTTTATACTCCTTTTTTGAAATATTCTCGTGCCAACCGTTCGGCTTCCACCAAAGTGGTTGGCTTGTTTTCTTTGGCGAAATCAAAAGCGGACGAAGAACTGGTCATCACCGCCGGCTGGGTGGTATTGTTCTGCAATAAATACTCCCGAATTATTTCCTCCCGACTGGGCATGGAGTTTATTTTTTGTTCCAGTTCTTTGTACGCTTGTGACTTTTTAGTGAACGCACTTTGCAATTCACTGTACGATTTTTGGAGTGCTTTGATATCCACTGTGGGTTGTATCGCCGCTTGTTCCAAAGGTTCGACTATAGTTTGCTCTTCGTTATTTGCCATTTTCTACTCCTAATAAGGTTAAAATTTTGTCGGCTACTTGCTCGTATACGTCTTCAATGCTTTGAATTGGTCGACGTAACTGCCGTTTCATTTGTTCGTTAATTAAGGTCAAAGTACCTTCGCCCACTGACGCGCGGGCGGTAAGTAAGGACATTAGATCACCACCACAACTGATTGTGTTAAATTCGTTTAATAAACGGTCTTCTTCCTTGGTCAATTCGTCAGGGATTACCCCCGCTTCCATGAACTTTGGCTGCTGATAACCTTGTTTATAGACAATAATTTTACCGGGGCATAAGCCGTCAATTTCAAGGCTGTCTAAATCAACACTACCGTCTTCTACCGCTACCACCCCGCACGCCATCCGGCTCATAAATTCAGCACGGCGGTTTTTAATGGCGTTATAAGCCCGTTGTACCGGAATCACACGGTCAACTACCGACTTACCGAAGAACTGCCCTGCCGCCAATTCACTGGTGCCCCGCACAAACGGGAACGGGTACGGTAATTTACCGTCGTAAGTCAAGGTATTACCCTTGATGATAGTTAAACGGTCACGCGACCAGCGTTCAACCACCAATTCACCATCCACGTTTTTCGCGTGAATTAAAGACTTAATCTCGGCGAAATTGGCTACGTCCAACCGGTCAGGATAAATCTCAAATGGTGAACAAACGGTAATTACCGGCTGCCCATTTTGCTTGGTCACTTTGTAAAAGACAGTACCCGTGACTTCCTGCCAAAAATTACCTTCTTCAACCAAGCGGTGAAACCGTAATTTGTCAAATACCGCCCGCACTAAATCATCCTTAATGTCCGGTTGCACCTCTGCCAAGATTGCTAGCCGACTTTCCACTAACGGTCCCACGTGATTAAAACTTTCGGTCATTTGCCAAAAATATTGTTTATTGACCCCTTGGTATTGATCACCGTGATAAAAATCCAGATTGGTTCGCCATTTACTCTCTAAGTGCTTGCGAGCATTTTTACGTTGTTCGTAGTCCGCTAACACTTCATCAACAATTTGTTTTTTACTTTGCATCTTTTACCTCCTGTTGGCATTAAAGCACAGATTTTCGGGAGCAAAGCGTTTAACTGCCACTTTTTTTAACATTTGTTGTTTGGCCTGCCCTAAAATCCCTAACGGGGCTTTGGGTGGCGTTAACTGTTGTACCCACGCCATTACTGCGTATCGCAAGGCATCAATCGTGTGGTCATTCAATTTTTTGGGTTGTTCACCATCGCCCCAATAATAACTTTGCAACTCGTCCAATAAGTTCACGCAATTTTGGAACACAAACAAACTGCGTACACCCGCTGCGTTACCAAACAAAGTTTTCATTTGCAATAAACCCTGCGCTAAATTTTTGTTAACGTTGGTATCTACCGCCAAACCATGCTGTCGGTACTGTTCTGCGGTTGATACTTCACAGGCCGATGTTTTCTGGGCGGCGGCACTGTCAATCAAAATTTTCACTTGTCGTACATCCCAACCTAATGACCGCGTACGCGCCAAGATGGCTTGGCTGTGCTCCGCCACGGTTAAGCCAGCAACCTCGTAATCGGCAACAACAAATAACTTTTCCCCGACTCCCGCCAACCACACCGCTGCCGTTGGGTTGCGATAACCGGGGTCAATACTCAAATAATAATGGTCAACGTGGTCAAAAGTACACGGCTCAATAATGTTAGCGCGGTCAAAGTTTGGAAAGACCAAACCTTCCCCCGCTACGAATTGGCCATACTTACGACTGGCTAACACATCGGGTGGCAAAGTGGCTTCTAAATAGCGTTTTTCACCGTCCGACAGATACGGATTATCGTCCCAGGTCATAAAAAAACACGCTAAGTCGGGAGTACGGTGTTGCTGTAAATAAATGCGCTCATAGACCCAACTACGCCCCTTCAACGGGGTCATGGTTACCCAATGCACACCGCCACGATCGAGTAAGCGCAATAAGCATTCATCATAGACCTCAACGGGTGGTTCCTCGTCGAACCACACAAAGTCCAATGATACACCTTGAAACCGTTCCCGCCCTTGCTCGCAGTTACGGAAACCAATTTTACTGTGCGCACCAAAGACATTGCGCACAATTATAAAATCAATGACCCCATGGGCGGGGGCAAAAGCACTGCCCGACACCATGACTACCTTAACGATCCATTCGGGCGGTAAGTACTGTAAAATTTTGGCTTGGGCCACATCACGCTGTACTTGTCGCGTCAAACTAACTACCCACCCGTCACAAGCGTGGTCGATTTTGGTATACGGGTGTAATCCGGTAGCGTACCAAATGGTTTCTAACGCCCCACACACACTTTTCCCCGTACGATTACCGCCAAAGACGAATCGGCTTTTAGCCAAAGACTGATGAAACTGCATTTGCTTGTGGTGAACTTTGGGTACCGACGCCACGGTTACCGCGGCCGCTGTGCCCGCGCGTACTTGTTTCGGAACGTCAATTTGCGTCCAGTTGTTGTAATGCAGTAACGGCACGTCCGTCGACAAATCCGCCACTTTTATGACATCATTTTCCATAATTTTCTCCTGTCGACCATTTAGGCTGGGAATATGTATCCAATACACTTTTACCTTTGTCTAGTGGCGTCCGTTATTTTGGTGGTCGGCCTAATTCTGTTAGCAGTGTTTCCTATCAAATTACCGCTAACACCCGTTACCCAAACCAAACCCAAGGTACGCCCCCGCAAGGCACGCAGCCCGACGCGTTCCCCTACCGTAATCACAGACGATTGGGACGACGACGAAGACGACCTTTAACCTTAACACAAAAAACGGCGTACCCGCCGTCTTACTGCCACCGACTTATTGAAAGTCGCGAAAATTAGGTTCGTTAACAATTTGCTGGATTACACTAATGGCGTGTTTTTCAATACGGGAAATATAACTGCGACTGATGTTCAATTTTTCGGCCACTTCACGTTGCGGTAAAGCAATTTGGTTATCAATACCATAACGTAAATTAATAATCTTGAACTCACGTTCGCTTAGACGTTCCCGCATCGCCGTTACCAATTTTTGCATTAACTGACCATGCAGTGCTAAATCAATGTCGGACTGTTCACGCTCGTCGGTGACAATGTCAACCAAAGAGATTTCGTTACCATCACGGTCGTCGCCTAAACTTTCGTTCAAGGAGCCTACTTGTTGGTGTTTCTTGCTGACCCGTAAAAACATTAAAATCTCGTTTTCAATACAGCGTGACGCGTAGGTCGAAATTTGCGTACCCTTGTCCGGCTTAAACGAGTTGATGGCTTTAATTAAGCCAATCGTACCACAAGAGATTAAGTCGTCGGCTTCGGCCGCACCGTTGTACTTTTTCACCACGTGGGCTACTAAACGCAAGTTATGGCGAATCAAAATGTCCTTAGCCTGCTGATCACCTTGCCAGAACTTTTGAAAATAGGCTTCTTCGTCCTTTTTGGATAAGGGTTTGGGGAAAGAATTTTTGTCGTTAACCAAGCCCGAGAAGAACAACACTTTGCCCAAAAAGGTAAGAAAATTTTCAAAAATCATATTGCACTCTATATGCCACACCGATGAAATTTGTGCTTACAACATAATACAAATGATGCCGCCTTTACCATTGTTAACCACTTTACCAATCGTGCGCTTCATCTGCTTCATCGCGTTGGCGGGCATGTTGGCCAATTTGGCACCCACACCTTCCTGCATTATTTCGTCTAACGATTTGCCAAAGATTGGCGTCTGCCAAACAGCTTCTTTGTTGGTTTCGTATTCGCGTTTCAAAAATTCTAACATTTCCTTGGATTGTTCTTGGGTACCGATGGTTGGCGTGACTTCACTGCCAACGTCAACCTTAATGATGTGCAGACTGGGAGCAATAGCGCGCAATTTCAAACCATAGTTCTTGCCGTGCTTGTACAAACGTGGTGTATCCAAACGGTAACTGTCCAAGGTCGGTACAACCACCCCGTAACCGTTAGTCTCTGCCGCGTCAATGGCGTCTTTTAACTTGTCGTATTCTTTGGCTTTGCCGGCCACTTGTTGAATGTACGCCATTAAGTGTTGTTCGTTTTGAATCGGTAAGCCACTTTCTTGGGCGATTAGACGGAAATACAAATCCGCTTTGGGGATCAAATTGTAAATCACAGTACCGGTAGCCACGTCGACTTCACTGGTTTCCACTTTGGTGAAATATTGGCTATCGACAAAAACCGCGTCCGTATGATTGTCGGCAATCCGCCGTACCGTTTTCGTATATTGTCGCAAACGTTCAATGGCGTCAACAATCACGGGATGATCGGCCGGCATGACTTGTAACCACTTCGGCATGTTAACTTTGAAGCCGGTTACGGGGAACTCGGCCAAAATACCGTCAAAGATTTGGGTAATGTCGTCCGTATTCAAATTTGCCAAATCCATTGGTAAAACTTGCACGCTGAATTTGTCGGTTAACGACTGGCAAATGGCTTGACAGGCAGTACTTTGTGGATTGCGGCTGTTAACCACCACCACGAACGGCTTGCCATATTGTTTTAATTCGTAAATAACTTTTTCTTCCGCAGCGACATAGTTTTCGCGTGGCAAGTCGGTAATGGTTCCGTCCGTAGTGACGACTACCGCAATAGTACTGTGGTCAACAATGACTTTGCGGGTGCCAATTTCGGCGGCTTGGTCAAAGGGCATTTCGACGTCACTCCATGGCGTTTTAACGTTGCGAATATGCCCGTCATCCGCCAAACCACTGACACCGTCGACCATGTAGCCGACACAATCAATCATACGTACCCGCATGGTAGCGTCACCAACTTTAATGCCAACCGCCCGACTGGGCACAAATTTTGGCTGGGTCGTCATGACCGCCGTCCCGTCGGCCGATTGTGGCAACTCATCGATGACCCGCTGTTGTTCGTAACTGTTCGCGATGTTGGGAATGGCCAGTTGTTGCATAAATTTAGTGATAAAGGTCGATTTACCACAGCGCACCGGTCCGACTACTCCCAAGTAAATGTCCCCGTTGGTACGGGTCGCAATGCTTTCAAAAACGCTATTGTTCATAGTCATAACTATGAAGCAAGATTTTTTAATATAACTTTATTTTTTGAAAGACACTTTTTTTTCTTGCCCCGTAAATAAGCGTACCAAGTTTTTACGGTGTGAGAAAAATAACAGTACGACAATCACGCCGTACAGTACCGCCAAGTACCAAGTAAACGGTGCCTGAAAAATCCACGATACCGGCGTAAAGGTTAACAGTGCCCAACACACTGCCCCTAGTAATGTCGAAATTGACATAATGCGCGTTAAGCACAATAACGGGATGAAGACCACCGCGTCAATTAACATCATAATTGGGTTCAAAAAAAAGCCCATGCCGATCCAGGTAGCAATGCCTTTACCGCCACGGAAATGATACCACACGGGGAAAATGTCACCCAACAGCCCCGCTATGCCGACCGCCAACATCATCACGTAATGGTCAACTGAACCTAAATAGTTATAATTACCCTGCCAAACACTGCCAAACAAATACCCCATGGCAACAATCATGGCACCCTTTAACAATTCCAAGATAGTAACCACCAAAAACCAACCGAAACCCAAGGCGCGTCCCACATTGGTGGCTCCCGCGTTACCGGACCCGACAGCGGTCAAATCAACGTGTCGCAAACGGGCAATAATCTTGGAAAAATTAAGGCCACCCCACAGGTAAGCAATTGGACACAATAAAAATAACCACCAATACATCAATTTTTCTCCCGATTTCTTAATAAGAGTTTAAGCGGTGTCCCTGCAAAGTCAACTGATTTACGCAACGTATTTTCTAAATAACGTAAATAAGTTTTACCTACCGCGTTTTTATTATTCACAAACAAAGCAAATGTCGGTGGGGCCACGGACACTTGGGTAGCGTATAAGAATTTTGGTCGCACTCCCGCCTTAAACGGCGGCGGCGTCATGGCGACCGCGTTCAAAACAATATCGTTTAATTGCCCCGTTGTGATGCGTTTTTGCGTCGTCGTGAGCACACGTTCAACCGTCGTCATAATTTCACCAATCCGTTGCCCCGTTAAGGCCGAGATATAGAGGGCTTGAAAATACGGCATAAAGGCTAAATCCGCCGCCAATTTTTTGTCAAATTCTAACTGCGTGTAACTGTCTTTTTTGACCAAGTCCCATTTGTTAATGGCGATAACGGACGGCCGCCCTGCTTCGTGAATATAGCCCGCCAAACGCACGTCTTGTTCGGTTAAACCTTGGGTGGCGTCCACCACCAAAACCACCACGTCACTGTTTTTAATACAGTTTATCGCGCGAATGACACTGTAATATTCAACAGTTTCAATTTCCACACTACGTTTACGCCGAATTCCCGCCGTATCGGTCAAGATGTAACGCTTACCGTGATAATTGAACGGGGTATCCACCGCATCACGCGTGGTCCCCGCAATGTCACTAACCATCACCCGCTTTTCCCCCAGCAACGCATTAACAATCGAACTTTTACCCGCGTTAGGTTTACCAATAATCGCGATACGTTTAGTGTCAGCGGGCTCAGCGTTGGTCAGTAAATTTTTAACCCGTAACTTCATTACCACCGCGTCCAATAGATCACCCAAGCCTGTTTTTTGACTGCACGAAACTGGCAACGGGTCACCAATACCTAACTTGTAAAATTCAGCCAACGAAGTGTCCCGTAAAGTTTGGTTATCCATTTTGTTGACCGCCAAGACTAACGGCTTGTTGTAGCCCCGTAATAACTTGACAACCCGTTCGTCATCAGTGGTTAACCCCACCATACCGTCGACCACAAAAATCACCACGTCGGCAATGCCAAGCGCAATCTCGACCTGCTCTTTAATGTGGATACCGAAAGCCGTACTTTCAAAATCGACCCCACCCGTATCGACCAACGAAAAATTGTTGCCCGCCCATTCGCAGTCGGCATAAATGCGGTCACGCGTTACCCCAGGGCTGTCGTCGATAATACTCTGCCCGTTCGCAGACAAGGTATTAAACAGTGTCGATTTACCAACATTCGGGCGACCGACAATCGCCACTACCGGTACCTTAGTCAACTTGCACCACCGGTAAGCCCGCCGCCTGGGCAATTAAGTCACTGTTCTGGTCGGGATAGCCGTGCTTATAGTATACTTTGGCCACTTCCGCGACTACTAAGTTTTTCATGCAAATCAAGCACGGCTTATGCGTGCAATAAACGGTCGCCCCTTTTAACGAAATCCCGTCGCGGGCGGCTTCGCAAACGCAACGCGTTTCAGCACAAACCCCATTACAAAATCCGGGCCATTTACCACTGGGGATATGGTTATTTTCACGCAAGCAACCACCGACTTCGTCACAATTTGCGATGCCTCTCATTTGTCCACAAAATGCCGACACCAACACTTTATCGTCGCGTACCATCACGCAACCAACATGAGTACGGTGGCAATACGACTTTTTTGCTAAATCTTCCGCCATTTGCATATAATCCATACCTTAATTATAGCAACAAATTGGGTGGCAGTAAAACCATTGTTTCGCCAAAATCCGTGTTATGGTACCGGCAAGGAGAAAAAATTATGAGCATTAAACCTTTGTTTGACCGCGTGCTATGTGAACCGGTCACGGAACAAACTACCGCGGGTGGTATCTACATTCCCACCACGGGCGCAGAACGCAGCCAAATCATGTCTGTCGTCGAAGTTGGTAACGCGTCACCCGTCGCGGTTGGTGATAAAATCATCATCAACAAATACGCCGGTGCGGAAGTTATGTACGAAAACCGCAAATTGTACTTGGTGCAAAATATCGACATTATCGGGGTGATTTATGAATAAAGCCCAACGTTCTTTGTACCGCGGTGTCAACAAATTAAACGACATCGTCAAAATCACGATTGGTCCTAACGGGCATAACGTAATTATCGACCGCCATAACGGCAGTCCCCTAATCACTAACGACGGCGTCACCATTGCGCGCCAAGTGGAGTTACCGGACCGCCACGAAAAATTGGGTGCCGACGTTATCAAGCAGGCCAGTATCAAAACGAACGAGGAGGCAGGTGACGGCACTACTTCTGCTATTGTCTTGGCCACCGCGATTATCAACCACGCCCGCCACGCCATAACTTGGGGACATCAACCCATGGCTATCAAAGACGCCCTACTGTCGGCGGCCAGCCGCGCCTTGGACTACCTACCCGAACATACCCAACACATTCACCACTACGACGACCTCACCGCCGTGGCAACCAACAGTTGTGCTAACGCCGACGACGGAGCCATGGTTGCCAAAGCCTTAACCAAAGTTGGGGCGGACGGTTTGGTTTCTTTGACCACTAACAAATTGGGCATTACCGAACTGCAATTTACTAACGGCGTCAAGTTACCCGCCACGGTAGCGTCGCCCTACTTTAACGACCGCGAAATGTTAGACGCCCGCTTTTTGGTAACCGACCAAACGGTTAAATCCATCAAGGAACTGATCCCCGTGTTGGAGGCCAGCGTGCGTGACCAAGTACCATTGGTGTTGGTGGCTCCTGACTACGCGGACGAGGTCATCAACGCCTTGGTATTGAACCGCGTCAAGGCGGGGTTACCCGTCGTGGCACTACGCTCTGACGCGTGGGAAGACATCGCAGTAATCACGAACGCCACATTAGTCAGCCCGCAAAACGACCTGCCCCTGTCCCGGGCCACTATTGAACATTGTGGCTTGGCTGGGCAAGTATTCCTACACCCCGACAACTTGGTTGTAATCACCGATCAAACCAGTCCCCAACTGGCTGAACATCTTGACCGTATTAAACAGGCCATGGCCGAGGCTCCTGATGACTATCATAAAACACGACTGAAAGAACGTATCGCCAACCTAACTGCCACCGCCGCCGTAATTACCGTCGGTTGCCCAACCGAAGCCGCAACCATGGAAAAACGACTGCGCATCGAAGACGCGATTGCCGCAACCGCCAACGCGATGCGCGACGGCGTGGTGCAAGGTGGTGGTTTAACTTACTGTAAAATTGCCAAGCAATTAACGGGACACGACATTGGCACCCGTATTTTGAAAAAATCGTTGCCCGCGATTTACCGCCAGATCAAGCGCAACTGCCATTTCACGGCTCGCGATTGCCACGTCATTGATGCCGCTACAGTCATTAAAAGCGTAATTAAAAACGCTGTTTCCGCTGCCGCCATTTTGTTAACGACGGGAGCCATCATTTCGAACGCGACTTAAAAATCATACCAATAATCAAGCCCGACACAATCGCCACCCCAATCCCCGCCGCCATAGCAGTTAGGCCCCCCGCGAAAATACCCAAGAACCCGAACTGATCAATGGCTTCAAAAGTCCCTTTAACCAAACCCGCCCCAAAGCCCGTGATCGGGGTGGTGATACCGGCACCCGCGAATTGCTTAATCGGTTCAAAGACTTGGCACACTTGCAAGATTGCCCCCAATACTACAAAAGATACCAGAATCCGTGCCGGCGTCCAGTTAGTTTTCAAAATCAACAGCTGCCCCAACATACAGACAAAGCCACCGACCAAAAAAGCCCATAAAAAGGTCATTTCGTTGTTCCCTCCGTTTTAATAGTTTGGTGTTCAAAAACTACCGCATTGGCGACTGACGGGATTGTTTCCCCTTGATAACTGGTAGTTGGTGACAGTAACGCCCCCGTCGCCATAAACAATACGCGTTTATATTCGCCGGTTTGTAATTTACTAAAAATAAAACCGTTTAAGGTAATCGCACTGCACCCACAACCAGAACCGCCCATGTCGACTTTCTGTTTACCAGAATACACTAACTTACCACAATCGTAATAGTTATCACCGAGAGTGTAACCTTCATCTTTTAACAAGTCACGCAACGCTTCTTCCCCAATTCGACCTAAATCACCCGTAAAAATGGCGTCGTAATCAGACGGTTTGGTTTTGGTATTCTTGAAATGTCGCGCCAAGGTATCCGCCGCTGCGGGAGCCATCGCCGCACCCATATTGTTGACATCTTTAATCCCGTAATCGATAACTCGACCAATCGTGGCACTGGTGACCACAATCGGCGAAGTTTGATTATGGGTTAACATGGTCGCTCCGGCGCCCGTAACCGTCCATTGGGCACTGGGCGGACGTTGGTTACCAAATTCCAACGGCGTACGGTACTGCCGTTCGGCGGTAGCGAAATGTGACCCCGCCGCCGCGACGGTGGTTTTTAATAAGCCCGCATCCACGTACGACGCCGCCACAATTAACGACAAAGCCATGGTCGAACAAGCCCCATAAATTCCCACATAAGGTAACCCAATATCCCGCATCGCAAAAGACGCCGAAACAATTTGGTTTAATAAGTCCCCCGCGAATACCGCGTCGGGGGTTACAGACGCGTCACGAATTACACCCTGAATCGCCGTTACGAACAACTTACGTTCGGCGGCTTCGTGCGTTTTTTCCCCGTAGTATTCGTCTTTAACGACCCGCGAAAAAGTGTTACCCAATGGTCCTTCACTTTCTTTTTTACCGGCTACCGAATACCAACCGACCACTCGCGGTTTATTTTTGAAAACAATAGTACTCATAAGAACAACCCCACTATGAAGTAGCCCAGACCGCACAACATAGCTACCGCTACCCCCACCACAATGACTGGCCCCGCAATTTTGAACATATTGGCGCAAGTACCAAAAATTATACCCTCTTTACGATATTCCATGGCCGCACTGGTAATACTGTTGGAAAACCCCGTAATCGGGACAATGGAGCCACCACCCGCAAAGTAACCAATTTTATCGTAGACCCCAATACCGGTCAAAAATGCTGCTAAAAAGATGAGCGTGCATGACACCAGTGAACCAATTTGGGTTTGATCGTACTGGGGTAACCACATTTTATATAACGCACCAATTCCTTCACCCAACAGGCAAATCAGCCCACCAACCAAAAACGCTCGCGCCAAAGAGCCCCACATCTTACTTTTCGGGGTAATCTTTTTAATGTACTCGGCGTACTCCTGCTTATTCATACTCCAATTATTGCCACTTAAGCAGTAAACAATACGACGGGTTCACCTTTTTTGATTTGCGTATCATAAACGGGGAAAGAGCCGGTTACCGTATCACCGTCACCGTCTACTTCCACGAAACAACCTGCCGCCGTTAACGCTTTTTCGGCAGCCACCACGGTTAAGCCCCGCACATCGGGTACCGCTACCAAAGTATTATCTATGCCGTTAGCGTATTGCGGGTCGTACGGCAATTTTTTATATTGCGCTAACGCGGCGAAGATTTCGCCGACGTACGGTGCCGCCACAATACTACCGTAATACACGCCCGTACTGGGTTCGTCAACGTACAGGTAACACGCGTAACGTGGTTCCCCCGCCACCGACAGATAGCCCAAGAAAGAAGACACGTATTTACCGGGGGCGATAATACCATTTTGGTATTTTTGCGCTGTACCGGTCTTACCACCAATTTGATAGCCCGCCACCGCGGCCTTTTTACCACTGCCGGCACTAACCACCCCGTACAGTAGATTGCTTAACGTTGCACTGGTTTGTGACGACAAAATCTGCCGTTTCACATTACTGGGCAAAGTTTGTTCGCCAATCCGGTCAACAAAACGTGGCGAACGTAAATTACCATCTCCCACCAGTGCCGAAACCGTGGCGATAAACTGCACCGGTGATACCGCGATCGCTTGTCCAAAACCAATACGCGCTAAATCCACATCGCGCACGTATTTTTTGTTCAATAACAGCCCACTGGGCTCCCCGTAAAAATCGACACCGGATTTTTGACCAATGCCAAATTTCGCCAGATAGTCATAGTATTTATCCACGCCTAACCGTAACGCCAAATCCATAAACACACAGTTACACGAGTTGTTGACGCCTTCCGCCAAAGTTTGTACGCCGTGCCCTTTGGTTTTCCAGCACTTAATGCGTTCGCCCGCAATCGTACGACTGCCCGCGCACATGAACTTATCATCTAGACTGACTACACCTTCTTCCAAGGCCGCAGCCAAGGTAATAATTTTGAACGTCGACCCTGGTTCCAACACGTTAATCATGGGTGAATTTTTAATTTGCGCTAATAATGTTGCTACGTCATCGCGGGGTTGTTCGTTAAGGTCGTAATACGGTGCCGCCGCCGAAGCCACAATGCCACCGTCACGAACATCAACCACCAAAGCCGCTACCGATTTGGTTTGGTGTTCGGTATAGGCCCGACTGATAATATTTTGCACCAAATTTTGAATACCAGCGTCCAGATGCAGCACTAAATCATCCCCGGCAATTGACGGTAAATAATACTCCACACCGTTTTCAATTTTAATACCGCGCAAATCGCTTTGCGTAGCGACTTTGCCGTCCTGTCCCCGCAAGTAATCATCGTAATAGGCTTCTAACCCTTCCTGCCCGTGATTGTCGACGCTCACCAAACCCAAAACCTGGGCACCAACACTGCCGACCGGATAATTACGCTGGTATGTTTGACTTAAATAGACCCCCGGTAACTGTTGGCCCGCTAATTGCATAGCCGTGGTTTTATCGACCTGCATTTTAATTAACCATTCGCTAACCGTAGTACTGCTGGCTTTACGCAGCACATTTTCGTACGCCAGTCCCAAAAGATCGGCGACCGTACGGGCGGTACCTTCTTTATCCTTAATCGCCACGGGGCGCAAGTAAACGCTGTACGTTAGGGTCGAAGTAGCCAAAACCGCGCCGTTGCTGTCGTAGATGGTGCCCCGTTCCGCCATAAGTGGTAAATCACGGTACCATTGTTCCGCCGCCCGCACTTGCAACGCCTGACCCGTAAAAATTTGCAACCATAATAAACGGCCGCTTAAAACGGCAACTACCGCTAGTGCCACCGCCAAAAAAGTAACCAACCGTCGCCGCTCGCTGGTTGCCGTATACAATCGCATGTTTTATGTATATGGCCCAGTCAAATTTGTTATTAACCGAAAAGACCGCTTAACGCTTTACATAACCAATCAAAAAAGCCGCCGTTAATATTGGCTTCCGTAGGCGCGGTGTACTCAGTAACCGGTGTCGACACCACGTAACGCGTACCGCCCGAGGTACTATTTCCCGCTTGGGCAATCACTTGCCGACGCGCTGCCTCACTGTCCCGCAGGGCTTGGTCAAGTTCTTGCTGTAAGGTTTGTTCTTCTTGCATTAAATTGTTAATTTCACTCGCTGTCGTGCACAGCGTCACGATATTGACAATAAATAACACCGTTAACAACAAAAACACGGTTGCGACTGCTACCGCCGCCACTACCGTCGATTTTTTGAACTTGACGACGTATTGGGTACCGGTTTCCAATTCAGTATCAAGTTCACTGGCCACTGTTTTGCTGGCCACCGCTACCGGTGCGGTCTCCACCGTCGGGACCGGCACTTCCACTTTTGCTACTACTTCATTAGCGTCCAAAAACGGACGTACTACCCGTGGCTCTTGCGTAACGGTTGGTTCGTAAACGGGTTCGTAACTGCGGTAAGCGGTCGGACGTTTAGCCCGCACCGGTTCGGCTCGATAATAACTGTTAAATTTAGGTTCGGTTTTCGGTTCTTCCTTTACCGGCGACTGGTATTCAACAATTACCGGTTCAACCGGCTTTTCGTTACCATACAAAATGGAGGCTGCTCTTTCTTTGGCCGAAGCAATACTGGGACTTTCTACTGCTGTTGCCATTTTCCTCCTATAATTTTTCAATGATCCGTAATTTGGCCGAAGCACTTCGCGGATTAGACTTTGTCTCTTGTATTGTCGGGCAAAGCGGCTTTTTTGTCAACCATTTTATCGTCGCGTGGTGACCGCAAATACACTGCGGAATCTTGGGTGGGCAAAGGCAGTCCGTCGCCGCCAATTTGAATTTTTGTTTAACAATGCGGTCTTCCAAACTGTGGAAACTGATCACCGCTAAACGGCCATGCGGCTTCAAAACCGACAACGCCCCCTCAATAAATTTTTCGATACTGGCTAATTCTTGATTAACTTCAATGCGGATGGCTTGAAAGGTTCGTTTGGCCGGATGTCCTCCCGTTTTGCCATAACCCGCCGGCACCGCGTTAGTAATCACTTGGGTTAAATGTCCCGTACTGCGAATTGGCCGAGCCGCCACTATCGCCGCCGCAATTCGCCCCGCGTAACGTTCCTCCCCGTACTGACTGATAATATCGGTCAAATGTTTTAACGAATATCCATTAACAACCTGCGCGGCAGTCAGTTCCGCGTCTGTGTCCATGCGCATATCTAACGGGGCATCTTTGGTGTAAGAAAAACCGCGCTCGGGGGTGTCGATTTGGTAAGAGGAAACCCCAAAGTCCGCCAAAATCGCGTCCACACCGTCAATACCCATACTGTGTAAATTGTCGGCAAGATCGGCAAAATTGGCTTTTACTAAACGAATAGCCACGCCGTCCACCGCTTTTAACACGTCGGCACTATAACGCAAAGCAGCGGTATCACGGTCGAAGCCGACCAAGGTACCGCCACGGATTTGCTTAACAATTTCACGACTGTGCCCCGCCCCGCCCAACGTGGCGTCCACTACCACCATTTTGGGCTTTAGGTTCAAGCCCTGTAAACATTCGTTCAGTAAAACGGGTACGTGCTGAAAAGCGGGTACAGCGGGTTGACTCATCAATTTTTATTGTAGACGCGATTACGGTAAGACGCAACTTTTTTGTAACTATCCAACCGTAAATCGTTGTCCAACGCCGTCAGTAATTGGGCAGTGCGTTTATCAATGGTTTTCGGCATTTCCACAAAAATCTTAACCACCAAATCGCCATTACCTAACGAGCGTAAACGTTTAATCCCTTTACCGCGCAAACGGTGAATCGTGCCGTTTTGCGTGTTCGGTGGTATTTCCAACAGCGTAGTACCACCAATCACCGGAATTTGTACTTTGGTACCTAGAATGGCTTGGGTAAAGGTAATTGGCAATTCCATGTACAAATCAAAACCTTCCCGTACCAAAATCGGGTGTTGTTCTACGTGGATTCGAATGTGTAAATCACCGGGGATGCCCGTTCCCGAAGTGGTCATGTTGCCTTCCCCGTTAATGGTTAAGGTTTGACCGTCATCAATCCCAGCTGGTACATTGACGGTATAGGCAACCTGTTTTTTCAAACTGCCCTTGCCGTTACATTGGCGACACTTGTCGGTTACCACTTTCCCTGTACCACCGCAAACGGAACAAGTAACAACGTTTTCAATTACACCAAACGCGCCCAACCGTTGGGTTTGTTTAACATGCCCCGCACCGTTACAGTAACTGCACACGTGCAAACTGCCGGCATCTTTGGCCCCCGTACCATTACAGGACGAACAACGTTCGTTACGGTTAAAAGTGACATTCTTGGCAACGCCGTTGCAACTTTCTTCAAAGGTAATGTTCATATCCAAGACAATATCACTGCCACGTTGCGTTTTCGTTTGCCCACGACGTCCACCGAATAGGCCATCCATACCACCGTCAAAGATGTTTTCAAAAATATCACTAAAGCCACCGAAACCACCGAAGTTAAAGCCCCCAAAGCCACCGTTCGCGCCATTGGCGCCGCCACCAAAACTGGGGCCGTCCGCCGAACCGAAGCGGTCAAAATTGGCTTTCTTTTTGGGGTCACTTAATATTTCATAAGCCCCATTAATTTCCTTAAACTTTTCTTCCGCTTCCTTGTTGTTCGGGTTAGCGTCGGGGTGATACTTTTTCGCTAAACGGCGATATGCCGACTTTATTTCGTCGGCACTCGCGTTTTTGCTGACCCCTAATGATTCGTATGGGTTTTTCATTATTTATCGTCATGCACTACTTCGTCAGGGTTCGTGCTGGTTGCTCCTTCTGTTGCGTTAGGTTGCTGTTCGGCTTGCGCGTTTTGGTAAAGTTTCATCACAATCGCTTGCGTGCTCTTGGTGAATTCTTCCATTTTTTTCTTAATGCTTTCCGCGTCGTTGTCGTCAGCGATGTCTTTTTTCAATTTTTCCACCGCGTCGGTCAAGACTTTCTTGTCATCATCACTCAATTTTTCACCATTGTCGCGCACCAGTTTCTCAATACCGAAAATCGCACTGTCAGCCATGTTTTTGGCATCAACCACTTCCTTACGTTTTTGGTCTTCCGCCGCGTTAGCCTCGGCTTCCTTAATCGCCTTGTCAATGTCTTCTTTGCTCATGTTCGTACTGCTGGTGATGGTAATTGATTGCGACTTGTTGGTACCCAAGTCTTTCGCCGATACCGACACAATGCCGTTGGAATCAATATCAAAAGTAACTTCAATTTGCGGTACACCACGCGGTGCCGGCGGAATATCGTTCAGCATAAAGCGTCCCAAAGTCTTGTTGTCCGCGGCAAATTCGCGTTCACCTTGTAACACGTGAATATCCACACCGGGTTGGTTGTCCGCCGCCGTCGAGAACACTTGGCTCTTTTTAGTCGGGATGGTCGTGTTACGTTCAATCAACTTTGTGCAAACGCCACCCAAGGTTTCAATCCCCAACGACAACGGGGTTACATCCAACAGTAATACATCCTTAACGTCGCCCGCCAAGACACCACCCTGAATCGCGGCCCCAATCGCTACGCATTCATCGGGGTTTACGCCCTTAAATGGTTCTTTACCAGTCTTTTTCTTCAAAGCCTCAACTACGGCTGGGATACGGGTTGAACCACCCACTAAGATTACTTTCTTAATATCCGAGAAACTCAATTTTGCGTCTTTCATGCACGCGTCAACACACTTCATCGAACGATCAATTAAGTCCTTAGTTACGTCCTCGAATTTAGCCCGACTTAAATCGAATTCCAAATGTTTAGGACCCGTGGCGTCCGCAGTAATGTAGGCTTCACTAATCGTCGTTTTGGTCATACCGCTTAAATCGATCTTGGCTTTTTCCGCCGCTTGTTTCAAACGTTGCATCGCCATTTTGTCTTTGCTTAAATCAATGCCATTTTTGGCTTTGAAGTCGGCCAAAACTAGATCAATAATCTTTTGGTCAAAGTCATCACCACCCAAGTGTGTATCACCGTTAGTGGCCAGAACTTCAAAGACACCGTCCGCCAAGTCCAAAATTGAAACATCGAACGTACCACCACCCAAGTCATACACCAAGACTTTTTCGCCGGCCTTGTTATCCTTATCCAAACCATAAGCCAACGCGGCTGCGGTCGGTTCGTTAATAATGCGCATTACTTCCAGACCCGCGATTTTACCCGCGTCTTTGGTCGCCTGTCGTTGGCTGTCATTAAAGTACGCTGGTACGGTAATGACCGCTTTAGTTACCTTGGCGCCCAAGTAGGCTTCGGCATCGTTTTTTAGTTTAGTTAAAATCATCGCCGAAATTTCTTGTGGCGTGTATTTTTTACCACCCATGGTTACTTTTTCCGCGGTACCCATTTTACGTTTAATCGAAATAATCGTATCTTCGGCATTGGACACCGCTTGACGTTTTGCCACCTGCCCAACGATCCGTTCCCCCGCCTTGGTGACACCCACCACCGACGGCGTAGTACGGCCGCCTTCGCTGTTCGCGATCACGACGGGTTCACTACCCTCAATTACGGAAACACAACTGTTCGTGGTTCCCAAGTCAATCCCAATAATTTTATTTGTTGTTTGCATTTTAATTTTTCTCCCTTTTTTATTTTTAATTTTATTTTTGCGTTTTATGTTTAGTTTTCGTAAATTGTTTTACTGCTGATTACTTACCCGTCTACATACTACGCTCCCCCCGATACTTTCACCATCGCCGGACGTAACACATGCCCGTGGAAAGTGAAACCTTTTTGCCATTCTTCCAAGATTAGGTTCGGTGCTTTGCCGTCAACCTTTTCCACCGCCGCCGCGTTATGTAATTTCGGGTCAAACGGTTGGTTTTCCGTGGCAATCGCTTCAATACCTAATTGCGTAAACAAGTCGTCCAATTTCTTACGAATGATAGCAAACCCCGCCAAGTCCGCCGGATCAGCAATTTTCTTGCTGGCTTCTACTACCCCGTCATAGACGGGTAATAATTGGTTAATGACGTAGGCTTGACCATCCGCAAAAGCATTAGTCACCGCATCTTTGTTACGGCGTTTGAAATTTTCAAATTCGGCTTTTTGATATTTAGCCAAATTCAAATTTTCTTGTACTTTGGCTTGCAAATCCGCAATTACCTTTTCGGTATCCGCCACCGCTGTCTCTGCCGCTTTGGCTGTGGCCTTAACATTGGTTTTCGTTTCGGTTTTGGTAGTGTCTTTATTTTCCTTCATTTTTACCTCCTTTATTATCGGTCAGTAGTCGTTGTTCCTTCGTTTGCGACAACAACGCATACAAGGCGATAATCAACTGTTTATAGTCAATGCGATCCGGCCCAACCAGACCGATGCTGGCGATGTTTTCTCCACAGACATTATAATTAAACTTCACGATGGAACTGTCCGCTAAAATATTATTGTCAATCTCGGCACCAATTACCACCGTGTCTTCTGCGTCCAAGGCTTTACTCATCGTGGCGTCGTCGCTGACTGCCTTACTGATTTGACGAATCTTTTGAATGTCGTTGTATTCCGGAATTTCTAGCAGTTTCACCGTGTTCAAATTACGACTGATGTTCGCGTCAATGAACTTTTCTAACTGCTTGCTGATTCCCGAGCACAGGTCATCAAAGAAACTCAAATCTTTTTTAATCGTTTGGGCAATGGCAGGTAAATTTTCCAACATTGCCTGCAAAGTCAAACCACGAACTTTGGTATTCAAGGCCGCACTGGCGTCTTCGGCCTGTTTGTCAGTTAACGGTTCGGCCGTCTGTAACGTGCCATTCAAACTACCCGCGTTGGTTTTAATAAGGATCATTGTGTTCCCTTCCACCAACGGGACAATCATTACTTCGTTAACGTGCAGTTGGTCAAACTTGGTTTTAACCACCACGGGGAAATTAAACGCCACGCTGATTTTTTGGGTCAAGTCCTCAATGATGGCGGGCAGACTTTGCACCCGCCCTGACACCGTATTCGCCGCAAACGACAACTCACCCGACTTGATGTTCATTTCGCCTAATACCTGATTAACGTAGGCCCGATAGCCCATGGTCGTCGGCACGCGACCGCCACTGGTGTGCACTTGTCGCAAGTAGCCCATTTGTTCCAAGGTCTTCAAATCGTTGCGAATCGTTGCCGAAGACTTGGCAATGTTGCTGTGGCTGGCCAAAGCACCCGAAGCGATTGGTACCGCGTTACGGATGTAGTCTTCCACACTGACCATTAACAACGCTTGCAGTCTACTTGATAACTCTGCCATTTGCTAGCACTCGCCTCCTTGTACTGCTAATATTATACGCAAAAATTTTCTTTGTCAACACTTTTTTTGAATTTTTTTTATAGCGTTTTATTTGGAATTTTCTGCCGTCGCTAACAAGCCCTTGGTAGTGTCAATTTGCAACTGGGATAACTTGGCGCGACTGTGCTTTACTAAATCGCTAATAAATTGGTTATTCAAAAACGAATACAGGGTTTTATCGCCACGGCCATTACCGCGCGGTGACGGGAATAACAAGTTATCGCACTGGATACTGCCGTCGGCTTGGTACCTAGCCTTAATCGGTTCAGACCGATACCATTCACCATTTACGTAGACATAACTGTTGCCTTGGTAGTGATAACAGCATACTGGCGACACACCTACTTCCCCATGCTCACTACCAATATCGCGTTGGTAGTGCGGCAAAGCGTAAACATCGCTGACAACATTATCTTTGGCATCCATTAACTTTTTGTGTCTGGCCAATTCGTTGCGCAGATGACGGTCTCTAACCCGTACTTGCGGGTAATAAGGGAAGCGATTGTAAATGGTTACCACGCTTTGACCACCAATTTCTTGCGTCGCGATACCTAACTCATCGGGATTAACAAAGCACGGCGCTACCCCCACCTGTCCGTCACCTGCCGCGCGTATCTCACGGGCAAAAATTTGCTCACAAGGTAAAGAATAAGTATCCCAATAGGTCAAAGCATCGAAATGGTGACCTTGAGTACCACGAACCCAAGTTTCACCAATCGCGTGGCGCTGTCCTTGCTCATCAGTATAAGCGTCAATCACGCGGGCACCGATATCTAAGGCGTAATCAGTTAATTCGTAACTTACAGGGTCGGCTTTGAACACACGGTAATCCGGTACCGTTACTTCCGCTGCCGCCGGTACTACTGCCGCTTGTTTAACCAATCCGTTATTCAAAACCATAACGATTAGCATAACACTTTTAACATCGCCAATGCAAGACAAATTACCAAAAAAATTTGCCAATTTTGGTCAAATTTTGTCATTTTTTGTCAATTCGTCACCCGCGAGGCCCTGCTCCATTAACAACGGTGTTTAATATATCGAACAGTTTTAAGTTACAACCATTCCGATTAAGTACGGAACAACACGGAACCATAAAAGTGTTGATTTTTAATTACTTACGGACGTAGTCTTTACCGACTTGTTCTTGCAAAAAGGCCAATAGTGCACTGCTTTGCGCGGCGTCCAATACGTCCTTGGGTAAAATTTGCACGCTGTATTGCGGTGCCCCGTTGTAGGACCCCGTACGAATCTTAAATTCCAAACGGTTTTCGTAATCGTAGATTTTGGCCACATATTGTTTGTTGTGTGCGGAACGGTACAAGCATCTTTCCAAGGACTTGTTTTTACCCGTCGTTTGGTCATTACGCACCACGCTCATGCCGTAGTCAAAAAATTGTAAAATCACGTCTTTGTTATTATCGCGGTCGCTGGGTTTCAGGTGTAAGAAGTTATAAACCGCCCCAGCCAACATGACCACGCCTAAAACCGCCAAAATAATCACCAAAATGGTCATATCGCCACCGTCCGCCGTAATCACCGACGCAATCGCTAACGCAGCCATCGCCAACGCGGCGACCAAACAAATCAGGCCACCTGCGATGTGGGACTTTTTGCGCGCCGCCACCAAAAACGAATTGTTGTACGGGACCGTTACCGAATATAAGGGCGCGTCGTTGGCCGGTGTTGCATTTTCCTTAATCTCTGCCATATTTTAATTATACTAAAGCCGCTTAATAACGGCAAACTATATTTATGCTAAAAAACCTTGAATAATCATATTTTCGGCATCTTCCACCGTCAAGCCCAAAGTCTGCAATTTGATTAACTGTTCCCCCGCAATTTTACCGATCGTGGCTTCGTGGGTTAAGGTCGCGTCCACGTTTTCGGCACTGATTTGTGGGGTAGAACGAATTACTGCCTTATCCAACATGATACCGTCACACTCGACCCGCCCGTAACATTGAGTGGTACCTCGCACGTGAGAAATAAATTCTTGCTGACTGTGATTACGAGCCACGGCACGACTGACCACCTCTACCGCACTGCCTTTGCCCGCCAAAGTCACATCAAATTGGGTTTTCGCCGTTTGGCGGTCACTGGTTAAAATACGTTCGGTAATGTGCAACTTCGCCCCCGCCCCTAATTTGGCGGTCGTGGTTCGTACCGCACGCGTTACACCACCCAACTGCACCGTTGACAATTCGAAATTACTGCCAGCATCTTGTTCAATCTTGGTTACGGGATTCAAAATGCGCCCGCCCGAACCCGCACCACTACCCAAGTGTTTTTCCACGTACTTCACGCGACTGCCTTTGCCTAAATGGAAAGCATGTACGCCGTCGTGTTGTGCATCTTCACCGCCACAGTTATCAATACCACAACCCGCCACAATCGTGACGTCGGCGCCCTTGCCAATGTAAAAATCATTGTAAACCAATTCTTTGCGTCCGCTATCGGTAATGATGACAGGGATATGCACGCTTTCGCCTTTCACGTTCGGTTTAACCACCACGTCAATCCCCGCTTGGCCTTTTTTGGGCGTGATCTTTACGTTATCGGTCGACATCCGCGCGTACGATTCGCCGTTAATGCGAACGTTATACGCCCCCGTCGGGTCGCCCTCTAGGTCGGCAATTTGCGCCAACATCTGTTGTTCCAAAGCACTAAATTCTAAACTCATTTTTGGCTCCTTTGTAACTTGGCACACGGAGTGGCGGGACGAATTACTTTTAAGACTTCCGCGGGGGTACCCACCTGTTGCACTTGTCCTGACTGCATAACCACTAATTGGTCAGCACTGCGCATGACCCGCTCTTGGTGTGAAATGATAATGGTAATTTTTTTACCATCTTTTAAGGTGTCAAAGGCATCGATTAAATTGTCAAAACTCCATAAATCGATACCCGCTTCTGGCTCGTCAAATACAGTTACCGCACCATCGCGCAGTAACGCCATCGCAATTTCAATGCGCTTTAACTCGCCACCCGATAACTCCCCGGATAGTTCGCGGTCCAAATAGTCCGCGGCACACAAGCCCACCGCCGACAGATACTCGCACAATTCCGAACGCAAAGCAAACCTTCCGTGCGCCACCTGCAACAAGTCACCTACGGTTAACCCTTTGAAACGTACAGGCTGTTGAAAAGCAAAAGCCATGCCCTTTTTCGCCCGAGCGGTAACGTCCAACTTGGTAATGTCTTCCCCGTTTAAGATAATACGCCCACGGTCAGGCTGAATAATGCCCATGATAATTTTGGCCAACGTCGTTTTACCCGAACCATTATGGCCGGTAATGACAATACGCTCGCCGTCGTTAAAGGTTAAATTAACGCCGTCCAAAATGGTCTTGCGTCCTTTACCGTCGGGAACACTGTAAACAATATCTTGCAACTGTAACATAGGGTATTATACCGCAAGTACCACTATTTGGTAAATAGTTTTAGGCGGTAATAACTTCCACATCATCAATTAGGGTAAAATGATCCAACGTGGTTACAACCTTAACGGGGGTTGGGTAATTGCTGTCTGCGTAATAATAAATAAAGGTATTCTTGTCGCCCTTTTCCCAAGCGGTAACGACAGTATCAACCCAAATGCCCGTCTGCGTGCTTTGGTTGTAATTGTAATAACGCACTGCACCGCTGTACCCCAGCGACGCACTGCTGCTTAAACCGTTAAAGTAGGTCATAAATTCCGTCATAGTATATGGTTCGGTGAAACTTTTTTGCGAACCAATTTTGAACGTTAAAGTTAAACGGTCGGGATAGTTGCTGCGAATCGTTATATTGTGAGTACACGCGGTAACCGTACGTTTTTCCAACTCTCTACAGGTTGCACAAGTACGTTGTTGAACACCTTCGGCTTGACCAGTTACTTGTGTCCACGGGGTGAAACTGTGTCCCAAGGCGGGTTTTTCCACGCGGTAGGAGTAATGGCAATGTTCGCACACAAAATCGCTGTGCCCATCCGTGGTACAAGTTGGCCGTACTTCGTTTTCCTTAAAAAGATGCCCGTGGGCTTCGTCAGTACATTCATAAACCTTGACTTCGCCACAATACGAGCAGGTGGCGGTCGTTGTGCCATTGTTGGGATTAAAGTCTGCCACGTAGTAATGTTCGGCATGTAATTGACTTAAATCCAAATGCAAGGCGGGACGAAGTTCACGAGTTTTATTGACTTCATTAAGACCCTCGGTCGGTCTACCACCAATGTAACCGTGTTTGTTATACGCCCCCGAACGGCTCCAATAGGTAGTTACTTCGGGGTTTACTTCGTTAATATTTTCCACACCCCAATATTGGTAAAGTTCGGTAATTGACGGTAACCATAGGTAATCGTTTCGCCAATCGCCATAGTGACCCTTACTACTGTAATTATATTGCACATCATTATTAAACCAACCCGTCGTGGTTTCTTCACCCCAGTTTTCGTTTTTTAAGTTGTAATTGCAAAGAGCCACCGCCGACTGCCCCGCTCGTTGCCAACCAACCGTAGCGGGAGTAACAATAAAATCCGTTACAGCATCACTGACCGTCGGCATGGTAAATTTTGCCATGGCATGGGCGTTATTGGCGGTATAAGAGTTATCTAGGCTCTCACCATTATCAAACGAAAAATTACCCGTATTATTCAAGCCGTTAGTACGGACATAACTGGTACTATACATATCATTAGGGTAAGCGGTATTGGCGTCATAGGCAGTCGCAATATTCCACGCACACGGTCTAAACGATTCACATAGCCACAAGGTTAAAATCGCTCGCGGCCTGCTTTCGTTGGTGCGTGACAAATAAACCGCGTACCATTCTTTATCGCCGAAAGTAACCACCAAATCTTGGTCGGCGTTGTTCGCTTTGAAAGTGGTAGCATTTTGCGGGTTGGCGGCCAATGTCAAAATTTGGTCGTAAGTTGTATTCGTTTTACCAGCGAGAATATTAAAAAGTTGTTGTGTGTTATTACAATCAAAAGTGACGTCGCCCACCTTTTCGCCGACGTCAACCACCACGGGCGTGGTGTTGCCACCCGTTGCTTTATTCGGTTTAATATTCACGGCACACGCGGTAATCACCGCGACGCCTATTAAAATAACAGCAGTTAACAAACTGCCAAAAATAGTTAATTTACGCGTTCGTTCGTTCGTTCGTTCGTTCGTTCGTTCGTTCGTTCGTTCGTTCGTTCGTTCGTTCGTTCGTTCGTTCGTTCGTTCCATATATAAAATTATAGCACAACTTCGTCATAAATACAAAATGTATTTTTACGCGGTAATGTCCGTTTGGTAAATTGTCTTGTATTCTGCCGGAAAGTGTGTTATATTACTGTTACCGACGGGGTGTAGCGAATCGGTATCGCGCTTGTTTCGGGTGCAAGAGGCAGTGGGTTCAATTCCCGCCACCCCGACCAATAATTTTTTTTGTAAGTCGTGACGGGAATTGTTTACTACACTTCCAGGCACCTAGCCAAATTTAGCAATACTCCAAATTTCGACAAATTTCGCTTGACGAAAAGTCGGCGGTATGGAAAACTGATGATATTTTTAATTGGGGGATCAATGATGAAAAAAGTTTGGCCGTGGTTAACGACCTTGGGTATTTGCGTTATCGCGGCGGTTATGCTACTGGTTATTTTACCCAGCATACCGGATACCAAAGCCCAGCCCAACGACAACAAACAGGTGATTGAAGACAACCGCGGCACGATTGATACAGATTTAGGGCTCGACGACCGCCCCACGGAGGAAACGAACCCCGCGCCCGAACTCCAACCGGTATCCCCCGTGTTGCCCGACGAACCGACTACGCCGACCGAACCCACCGATCCCGAACCAACCGAACCCGAACCGACACCAGTGTTTACTTTAACGATTGAGAACTTACGCGGTACGATTTGGTATGATGCCAACCGGCAATGGCGTTTAACTTTCAACGCCAAAAAGAATAACTACCAAATTGTGCGCCTGGCCATTACCAACGGTACGGTTACGGACGAAACAATTATTGACCAAGGCACTTGGAAATTAAGTGCGACCACAGTCAACCTTACCACTGCCGGCGAAACGGGCAGTCCCCTACCGTTAACTTACCTAAATCAGACGCTTAACCAAACTGCCTATGACTACTGTTTCGCTTTGACTAATGTCGATTAAGTCTTTTTGTTTTTCAGCAATGTCGCCGTTAAATTCAGTGCTTCTTCAATTACCGTAGCCATATCTAGATATTGGTATTGCGCCAACCGCCCGCCAAAATAAACTGTGGTTTCTTGGTCGGCTAATTGACGATAACGTTCGTACAAAGCGTTGTTGGTTGCGTCGTTGATGGGATAATACGGCTCCCGCCCTTTTTGCCAAGCCAAGGGGTATTCGCGCGTAATTACCGTTTGTGGTTGTTGCGTTCCGTAAAAATGCTTGTGTTCAATAATTCGGGTATAGGGCACATCGGCTGCCGTGTAATTAACTACCGCGTTTCCTTGAAAAGATTGTTGATTCAAAATTTCTGTTTCAAAACGCAAACTGCGGTACTCTAACACGCCGAAGCGGTAATTGTAAAATTGGTCAATCGGCCCCGTATAAATAATTTTGTCCGCCAGTGCGGTTAACCTTTCCCGTTGTTGGAAAAAGTCACATTGCAAACGTACGGTTGCCTGCGCCAGCATTTTTTCGATAATATCCGTATAACCCGCCACCGGCACACCTTGGTAGCGGTCATGATAATAGTTATTATTAAAAGTATAGCGCACGGGTAAGCGCGCAATAATCGCCGGCGACAACTCGGTACACGGACGGCCCCATTGCTTTTCGGTATAACCCTTAATCAGTTTCTCAAAAATAGTGGTACCGACCATGCTAATGGCCTGCTCTTGCAAATTTTGCGGTTGGTCAATTTTGGCGGCTTCGCGTTCGGCAGCAATCCGCCTTTGGGCATCGGCGGGCGTCAACACGTCCGGCCATAGTTTGGTAAACGTGTTCATGTTAAATGGCAGATTATACAATTCGTCGTGGTAACGTGCAATAGGTGCGTTAATAAAGTTATTGAATTCACCGAACTTGTTAAGGTAATCCCAAATCTTTTTATTGTCGGTATGAAAAACGTGCGCACCATAGCGGTGGACGTGCGTCACAGCCAATAACTCAGTATATAAATTCCCGCCAACGTGACTGCGTTTATCAATTACTAAACAAGTTTTACCTTTCTTGCCTAATTCATAGGCACAAACCGCCCCGAACAAACCGGCACCAACAATTAAATAATCGTAATGATTGGCCATTATTTGACTAAATTATACCGACGCAGCAACCAGACCGTCAACCAAATTCCCTGACCACAATTATGCTTGGGTTTTTCCGCAATCTACTTTATAATGTACCATCATGAACGTGAAACAACTACTGGAACAACAGTTACAGACTATCGAGCCGACCGCTACCCTGTCGGTCAGCGACAAAGCCGATTTCCAATGTAATGTTGCGTTCGGATTGGCAAAACAACGCCACGACAGTCCTGTACTTATCGCCACCGCAATCGCCAACCAATGGCAAAATAAGTATGCTGCCACCGCTACCGTTACGGCAGTTAATGGTTTCTTGAACTTTACCGTCAGTGACGATTTATTGATTAAAACTGCCGAATTTATTACCCAACAAGAAAAACTGCCTTTGCCGACCGTTAAACCGCGCACGATTTTTTTTGACTACGGCGGTGCCAACATCGCCAAGGAACTACACATTGGTCATTTACGTTCCCCGATTATCGGCGAAGCATTGAAAAGGGTACACCAAGCCTTCGGTCACCGCACCATCGCGGGAGCATATTTAGGCGATTGGGGTCTGCAAATGGGGTTAGTCATGGCGGCGATGGCCGACCAAGGACTGACTGCCGGACAAGTGACGTTGCCGATGTTGGGCGAATTGTACCCCGCGGCTTCCTTACGTAAAAAGACCGACCCCGAATTTTACGCCCGCGCCGCCACCATTACAACCCAATTACAAAACTATACCGACCCATACTACACCACTTGGCAAAAATTACGCGACCTGTCGGTTACCCAGATTCGTCGTAATTACGAACGATTGAATTGCACTTTTGACCTTTACGACGGTGAAAGCACCTACCAAAAGAACATCCCCGTGGTGTTAGACAAATTAAGGCAAACTGGTGTGTTGCAAACTTCGCAAGGCGCGTTAATTGTGGACGTGGCCCAACCAACTGACCAAAAGCCGATGCCACCCATTATTTTGCAAAAACAAAACGGTGGCTACTTGTACGCCACTACCGACGTCGCGGCGTTGTACACCCGTGCCCAGACCTACCACCCCGACCAATTCATTTACATTGCGGACGCCCGCCAAACCCTGCATTTCGAGCAAGTATTTCGTACCGCCCGTTTGGGGGACTTGGTTCCCGCCGACACCGTACTAACTCACGTCCCCTACGGGACGATTAACGGCACCGACGGCAAACCATTTAAGACGCGCGATGGTGGCACCATTAAACTGGAAGACATTCTACAAACAGTCAGTGCGGCCACTACCGAATTTGCGGTAGGTTTGTCAGCCATCAAGTTTGCTGACTTGATTAACAACGTAGGCAAAGATTACGTTTTTGATTTACAAAAATGTATTGCTTTTGAAGGTAAAACCGGTCCTTACCTGCTGTACACCATCGTTCGCATCAATTCAATTTTTAATAAGGTTGGTAAATTTCGCCTTGACTTTACGCACCTGTCCCAATACTCCACTCCTGCGTTACGCGACCTGTTAATAAAAATTTTACATTTAACAGAAGCGTACACTGTAACCCTTAACACATTATCCTTACATCCGATTGCCGAGGCTTTGTACAATTTGGCCAACAGTTTTGCCGTTTTTTACGCCACCGAAAATATTAGCGCCATTACCGACTTTGCCAAAAAAGAATTGTACTTATCTATGGCAGCGTTGACCAAAACCGCCTTGGCTTTTGGCTTGCATACCTTGGCAATCGACACCGTGCAGAAAATGTAAGTAATAATTAACCTAAGAAATCTTTGAATTCACTTTGAACAATGGTAATGGTGTGTTCGCTTTTGTAATCGGCCAATAAGTGGGCTTGGTAACTGCTGTAACTGCGGGTAAACTTTTCGGCTAATGTATCAAAACGAGTTTGATTACCATACGCGGTCATGGTTGCAAATAAGGTATCCCCGTAGTAACTGTCTAACATACTGGCATCACCCGTCCAAATTATTTCCGCCAAATCGCGCGTGTACATAATAATGTGGGCCCCGTGTTCGGTCCAAACCAGTCCCGAAATAGCACCTTTGCCACCACGACCGTCGGTATTTTCCCGCAGAGCAATACTGGCCGCGGTAAATTCGGGAACCATAATGTTTTTATCACTGTTTACACTCATTACGTATTCATAGGTTGGATTTTGCATACCTGGGTCGGTATTATACTGGTATATAAAATCACGGAAAATAGTGTAACGTTCACTTAATTGGTTAACGTTCATTAAGGTTGATTGTACTTCGTTGTAAATATCGTAGGCACTTTTGCCGTTACTGCTGGTCGCAGCGTATAACGCGTTCAAATCCGCTTGGGTTTTGTAAGACGGATTTTTCGTGGCCTCCTCCGTAATCTTGGTGTACTCGGCTTTTTGTTCATCGGTAAAGCCAATTAAGATATGACTGACAGTAAATAAGTTTTGGGACACGTCCTGCGGTACGTAATATAATTCGTCTAATTTGCCGTTCAAAACAGTACTTTCCATATCGTTATCGCCGGCATAAGTATAATCGTTCATTGCGTTACGTACCAATTCTAAATAGTAGGTAGTAGCGTTATTGGCACGACTGGTCGCTACGGCTTGTCCTACTGCCCGATCCTTGGCCCACGCGTCAGCAGCGGTATATTCCACGGCGTCCGCACTGATGCCGTAATTGATTTTTTGTGCCCACGCATCAAAGTCCGCACTGCGGTTTAAGTAGGCGTCCCACGCCTGCACCGCATCAGTGCCTGTCAAATTAATTAAACCCAAATTGTACGCGGTACTCAGCCGTCCTGCCATCAAGGACAGACAATTATTTTCAATAATCCGCGCCAATTCACGATTCAAAACGTCCTGCTCCGCACTTGACAAAGCCGCCAAGTATTTGTTGTCGAGATTTAAGTAATTAGTTTGCGGTTTAGGCAATTTAGTAAAACCATTTTCCACATTTTGCAAATTACGGATAATTTTGGCTAACGCCTGCCCCGCCACTTTATCATTAGCAATACCAGGCACCGTGGGCGTGTATTTTTGATAATCGGTAAGGGTTAAAATTTCGGCATCTTCTTGATAAGACGCCAAGTTCAAGGTGTACACCGGAGTAGTCCCCTGATGTTCAACCAAAATTGATTTTGTGTACGGCGTATAGGTTACCGTCGTGTCGTCGTCCGTACTGGTTGCGCTTTCTGGATCATCTAAAGCCAAAATTTCGTAAACGTATTGGCGCCATACTTTATCCAAGGTGGCGTAAGCGTTCTTATGGGCCAAAGCCAATTCACTGTCCCGTAAATCACCAAACTTGTCTTGCGAATATTGGCGCAGAATTTTGTTGTTCAAAATGTATTCCGTCAAGTATTCTAACAATTCAGTTTCGTCCATTTGACTGCTGTATTGATAGCCCCACTCCCGATAAACATCATATAACTCTTTACGCGAAACCGTAATGTCCGAATCTTTGGCGGTAGCCACCATAATGGAGGCACTGTAGCGCTGATCTAAATCATCAGTAAATAAAGAACACGCAGTAAACGAAATCATTACCACAAAAAGCATCGCAAAAGCAAAAAATTTGACCACGTGTTTACGCATGTTTTTATTATAACCTACTTACTCAATCTTTACAATTTATATTTTCGTGTTACTGTGTCGCCTGCGCCGACAATTCATAATTGGCGTACGCATCTTGGTATTTCACCTTCGCCAAAAAAGCGGTGGCGGCCTGATGTAAACCGTTGCGGCAATCAGTAGCCGTAATCGCGTACTTGCTGCCCGGTTTAGCGGTCAATCCCTTAATAAATTGTTCGACCTTCTTGGGGTTAAATGGACCGTTCGCCACGTTCTGCATCAAGTTGGCCAAGTCGCTCTTGGTAATATCTTTACCGTAACGATTACCCAAACTAAACATTTCGGCCAACATACGGTAACTGGCATCATTTTCGGCCGTAGCCGGTGCTTGGTCATTATGATTTTTGAAAGTCTGTAACGCGTCGACCCAGTATTCTTCATTAGTGCGGTTTTCGTCTTGTAATGCCATGGCGGCGACCGCATCGTTGTCCAACAATTGTTCGGTGTGCGGGTAATCAGGACTGGCGACCATTACAATTTGGTTGTCCAGTTGTTGGAAGTAGGCTTGGTCATTTAACAAGTCCTTATCACCCTTGGTCGCCGCTGCCACATTATCCAAGGCGTCCGCCGCTAGCCGTGCCCGATAAGTATAATATTGTAACTGCGCGGCGGCATCTTGGTCTTTGGGTGCGGCCTGCACTTTTAATTTGTACTCTTCAATTTTAACCTTGTCCGCCATTAAACGGGCTTGCGTGCGTTCAAAAAATTCACCCGCCGCGTTCAGGTTGCCTTGCTTATCACGATAAGCATCAGGCATTACCGCATAATCTTTAATTTCCCATCGCAGGTCTTTAGGGCCACGTCCTTCACTGGCTGTTTTTTTGGACAGCAAGCGGGATACAAATTCCCCTGTCTGCACCGCACCGTACATGCGTTTAACGGTTTGCGTAATTAAGTTTGCCAATTTAGTATAACCTCTCCACGCGTGATCTGGCAAAGATGCCCCGTCCGTAACTTTGGTAGCGGGCACCATTTTTTTAGTAATTTGTCCGTCGATTAGGTTTTCGACCGTTTCGCGCCCGGCATGACCAAAAGTATTTGTCAAGCGCGTGGGATCTTCTAACCCTAGGCGTTGTTCACCGACTTTATCTTGTTCGGTGGCTCGCTGCTCACAAAAAGCTTGTACCTGAACTTTGGTGATATTTTGTGACACCGTCATCAACAAATCTAATACCCGCACTTGTCCGTCATTAGTTACCCCAGCCAAAGCCCCCCTTGCCCCGCGGGCTTGCCGGGCTTGACTGGCCGCCGCATAGTTACCACTTAATGCCGCGTTGTGCATCGCAGCGCTATCCGCTGTCAGTGGTTGGTTTAAGATTTGCATCGCCGTTTTTTCGTCACCAATTAAATCAATCATCGCTTGAGCGACGTTTAATTGATTTTTAACTTCTTTATAATCCGCGGGCGAGAAAGTTTCTGGTGTTAAATCGGGATGGGCTTTTAAGAATTCTTGGTAACCATCTAACACCACATCACCTAACACCGCCGTCAATTTCTCGGCAGTGGCTTCCGCTTCCTTTTGTTTCAAGTTTTTGGTGCCGGGCGTCACCTTGATTATTCCCCCCAAGGCCGTTTCGGTGGTATCTTCGGCAAACAATGTGGTACTGGCATCTTTAATTTGCTGGCGTTCAGGAATACCCGCAATTGCCCCCGCCAACAAGGTGTCAACAGTGTTATCGTAATTCAGGCGTTGGCGTTCAAAAAGTTTAGTACACAAGTCTTCCGCAGTTAAGTTTTTACCGCCTTTGGTACGTACGTTCAATCGCTTAAAGACGTTGTTGTCTAACAAAACCTGCTTGGCGGCGTGGAAATCGTAAGCCAATTCTCGATCCTGCATGTTCTCGTTATTACGGTCGTGATCCAGTTGTCGCCAAACGGCCTTGCGTATACTTTCACGGATTTGCACCGAATCGTTTAGATCAATGGCTTGCTCAATTTGGTCACGAGCCAATTCTTCGTTCGTAACCAAATCACAAGCCCCGAACGACTTCAAAATGTCGACTAAATTTTCAATCACCACGTTTTGTTGTTTTGCCATGTTGTTATTATAGCAAAGTACCTTGCCCTTTGGCAATCACTACACACCAAATTAGTTAAAATTTCCCGTACGTAAATTAGTAATTGACATTGTCCTACGTTAAAAGTTACAATAAGCAACACGTGTTGCGCAACGTGTGTTATCTACCAAACAAAGGAGTACAATGCCATGCCACCTAAATTCAAATTTACCCGTGAACAGATTATTGCCGTCGCCTTTGGCCTAGCCCGCGAACAAGGACTGACCGCGGTTACCGCGCGGGCAATTGCCGGCGAACTATGTGCCTCACCTAAGGTAATTTTCAGCCTGTTTAACGACATGGGCGAAGTCCGACAGGCGGTGCTTGATGCCGCGCAGGCCAAATACAATACCTACATTAACCGTGCACTAACGGAATCTCTACCCTTCAAAAGTGTTGGTACTGCCTACATTAAATTTGCTACGGACGAACCCAAATTGTTTCAGTTACTATTTATGCAAGAACGGAACGTTATACCACAACTGCCACAGGTGTTAAACTTAATTGAAGATAATTATGAAACAATTTTACAATCAATTATCACCAGTTACGGACTGCCTCGCGACGCCGCCTTGGTCATGTATCAGCATTTGTGGTTGTATACTCACGGTATCGCGACCTTGATTGCCACTAAGGTTTGTGTGTTCACCACCGACGAGATTTCCCAAAAATTGACAGAAGTCTTTACTGGGCTATTGCTTACTCACCACAAGGAGAAAAACAATGATTAAAGTAACCAACATCAATAAATCCTTTAACCACGGCGCAGTCAAAGTACTGCACGACCTGTCATTAACCATTGACGACGGACAGTTTGTCGTCATTCTCGGGGCGTCGGGTTCGGGCAAATCCACCGCCTTGAACATCATGGCGGGTTTAGAACGTCCCGACCGTGGCACTGTTCTATACGACGAGCAAGATATTTATCAGTTAAATGACCGCGCATTAACCAAATTCCGCCGACAGAATGTGGGCTTCGTGTGGCAAAGGTATTACTTGCTACCCCATTTAACCGTCGCCCAAAACGTTAAACTGGGCGCCGACTTGGCGGGTAACCGTGACTACCCCGCGATTATCGCCGCGGTGGGTTTAACGGATAAACTAAACAGCAAACCGTACACTCTGTCGGGCGGTGAGCAACAACGGGTCTGTTTGGCACGCGCGTTAGCCAAAAAGCCTAAAGTTTTATTCCTTGACGAACCAACGGGCGCCTTGGACGAAGAGACCGGTCGTAATGCTTTAGCGTACGTGTTAGAACTACAACGCGCCTTGGGCTTAACGATGATCATGGTAACCCATAACCAAAACATCGCGGAAACCGCCAATACCGTCATTAAAATGAACAGCGGCAAAATCGTGGGGACTTACCATAACGCCCACCCGAAATCCGCCCGCGAAATTGGGTGGTAAGATGATTATTAGGCTTAAAGACTTGGTAAAACTGCTGGGCATTAGTATTGTCACCTTTTGTGCCGTGTTCGTGTGCACTTTTTTTCTCAATTTTTATTGGGATGTGATCAATTTGCCGCACGTACCCGCTGATTTGCTGCCACTCTATAACGCTCAACTGGCCATGGCCCAATTTACCGCGGGCATCAGCGGCGGTTTTATGGCCGTCATCGCGGTGATTATGTTGCTGTTTTATATTCGCTTGTACATTAACCAACACACCCGTGAACTGGGCATTTTGCAAGCCATGGGTTACAGTAACTGGCAAATCGCCCGCCAATTTTGGGTGTTTGGTGGCAGTGTCCTGCTCGGCACCACCTTGGGCTACGGGTGCGGACACCTAATCATGCCGTACATTTACGATAATTTATTGATCAACGGACTGCCTAAGGTGGCGATTACCTTTCACCCCACTTTGCTGGTAGTACTGGTAATCCTACCCACCATGTTGTATGCGGGACTGGCGTGCCTGTTCGCGGGACTGACCTTGCGTCAACCCGTCAGCGACCTGTTCCGCGGCGGAGTGGCTAACCTAAAAGTCAAACCCGACCGCCATACCAAAGCACGCTCTTTCTTACGCGAAATGCAAAGCAAATGTGTCAGTACCAAAAAATCACTAACCTTTTTTGTGGTATTCGGCGTTTTTTGCTTTGCCGCCATGGTGCAAATGGCTTTTTCCATGTGGCGGCAATTAGACACCAGCAGCATGGGCTTAATTATTTTACTAATTGGCTTGGTACTGGCGGGGGTTTGTCTCTTGCTAGCGCTGACCGCACTGGTCAACGCTAACACCACTAACTTGACCCTGATGCGCGCCTTTGGTTACTACTGGAGCGAATGCACTTGGGCGATCTTCGGTGGCTTTTTGCCGTGGCTGTTGCTAGGCTTCGCCACCGGCACCGTTTACCAGTACGGCTTATTAACCTTAATGGTTAACCTGATTTTTCGCAATGTCGCCAACATGCCCCGTTACACTTTCGACGTGCCACTGTTATTCATAACTTTCGCGACATTACTCGTCATACTTGCCATCATCGTCGCCAGTTACGCTATTCGTCTCAAACGCACTACCCTAAAACAAGCAGCTGCTGAATAATTATTTAGTTGCCACAACTTCCGTTAAATAGTTCGGTTTACTTGATTTATTTTGCTTGGTTCGTTCGTAATCGGTATAAAGGTATTCGCGATATTCTTTGCAGCGTTCAATCTTAAAACCTTGCTTACTTAAAACTGCTTGTAATTGTTCTTTGGACAAAAATTGTCGCGTTCTGACTGTTTCCTTCTTCCATTGTTGGTAGTAAGTGGTCATATTCGTTGCTTCATCATAGCTAACAATAAACTCTGGTTTAGTTAGTTCCCATTCTTTATTGTTTCGGGCAACAATGAAAAATTTTCCTGCCGGTTTAAGCACACGATAAATTTCACTAAGTGCCTTTGCCAGTTGTTGCTTATTGAGATAATGCAGAACTAATCGAGCATAAATAAAATCAAAGGTGTCATTGGCATAAGGCATCTTTTCGGTAACATCTTCAAGTTTGGTAACAATTCTTTTCGCTTCCGCGTAATTTTTCAACTTTTCGTTAGAAAATTGCAACCCCTTTTCGTCAATGGTGGTAGCAATAATTTTAGCGTTAGGGCACCGACGAGCGATATTGATTTCTGCCGAACCACCAGTACTGATCCCAATTGACAAAACATTGAGCATATTTTTGTTTAATAATTTTAAGGCTCTCTTTTCGCTTTTAGAACTTTTGAAGATTTTTTCCATTTCGCGGTTTCTCCTTTAATAAAAATTGGTGCGTCGCGAGGGAGTCGAACCCCCAACCGTTTGGTTCGAAGCCAAATACTCTATCCAGTTGAGCTAGCGACGCACGAACCTGTAAACAGTATAACAAAAAACGCCCTGACTTGGCAAGGCGTTAATTGACTTTATTTTTGACGGTTAGGCGTTTTGCTTTTTGCTTTTCATAATGGTGCGGGCAATTACGGTACCCAACAATAGCAACGCGGCGGCACCAATCAAAGCGTAAACGATGCGGCCAATCACACTGATTGAAGCCCCGAACATCATCGCCATCAAATCCCAACCGAACAAACCCGCAATTAAATAGTTCAGTCCCCCAATTAACAGAATGACAAACGCCACCACGTCAACAATTTTCATCACCTTGTTCATTTGCTCCCCTCCTTGCACCTAGTATTTGCCGTTCGGGGGTTATTATACTAATTAAGTAACACGCCTTACGCCGCGGCGACTTTCTCTTTCTTTTTGGGTTTGAACAAGACGATCAGCAGCCACGCCAGACCACCGCAGCCCGCCAGTACCGCGATTACGCCAATGATAATGCCCCACAGCAAGGGGGCGGTGTTATCTTTACCGCCGTCGGTAGTGGTACCCGCCAAGGCCGGTATGGTACGCACTTGTTCGGCGCCGCAGTGGCAGGTGCGTTTTTGTTCGCCGGCGTGCTCCGTGGTCGCCGGTTCAGTGGTTGTCCACGTGCTGTAATTGTGACCCGTGGCCGGTACGTAATCGCTTTGGTAAGTGTGTCGGCACCGTTCGCAAATGTGAGTAGTATACCCAGCCTCGGTACAACTGGGTTGCGTTACCGTATCATTTTCGGGTAAATATTGGTGACCCAAGGGTTTTTGCTCTGCCCCGCTGGTTTGGTAATCGTCGTGGCAATGGGTACATTCGTAACGCGTATAACCGGCTTCCGTACAGGTTGCGGGCACATCGTCGGCGATCTGGTAATCGTGTCCCGTGGCGGGGATAACTTCGTTTTCGGTATGACCACAACCCGTACAGGTGTGTTCGCGAACACCGTCGGTGGTACATGTCGCCGGCGTGGTTGTTGTCCACTCGCCGTAAACGTGATTGGTACAATTTACGTAAAACTCTTTCACCGCCAACGGGGTGACCGTCGTGGTGTCGGTATTTGGTGTGTAATAATACACGTAATATTTGGTGTTGGCTTGCAAGGTTACATTGTTTTGCTCATCGTCCACACTGTCTGACCATTCCCAATCTTTAATGGCGGTGTTAACGGTTTCGCCAGGGATAAATTCATCCGTGCCGTCGTTTTTGTAAAAAACATCATTATAAACATCGTACATGCCTAACGTAAACGTACCGTCGCCGTTGTCTTTACTTACGGGGACAAAATCACGGACTAACTTACCGGCACTGTCCCAGATGGTTGTGTAGTACACATTAGCCCTGCAGGCCATAGATTCCATCATTGCACTAGTAAATAATAAAACATTGATATTAGCCGGTGTATTTTGCGCAGAGTTATCCGTAATTAAACGTTCATTATTTACTTCCAAATAACCATTACGACTGATAGTTGAAAATTGCACCATATATTTAGTATTGGCGGAATAATTGGAACCAGCGGTTAGTATTTTATTACCGAACCCAAATTCCCAGTTGCCGTGTTCTGGCCTTAAAAGAGCATAATTACGTAAAGTTGAATTAGAACCGATAACACAGTCAGAAGTACTACTGCCATGCCACTCTGCCGCAAATCTCGCTACCATACCCGTTGTGGTTTTGAACCCAGTATCAATGTATTGCGTACCAGTACTTTTTAGGTAATCTAACGCGGTGTAACCTTTGGGCACAATTTTGCCCGCGTCAATTGTGGTCGGGTCGATTTGTTCGGTAGTAATATAGTACCGCATGCCGTCGGGTAAATCCGTGACAATTTTTTGTGCGGTACCCGTATATTCAGGTGTTGCCCCGTCCAAAATGGTCGGTGTAGCGGTCGGTTTGTCCGCGGCCTTACTGGGTTTAATATTCACGGCACACGCGGTAATCACCGCCACGCCAATTAAAATAACAGCAGTTAACAAACTGCCAAAAATAGTTAATTTACGCCTTCGTTCGTTCGTTCGTTCGTTCGTTCGTTCGTTCGTTCGTTCGTTCGTTCGTTCGTTCGTTCGTTCGTTCGTTCGTTCGTTCGTTCGTTCGTTCGTTCCATACGTTAAATTATAGCACAAAGACCACAAAAATACAAGCCCTATTTATTCCGTACGGATTTTGTCGCGCAAGTGGCGGTGATAGGTAATCGCGAAACGGTGGGCTTCGTCACGAATCCGTTGCAATAAACGCAACGCGTAACTGCGTAACGGCAACACAATGGGTTCGTCTTGGGTGGTGGTATAAACCAATTCAAAGCGTTTAGCCAACGAAATAAAGGTAATACCGTCCACTTTGTCTACCGCGCTTAATTGTCCTTTGCCCCCATCAATCACGATAATATCGGGGTACGCCCATTCGCGGTGTTTTAAGCGACGCCCTAAAACTTCGTGCATAGACAAAAAGTCGTTGTTCCCCAGCCCGTGCTTAATGCGGAAACGGCGGTACTGGCTTTTGTCGGGCGCCCCGTCAATAAAGACGACCATGGACGCAACCACGTACTCTCCCGCCGTGTGCGAAATGTCGTAACACTCGATGCGGCGTGGCGTTTTCGCCAGTCCCAACAACTCTCCCAGTTCCCGACACGCCCCCAAGGTAAAAGCGTTGGCGTCTTCGGCGGTGGCTTGCACGCGGGCGCGGTTTTGCAAACGTTGCAACATCGCCAACACATTACGGTAAGCAATCGCCAACTCAAACTGTTGCATGGCACTGGCTTTTTGCATCCGGTCGGTAAAAATGGCGGTCACTTCGTCGTAACGTTTACCGGTCAAAAATTCGGCGGCCAGTTGCGGGTCATTATGGTAAACACTGCGGATAATGTCCATTAAGTACTTAACGTAAATCCCGTTGAAGTACGGCCCGTAAAATTGACCACTACCCTTGTTGGTCCGCACAACACGGATTTGGTCCCCGTCAATATTGATATAAGGGAACTTTTTGTCGTCTTTCAATAAGATATTGTATTTAGGTTGATGCTTGTGAATTAAATTGGCTTCCAAAAACAATGCGTCGTTTTCGGTCGCCACGGTAAACCATTCCAAATCGGCAATGTGCGCCACCATCGCGGTCACTTTGGCGTCGTGCGCCCCACGGAAGTACGACGACACGCGGTTTTTCAGGTTTTTAGCCTTACCGATATATATAATACCGCCACCTGCGTCTTTCATTACGTAGACCCCGGGGTCGGTCGGCAAAGTTTTCAGTTTTTCCTTAATATTTATCATTGTCATTTGGCTATAAATAGTATAATCTATTAGTTATGGAACAACAACCTAAAAAGAAAAAGTTTAATTGGCTGTGGTTGCTGGTCGCGATTGTACTGGTAATTTTATTAGTACAACTGGCCACGCCCAATAAATCGTTACCGACCATGACGGTCGACGCGTTCCGCACGGCGGTCGGGATGGAAAAGATTGAGAACAGTACGGACGGGACTTTTGTTTGGCACCAAGATGCCGACAAAAACACCATTTACGGTGTTTATAAAGTCGATTACACCTACTATATCGTTAACAATGACGTAGTGAAAGATTTAACTGTGCGCGAAGCCTTGAACAACAATCCGTCGTTGATGCAAAAATACGCGTCCGCGACCTTGTATGATTCGACCGGTATTGTCCGCGAAATTTTGGCGGACTGCCAAGGCATTAAAGTGGCTTCCGGAGCAACACCGACCTCGTGGGTGGATTGGGTCATGCCCATCTTATACTTAATTATGATTGGCGGCGTGATCTTCGTTTTGTGGCGCGGCATGTCGGGTAAAAATGGTTTGTCCGGTATGACCCAAAATCGGGCGACCGTGGTTTTCAATGGCCCAACGCGCTTTACCGACGTTGCCGGCATTGATGAAGAAAAAGAACAGGTTGCCGAAATTGTTGACTTCTTACGCAACCCGAAAAAATACATTGACATGGGGGCACGTATTCCCAAAGGAGTACTGCTGATTGGGCAACCGGGTACCGGTAAAACCTTGTTGGCCAAAGCGATTGCCGGTGAAGCCGGAGTTCCCTTCTTTTCGTTGTCAGGCAGTGACTTCTCCGAGATGCTGGTCGGCGTTGGCCCCGCGCGCATGCGTGACTTGTTTGAGCAAGCGAAAGCCCATGCGCCCGCGATTATTTTCTTGGACGAATTAGACTCGATTGCCCGTATGCGCGGCGTGGGGGCTTCCGGAGTGGCCGAAGAGAACGAACAGACCTTGAACCAATTGTTGGTGCAAATGGACGGTTTCTCAAAATCGGAAGGCGTAATTGTCTTGGCGGCGACCAACCGCCCCGACGTTTTGGACCCCGCGATTTTACGCCCAGGGCGTTTTGACCGCCAAATTGTGGTGCAAGTACCAGACGTTGAAGGCCGTGAAAAGATTTTGCAAGTCCACGCCAAGAATAAACCGATGGGCGACGTCGATTTACAACGAGTAGCCAAAATTACCAGTGGTTTTACTGGTGCGGATTTGGAAAACCTGCTGAACGAAAGTGCGATTATTGCCGCCAAAGCCAACCGCCACAAAATTACTATGCAAGACATTACCGAAGGGATTAACAAGGTTGTCATTGGCCCGCAAAAAAAATCGCGCATTATTACCAAAGAAGACCAAAAAATTACCGCTTTCCACGAATCTGGACACGCGATTGTGTCTAAAGTTTTAATGCCTGACCAAGTGGTACAGGAAGTTTCCATTATTCCCCGCGGAATGGCCGCCGGCTATACCCTAACCAATAACCAAGACGAACACAACCACCAAAGCCTAACGATGTTGAAAAATCGTTTAGTCATGTTGCTGGGTGGTCGCTGTGCCGAACAAATCTTTATTGGCGACATTTGCACGGGAGCGTCCAATGACATTAAGGTAGCCACCGAATTAGCCACCGACATGGTCACGAAATGGGGGATGAGCGAGAAACTAGGCCCCCTGTTCTACGGCAAAGAAGACGAAGTGGCCTTACGCGTGTACAACCACAAGCAGGTCAGCGAATCGTTGCAATCCACCATTGATGCCGAAATCAAAGCCTTAATCACCAACGCGATGACGCAATGCCAAAAATTACTGCGCGACAACGCCGATAAGGTTAAAGTGATGGCGGAATTACTGCTGAATAACGAAACCATTTACGGCGATGACATCAACATGGTCATGGCCGGTAAAACAGTTAAAGAAATTGGACAGGCCATTACCACCCGTCGCGAACAGCAAGCCAAAGCCACCACCGACGAAAAGATTAACGCTTTGTTGGAACAGTTAGAGCCACTGCTGACCCGCGCCTTGGAAATTGCCCAACTACATTTAGAACAAAAATTGGTGACCGAAGAACACATTAAGCAATTAAAACAACATTGTGACCTAGCGCGTGATTTCGTACGTAAAAACCAAAAAATGCCACCCATTCCCACAATTGACTTTGTGTCCTTGGATAAGTATACCAGTCAACTGGCAGCGGCCGCCGGCAAACCCGTGGTTACCGATACCCCACTGGTAATCAGCACCACAACCCCGACGGGTACCGCAGACGAAAAGAATTCCAAAACCACGGCAAAGCCCGCCACGAGTAAGACCACCACGAACACCAAGACACCGGCAACCAAGACCAAAAATGACGCTAAAGCAACCGACAAAAGGAACTCGCCCCATGCGACTAAGCAACCCGAAACTGACAAGAATCGAAAACCGCACGACCATGAGTAAAACCTTCGTCAAAAATGACGCTGGCTTTGTCTGTGTGCATTGTGGATGCGTGGTACCGCCGTTGTTAACTACTTCGCGGGACCATTGTCCCCGTTGCCTGTATTCGTTGCACGTAGACATCAATCCGGGCGATCGCGCCAACGATTGCCACGGCGAACTGGTGCCGATTGGCATTGAGCAAAACAGTAAAAAAGGTCTAATCATTAAGTACCATTGTGACCTTTGTGGTGCTTACCACAACAACAAGGCCGCCCCCGACGACGACTACGACACCATCTTGGAATTATCGGCCAACCCGTTGACCTACCTGTACCCACGCAAACATTAAAAACCAATACGGAATTACCTGACCTTGACCAAACTGAAAAATTTATTTACACTAAAGAGAAAGGATTATTGATGGCAGAACACTCCTACCGAAAGAATTACCGGAGATTGTATTTAGCAGTATCGCTGGACAACATCGCCAATGAATTAAGTTGTTCGGCACTAATTACGGGTTACGCCATTTATTTAGGCTTAAACGAAAAACTTATCTCGCTGTTTCTGTCGTTAAGGGTCTTATTTTGTATTGTGCAAATTTTCAGTGCCCCACTTTTTTCGCGTATCAAGCAATCCAAAAAGACCGTTCTTGCCATTTACTACTTTTCCCGCATTACTTTCTTTTGCTTAATACTACTGTGCTTAATCCCTAACCCGGTTGCCAAAACCGCCTTATTTTTAACCCTAATTACGATCAATTCCCTTTGTGCACAAATTACCTATGCTCCGTTTGTGAATTGGCGTATGCAAACCTTGCGCTCAGACGACGCGAAAAAATTCTATTGGCAAAAGAACACTTTGGTCGTGATTATGGCGACACTAATCCAATTTTTGTTAAGTTTCATCTTAGACTACTACCACTCTTACTACGTTTACCTTTTGATTTTTGTTTGTATTTTTGCTATCACCAGTCTGGACGTTATCTTACGGATTAAATTAGACAAACCACCCGTGTTAGAACAAGAGCGAATTTCCTTAAAAGCGACACTCACAACCCCACTTAAAGACAAAGCTTTTGCCAAAATAATTGTGGTAACAACCCTTTATAATTTTGCCTATAATTTGGGAACCTGCTTTTTAAGTTTGTATTTACTTAGTTACCTTGGTTTAAGTTTTACCTACATTACGGTGCTAACTTTAATCAATTATTCAGCCAACATTTTGGGTGGCTGGGTATTTAGTAAAATTGCACTTAAACACAATAATTATAAACTTTGCGGTTTGTGCAGTTTTATCGCCCTGATTATTCTCACGTTTAGTTTAGCGGTTTTCAAGCAGACCTTAATTTATCTTTTGCCGTTAATCTACTGCTTTTTTGGTTTTGGGCGCGCGGGCTTCGCCCTTTTTGAGTCTAACGGAATTTACGAATACGCTTCCACCGACAATAAAACCATGTACGTTTCCGTTTGCAAATTCTTTGTCGGTCTTTCCAGCATCGTGATCACGCTGCTATCAATTTTTGGCATCAACCAACAAGACAATGCCTTGGTCTACCGTATGATTTTTCTCAGCGCCACTGCAATCACCATCTTGACACTAATTTTGTACTGTATTTTATTCCGCCGACCACAGGCTACTGCGGACAATGCTGCCGAAAACACGCCCCGTACCAAATAGCTACGCCCAGCCCTACCAAATGTCCACCGCTTGGCTAACTAATTTCAGGGCACGTTACTTGCTAATATGTAAGGCAAGGTCTACTGTCTTGACACTGTAACCCCACTCGTTATCGTACCAAGCGAATAATTTGACGAAGTTATTGTTCAAATAGACGCTGGCTTTAGCGTCGAACACCGCGGTGTGCGGATTACCGATAATGTCACTGGAAACGACCGGGACTTCGGTGTACTCCATAATGCCTTTCATTTCGTGGTCGCAGGCCTTCTTAATCACGGCGCAGATTTCGGCTTCGCTGGCAGGTTTCGCCAAACGGCAAGTTAAATCCACCAAAGATACGTTGGCCACGGGGACACGTAAACTGGTACCCGTTAGTTTACCTCGCAAGTCGGGAATCACCAAGCCCACCGCTTTGGCGGCACCCGTGGTTGATGGAATCATGTTATCGTACGCGGCACGACCTAAACGCCAATTTTTAGCACTGGCACCGTCCACCGTCTTTTGGCTGGCGGTTACCGCATGTACGGTGGTCATCAAGCCTTCGACAATACCAAAATTTTCGTGAATAACTTTGCACAACGGAGCAATACAGTTCGACGTACACGACGCATTGGAAATAATGTTTTGGTCGGGTTGGTAAGTCTTTTCGTTAACGCCCATGACATAAGTTGGGGTAACCGTGTCTTTCGCGGGTGCGGTAATAATTACTTTCTTGGCTCCCGCTTGCAGGTGGGCTTGGCACTTTTCCGTAGTCGTAAACACACCGGTGGCTTCCATGACCACATCGACATCGTTTTGTCCCCATGGCACGTTAATCGGTTCCTTTTCGGCGTAGAATTTAACACTGTGCCCCGCAATTACCAACGCGTTATGAGCGGTGTCAACCTTGACCTCGGCGTCCAACTTACCGTGTACCGTATCGTAGGTTAACATATACGCGGCATGATCCAAAGTCACAAACGGGTCATTAACCGCCGTAACCACCGCGTCCTTACGTTGCAAAGTGTTACGCAAAATTAAACGCCCAATGCGCCCAAAGCCGTTGATACCAATTTTTACCATTTTACTTTTGTACTCCTTTTTTATTTATTTAGTATTGACTTGATTTCGTAAATTATTTCACCATCACGGAAATTCAATTTGCCAATGCGCGTCAACAACAGCGACCGGAACCAAAACATCAACATCAGCGCCAACATAGCAAAGCCCAAAGTAAACATCAACCCCGTTAACACGGCATCAACACGGGGCACCAAATAAATTGCGGTGCCAAACGCCACCGCCGCCAAGCAAAGACACAATATCGCCCACCATTTAGTGGCCGAATTTTCGTGGCCGCGTTTTTTATAGCCTTGATAATGGCGACTGCGCGCCCTTAATTGTTCCTGCTTAACCTTGGCTTCTTCATCGGTATATTCACGAGCGTACCAAAATTCACGGCTTTCCCAACCGACCCAATTATTCATGGTACGCATATATTTGTTCTTTACCGGATTTTGGCGTAACACATCTACCACGTCAGCCGCGTATAATTCGGCGTTGACAATACCGGTGAAATATCCATCAATCAAGAACAAACGGCAGGCAAAGCGGGTCAAACGGTCAGTCATAAAAGCCTTACGCTTTTTCCAACCAACAAATTCTTGGTACCCGTAAATAATCGGTACTCCACTGGTCAAATGTTCCTTCAACATTTCGGTAAACAAACCCAGCGGGTTTTGCAAATCAATTTCTGCGGTCAAGACGATTGACCCCGTACTAACGGCAAAACCCGCGCTGACCGCCGCGTGCTTGCCCGAACGATTCGCCAACGAAACAACCTTAAAGTTACGGTACTTTTTGGCGAAATCCATTAAAATCAATTTTGATTCGTCGCTACTACAATCATCGACCGCTACTACTTCCCAAGCGTAGTCCATTTGCGTACGAATATTTTCTAAATCGGCCAAGTACTTATTTAATACATCACGTAGAATAATCTGTTCGTTATAAACCGGCAAGACCAATGAAATTTTCCCCATACTTATATGATAACTTTTAAGCCATTTTAACGCAAATTGTTTTTACACACCGCGCACCATCGTCTATAATGAAATTATGAACAAAATGCAAACTTTATTTAATTGGGCACAGCAAAAAAACTGTGCTATTGTCGCGTTTAATATTTCCAATATGGAAGTAATGAAAGGCATTACCGCCGCCTTAAATAATTTACAATGCCCCGCCATTTTACAAGTATCCGCGGGGGCACGACGTTACACAGGTTCCGATTATTTACGAGCCTTATTTAATACCGCACAAGCCAATACCCAAACAACCTTGGTTTTACATCTAGATCACGGTGACAGTTTTGAACTATGCAAAGACTGTATTGATCACGGTTTTGACTCGGTAATGATTGACGGCAGTCACCTGCCCTTTGCCGAAAACGTCGCTTTAACCAAAAAAGTGGTTGACTACGCCCACGCTCATGACGTTTGGGTGGAAGGCGAACTGGGCGAAATTTGTGGTATTGAAGACGCCGTCAACGTTGCGCACAGTAAGTACACCGACCCCGCCAAAGCCCGCGAGTTTGTCCAAAAAACTGGTGTTGATTCCTTGGCCGTGTCGATTGGTACGGCACACGGGGCGTACAAGTACGCGGTCGGGTCGACCCCTGCTCTGCGTTACGATATTCTAAAACAAATCCACGCCGCCATCCCCGATACGCCGTTAGTGTTACACGGCGCTTCATCGGTAATCCCCGAATACGTGACCACCATTAACCAGTTTGGCGGACAAATCAAGGACGCGGTGGGCATTCACGAACGCGAACTGGCCCGTGCCATTGACGACGGCGTTCGCAAAATCAATATCGACAGCGATCTGCGTTTGGCGATTACGGCTACTATCCGCCAATATTTCCACGACCAGCCCGCAGTTTTCGACCCACGTTCTTACTTAAAAGAAGCCATGAAAACGGTCACAGCAGTTGCCGAACGCAAATTAAAGTATTATACTCTGCGTAATGACCAAAGTTTGGGCCAAGATCATCATTGACCATAAGGTTAAACAAAGCGCGGTAGTGGCGATTGACCCGACCGACTTTTACCACGGTTTGGTAGCGATGGCGACAGCCTTAAAAATTCCCACCCCAATTGTGACCCAGTCCCAAATTGACAATTTTTTGGCGTTCAATATTTTGAAATTGAAGCCCCGTGACTTTTTGGAAAAGGTACCGTTTGATTGTCTAGAATTGAACGCATTAGTGGAGAAATAATGATGACACAACCAAATGAAAAAACGATTGTTGGTATTGCTACGCCGATGGGCTTCGGCGGAGTTGGCATTGTTCGTTTATCGGGGAAGCAAGCCTTAATTATTGCCCAAAGAATGTTTTCGCGACCGTTAAAACCCCGCCACGCTACGCTGGGTCAGGTAACGGGTGACCATTTTACTGATACGGCCTTGGCCATTTATTTCCCCGCCCCGCACAGTTTTACCGGTGACGACGTCGTAGAAATCCAAGCCCACGGCGGTTGGCATTTGCTAAACCGCATTATGCAAACCGCGGTTAAACACGGCGCCATTCCGGCCGAACCCGGCGAATTCACCCGCAACGCGGTCTTAAACGGCAAGATGACCTTGACCCAAGCCGAAAGCACGATCGACCTAATCAACGCCGAATCCGATTTAGAATTACAAAACGCGTCCCGTTTGCAGGCGGGTGAACTGCAAACCATACTGACCCAAATTGAAAACGACTTGGTTTCCGCCCGCGCCGAAATCGACGCGTATTTGGACTACCCCGAAGATTTAGACAGTCCCACTGTACCTTGGGCGAAAATTCAACAAGTACAAAGCACCATTAAGCAGTTACTGGTCACCACCCACGATGGGCAAATTATGACTAACGGCGTTAACGTGTGTTTGGTCGGTTGCCCCAACGCTGGCAAAAGCAGTTTGTTCAACGCCTTGGTACAAAACAACCGCAGTATCGTCACCGACATCGCGGGGACCACCACCGACACCATCAGCCAAACCATTACTTACCACGGCATAAAAATTAACTTTATTGACACCGCGGGCCTGCGCGACGGCGACTTATCCCCCATCGAGCGACAAGGTATTGCTCGGGCGCAAGCCGCCATTAAGCACGCCGACCTGTTGGTAATCGTGGTAGACGCCACAACCCGCGTACTGGTGGATTTTCCGCGTACTAAAAAGCATATAATCGTGTACAATAAATGCGACCTGTGCCCCAACGTACCCAGCGACGGACTGGCAGTATCCGCCAAAACGGGACATAACCTTACCCGTTTACTGCATACCATTGTGCAAATGACGACCCAAAACCCTGCCGCTAACGGGGTCTTAAACTTAACTAACGCCCGCCAAATTAACGAACTGCGTACTGCCGACCAAATTTTGACCGCCATTAAACCTGATGAAGCGTTAGACAAAATTGCCGCCAACCTGACTTTAGCATTGGCGCACGTGGGTAAAGTGACGGGCAGTAACGTTGACGAAAAGACATTAGACGAAATTTTCAGCAAATTTTGTCTGGGGAAATAAGCATGAAAACAGCGTACGATATTGTGGTTATTGGTGCGGGACATGCGGGTTGCGAAGCCGCCATTGCCGCCGCGAAGTTGGGACAAAAAGTGTTAATCACTACCTTACACGAACGTAGCATTGGCCTGTTGCCCTGCAACCCGTCAATCGGTGGTACTGCGAAAGGGCATTTAGTTTGTGAAATTGACGCTTTGGGTGGCGTGATGGGCCGCTTGGCCGACCAAACTGCGTTACAGGTACGCATGCTTAACGCCGCCAAAGGTCCTGCCGTGCGCAGTTTGCGTGCCCAAATCGACAAAGCCCGTTACCACGACGCGATGTTGGCGCTATTGAAGAGCACCCCCAACTTAACCTTACAAATTGGTGAAGTACAGGCTTTGCAATGGCAAGGTCGCCAAATTACGGGCGTTGTCATTGACGGCGAACCCATTGCCTGTCGCGCGGTAATCGTTTGTACGGGTACCTATTTAAGCAGTAAAACTTTTGTCGGCTCCGTAGTCAAAAACGAAGGCCCGATGGGGTTACCGAACGCACCGCACTTGGGCGACTCTTTAACCGCGATGGGTATTAAACTGCGTCGTTTCAAAACCGGTACCCCTGCCCGCATTGACCAAGCCACCATTGATTATGCGGCAACCGAAATGCAAAATGGTGACGATAATATCCGCCCGTTTTCCTTTATTTCGACCCACCCCATTAAAAACGTCTGCCCGTGCTACCTGACCTACACCAACGAGCAAACCCACCAAATTATTCGTGATAACATTACCAAATCCGCAATGTACAGCGGTTTAATCGTTGGCGTGGGGCCACGTTACTGTCCCAGTATCGAAGATAAAGTTACCCGTTTTGCTGACCGTACCCGCCACCAAGCCTTTTTGGAACCCGAAACCGAACATGGTCGTGAAATTTATTTGCAGGGCATGTCCAGTTCCCTACCCGCCGACGTACAAGACCGCTTTATTCACACGATTAAAGGGTTAACTCATTGCCAAATTTTACGACCGGGTTACGCGATTGAATACGGCTGTCTTGACCCCTTGACTTTGTTACCCACCTTGCAACACAAACAATACACTGGTCTTTATTGCGCGGGGCAGATTAACGGCACCAGTGGTTACGAAGAAGCCGCGGGACAAGGCCTGTTGGCGGGGATTAACGCCAGTCGTTTTTTGCAAGGCAAGCCCGCTATTACTTTATCACGTACGAATTCCTACTTGGGGGTCTTAATTGATGACCTCACTACCTTAGGCACTAACGAACCGTACCGCATGTTTACCGCCCGTGCCGAATACCGTTTATCGTTACGCCAAGACAACGCCGACGAACGTTTAACGCCGTTAGGTCGGGAAATTGGTTTGGTCGACGACCACCGCTGGGCAGTTTTTCAAGCCAAGCAACAACAGTTATCCACACTACGGGCACTGATTACCCCGAAGATACGCGCCGAAGTCGCCAAGCAGGACCATACTTTGCGGGAATTTTTCCCCGACCAATCCCCCGCTTTACTGGACCAAATTACTACCGAAATTAAGTACGCCGGTTATATTGCCCGCGAACAAGCCGCTATTGCCGAAATTCGTCGCCAAGAGGCTACTCCCTTGTCGCCCGACCTGAATTACGACACGGTCAAAGGCTTGCGTCGCGAATCACAAATTAAATTAAACCACATTAAGCCATTAAATGTTGGCCAAGCCTCCCGCATTTCTGGTGTAACACCGGCGGACATTACCGTACTGTTAATACATTTACGTAAAAAATAATTATAATTCTTTTAAGCGTTGGGTCAAAACATTCTTAGTGGTACCCGCTTTCATTTTGGAAACGAAATCAAATAACAAAATGGTTTGCTTGTGGTTTAAGGTGGCTTTTTTGGTGCCGGTTTTACCCATGGACAAAGTGAACACGGCGTCGACCACCGCGTTCATGCGTTCGTTAAAATCACCAGAACCGTTGTTCTTAACCATCTTTAAGATTTCTTCCGCTTCGGTAATTTTTGAGTTCACAATTAAACCGGCCAAGAAGGTCAAATTAGCCCCCGTACAACTTTCCGCACTCGCCCCGTAAATCAATTTTAATAACGCAGTATTGTCCAATACTGCCGAACGCAATTTAGTTTCGGAAACTCCCGCCAAAATACCAAAGATGTCTTCCCCGTTAAAGGTGTTAATATCTTTGGTCATTTTGTATTCCCACATCTCGACAGCGACGTCAAAGTCCAGTCCCGCCAATTCACGCAACGCGTTGGCCCCGCCTTGGTTGCCAATTTGCACCAATAAATCGTACTTCCTTAATTCTTTATTGTTCATTGCTTTATTATAAGCCCAAATTATTTTTCTGACAAGAGTTTAACGTAACTTTTGGGGTCAGCCACCGCCAAATACAGGTATAAACGCGGTCCATCATCACGACCGAACAGCAAGTTATAAAAAATCTTAAAATACGTTTGTTGTCGCTTTTGGTTCTCTTTTTTGGTCAGGTTCGGGTCGTTAATAATTTGGTACAAAAATTCTTGGATAGCCTTTTCATCACGCGGAGTGGCCAAGAAATCGGCCAAGCGCGTCACTACATCCTTTTGTTCGGTGGTCAAAGTTTGGTAGTAGGTCACATTAAAGCACGGCAATAACTGGTAAATACGGTCGGGTTGATAATTTTCCAACCAAAACTGAACTTTGGCCAAACGCTCGTCGAAGTTACCTAACGCCGTTACGTTCGCCCGTGCCAACATTCTTTGGGTCAATTCTCGGCTAAAACCCGCCAACGGTGCAACGGTCGCCAAAGTCCCGAAACTAACCCGTTCACCCTGACTTTGTGGCATTAAACACAAATCGTAAACCACGCGGTCGTATTCGTCCAAGGTTGGATCCTTGGCCAAATAACGTGCCAAGTTACGGTCAAATTCGGCATAGTGGCGAATAATCGTATCATCAAAACCAAAATCAAACGCGTCACCTACGGGGTACTTCGCGTACAAGTAGCGCAGAATTTCGGGTTCGTAGACCTTCAATAATTGGTTAGGGGTCAAGTTAATGCCGGTACTGCTGTGCATATTACCAATACCACGAATGCCCACCCACGCGTAACAAGTCGATACGGGTGGTTCAATACCGAAGATTTCACGAGCAATACGGGAACAAACATCAAAACTGCCTCCTTCACTGTGGTGGTCAATTCCCGCCGCCTCAAAGCACACGTTTTCGGCTTGCCAACGCATCGGCCAATCCACTTTCCACACCAATTTAATATTGCTGGCCGTCTTAACGTCCACACTGTGTTCGTGCCCGCATTGACAACGATAACTGATGACGTCAGTTTTTTCGTCAAATGCGACCACAGTGGTGGTGTCTTTACCGCAAACAGGACAGTAAATATTCACTGGGTAATAATTTTCGCGCGCCCCCTCGTCCCCATCTTGGGTCTTAAACGACATAATGATGTCGTAAATCTGTTTACGCTTTTTGATGGCCAACGCAATTTGCTGGCCATAGCGACCACTGCGGTATTGATCGGCTTGGTAAATCATTTGCACGGGGATTTCGTTCATCCCCAGTTTTTGTAATGCGCCTTCAAATTCGCGTTCGAAGTACTTGGCGCTGCTCTCGCCTTGGCTATACGGTGACGGAATATCAACGTATGGTTTACCGACGTATTGGGCATAGTCGGCGGGGAAATTTTTCGGCACCTTGCGAAAACGGTCAAATTCATCCCACGAAAAAATTTCGCGAACCTTTTTACCCAGACTCTTCAGTGCTTTCGCTACGTAATACTGGGTGACAAATTCACGGTAATTACCGATATGTACGCTACCTGACGGCGAGATACCACTGGCCACGACATATTCTTCACGGTCAGGATAACGGCGCAAGATCTCGTGGGCTAATTCAAAACTCCAATGCATAAGCCCAGTATATAATTATTTTTGCTAAATTGCAAATTATATCGGTATGAGTAAACCCACCCCACCTCCGCAACGGAGCTTAACCGAACCGCCAACCGGCCAAGTTTTGTTGGGGCCTCGCGAAGGCTTTGTTGAAGATGTCAACACAAATTTACAACTAATCAAAAAACGCATCAAAAGCAAAGATTTGCGTTGTGAGTCGCTAACGATTGGTCAATACACCCAAACCCGAGTGGTGGTAGTTTATTTAAGCAGCATTGCCGATCCCACCGTTGTTAAAGAGGTCCATGAACGACTGGATAAAATTAAGGTCGATGGCATTATTGACGCGTCGTACATCAGTGAGTGCCTAAACCCTAACCGACTGTCACTTTACAAAGCCGCTTCGTCGGAAGAAAAACCCGACATCGTAGCGTCACGCTTGTTAGAGGGGCGCGTAGCGGTCGTGGTGGACGGCAGTCCCGTGGTCTTGGCGGTACCCCACCTGTTTTTAGAAAACATTCAAAATAGTAACGACTACTACGGGGGCAATACAGGAGTTACTTTGAAACGGGCTTTACGTTTAATTGGCGGATTTATTTCCGTGTTGCTGCCGGGCTTCTTTTTGGCGGTGGCACTGTACCATTTACCCATCATGCCCTTGAATACTTTGGCATCAATTGCCAACAGCAGTAACAACAACCTATTCCCGCCAATTGTCGAAATGTTAGTCGTCCTGATTTTATTTGAAATTATTTACGAAGCAACTTTGATTATGCCCAAGCACCTTGGTTCAGCCACCAGTATTATTGCCGTGTTGGTGGTTGGCGAAGTCGCCGCTTCGGTCGGTCTACTTTCCGCCCCAACGGTGCTGGTGGTCGCGATTTCGGGGATTACCATGTACATCATTCCCAACATGATCAGCCAATTAAGTGTGTTACGTTTCGCGTTTTGCTTGATTGGTGGGTTCTTGGGCATTTATGGATTAGTTGCCGCCTTTATGGTGTTATTGGTTTACACCGCCGGCATTGATAACTATGGTTCACCATACTTGGCACCGTTCGCTCCGTACATTGCTTCCGACCAAAAAGACGCGATTAATAAGGTACCCTTCCCCGAAATGATAGAGCGCCCGCAAAGTATTCCTAACCGCAACCCGATTCGGCAAGTACCCATGGAGGATAAATGAACAACCACCAAAGTATCAGTTTACGACAATTATGTATTGGTTACTTTTTGTACAGTACCAGTATTAAAATTTTAACCTTACCCGCCGCTTTGGCGCAGGGTGCCGGCGGTTGGGCGTGGTTAAGTGCCCTGCTCGGGGTGGTGTTTGAAGTGGCGACGGTCGCCTTGGCCACCTTAATTTTACGCCGTGCCAATCCCCATCAACTCTTTTTCCGCGTACTGTGTTTGCTACTGATTCCGTGTATCGGCGCCGAATTGTGGATCAACTGCCTGCAAATTTACCATTTGGCGTACACCGACTTGTTTACCAATTTAAGTTTGGTTATTTTCGTTATTACTTTGTTACTATTGGGCTTTTTCTTTGTCACGCGCCAACCACGTGCCGTCTTTCGCGCGGGCGAAATTGTCTGGATTCTATTCGCGTTAGGTTTGGTCATTGCCATCGTACCCACGCTGTACAATTTACACGTGGCTTGGGCACAACTGGTACAAGGCGATTGGCGGTCGGTTTTTAGCACTACAGGGGGACACTTACTATTCTTTGAATCGGCCAGTTTCGTGTTGGTGTTCGGTTCCGAGACCAAAAAGTCCAACCGCGAACTAGGTAAAATCAATTTAACCGCCCTGCTGTGTGGTTTAGGCTACGTAGCGTTGGTTACTTTATTGATTATTTTGTTTGGCTCCATGACGGTACATAAACCAATGGGAGTGATCGACTTAACTTCCGCCGCGCAGTTTCTCACCACCACGGGCAGTTTAGATTGGCTGATCACCATTGCCGTATTATCGGTGCTGATTTTGCGTTTTGGCGTGCAACTGGTGGCCATGGTCACTTTACTTAAAAGGGGGCTTAACCGTAAATGATTAAACGCACACTCCGTTATTTGTGGGGTAAAAAGACCTTGGTGTTAATCTTGGTTTTGGTGGTGCTATTATTGCCCAATATTATTTCTCGTGATCTGCAAGTGCGTAACACACAAGTCATCACCGCGTTAACCATTGAAGTCGGTGACACACTACACCTGACCGCCGAACAACTAAAACCCAACCCCGGTGGTACCACTATTGAATACGAAACCGTAACTTTTGACGGTACCGACATTCGCGAAATATTGAGTAATGTTTCGTTAGCCCACTGCACCACCATCGACTTTGTCGGCGAACCCGATTTGGCAATTTTACACGACCTGTATAATTACCAAGACTTACGTGCCAACACTAAGGTTAACGGCGAACACACACTTGACGACTTGCTTAAAAATCACGATTATTGTTATCCACAATCCGCGGCGTAATTAAATTGATAAAGCCCGCCAAAATCATAATGACACTGGGTACCATCGCATTAGAAATACTGATAAAGAACCAACGCCAAATGGTAATAATTAACAAAGCGGTAAAGACAATCTGGTACACAATAAACAAGCGGTCGGCTTTCCACAACTGCTTGGTTTCAAAACGAATTACCAAATTAGTAATGTAATAAACAATAAAACATAACGCCAATAAAAACACAATCAAAAAGGCTAGGTTGTACCACGGGTTAGCGGCCGACCCTAGCGGATAATCCGGATCAAAACCTAGATCACGCTTAAAAATACCCAAATTCAAAAAAAAGAATAAGCAACACGAAAAGAACAAACCCAGTGCCGAAATCAATTTTATCAGCACAATGGCTTTGTTTGACATCCGAAATTTTTTAGCCGCCATACTCTATGATACGACAATTAAGCGTTGGTGTACAGTAGAATAAAGGTACATTTTAACTTGGTATTGCGGTAACGCCGCGGCGTACAGTTGTAATTGCGCGCGGTACTTAGTGACCAACGCGTCAACGGGTAACCGCGTAGTTTTGTAATCGACAATGATGGCGTCGTGGTCTTTAACCGCTACCAAGTCCATAATCCCCTGCACGATGGTTTGGTCTTGGCGGTACAGAAACGGCATTTCGCGGTAGACGGTATACCCCGCCACCAACTCCGCCACCGCCGCTGGCAGTTCCCCGTATTGCACCTGCTTGTGGAACGCGGTACCAAATTCTTTACCTCCCGTTGTTGCTGCCGGCACAGCCATTTTAACTGGCACCACGGTATCGGCAAATGGTTCGGCATTAGTGGCCAATGCGGTTACGCTTTGTTTAGCCAAAACCATACTAGGCTTAACGGGTGACAATTTAATTTTTTCCGTAGTAACGGTTTGGACAGTGGTTGGTTTAACCGGCGATGGCGTTACGTCGTCCCGCACCACCACGTTGGTCGGGTTAATCAGGTCCAACATACAATTTGGTTGTAAGCGGAAGACTTTCGGTTGCCAACTACCCACAATGTACAGGTATTCCTTGGGACGGGTCAATGCGACGTATAACAACCGTTGTTTTTCCGTCAGTTGTATGGCTTGTTGTTGTTTTTTAATACCGAGACGTAGCACTTGGCTTTTTTGGGTGTACGTGGCGGTATCGACCGAAACCACGCACAAGCCTAAATTTTTGTCTAACGCAATTTTAGTATCGTCGTGGTGTTGCGACCATAATGCTCCCATGTTGAACAAGATAACCATCGGGAACTCTAATCCTTTGGCGTGATGAATGGTCATAATTTTAACTGCGTCGGTGACGTTCGCCCCAACGTTTAGGTTAATGGTAACCAACTGGTGTTCCACCAAGTACAAATAGCGGGCAACCGTATCAAAATCACTAACACCCCGAATAGCGGATAAGAAAGCAGTTACCGCAGGAATATTCAATAAATTAAATTCGGTCGCGGCCATCGTCATCACTTCGTAGGTCGACAAAGTACGCCCCCAAGTTCGGTATTCGGCCAACTTGGCATCGATGGCTGGCACTGTTTTTTTACCTAACCGAATTAACGCCAAGTCGTCATTACTACAATGGAACAAGTATTGCAGGGTCAAATAATAAGGCAACTCATTACTGGGGTTCATCGCCGCCAACAAAAAATTATTTAATAAGACCACTGCGGGTTCTTCGGCCGCATTACTGGCGCGGTCAATAACACTGGGGACGCCCCGTTCCGCCAAGTACTTTTGCAACGCCGTAAAATGGCGTGTGGTTTCCGACAAAATCGCGATGTCCCCCCACGGACGGTGGGCGTTAATAATCTGTTGGTAAACCAATTCCATTTGGGCGTTCAAATCTGGTGCCAATTCGATGGTTACCGCACTGGCGTCGGTGGATAAATGCGCCCGTTGTTCCGCCAATACGAACGCGTGTTCACTTTGGTAATTAGGAATTAACGGCGTAAATACGTCATTAACAAAGCGTAAAATTTGGTCGTTACTGCGGAAATTTTGGTTAAAGTGCAAGGCCTTGATGGACGCTTCCGTGGTCATCTTGGCGAACAATTCCGGTTCACAATCGCGAAAACCATAAATGCTTTGCTTGACGTCACCAACGATGTAAAAGAACTTATCGTCCCCCCGCAACAAATCAATAATTTTGAATTGTACCGGATTGGTATCCTGCCCTTCGTCCACAAAAATGTATTTGAACTGACCGCGAATCCCCGCCACCGCGTCGGGATTCGCCAAAACTTTTAACGCGTATTTTTCTAAATCAGCAAAGTCTAACTGCTTAAATTCGGCCTTCTTGGCACTGTACGCCACATCAAATTGTTGCGCCAAAAACAACAGTTGTTCGACGATCCGTCGGTCGGCCACCAAAGCGGCTTGAATTTGATTGGTGGTAGCGGTAAACTGTTGGGCAATCGCTTTCAGCACATCATCGCTGAAACCACTGCGTAACGTCTTAAACTGGGCGTAATCGTCGTCTAACCACTCGCTTACCTTCTTTAATTTGGGTAACGCCAAACCGGTCAACCGGTGTAAAGCGACGTAAGTCTTGGCCGATAAAACCTGCTCGCAGGCCGCCAACACTAAATCAACTTCGGGCGATGGATGAGCCAAGTCAATGATGGCCGACCGGTAACGGGTGGTCAGTTGGTGGTAATGGTCAATCAAGGCTTGCACCGCGGGGTTGCGGTCTAAATCCGGCTCGTAGCAGCGCAAGGCCGTATCTTTTAACCACGCCGTAGCATCCGCCCGCGTATTCAAAAATTCGTTAATTTGGCAAATTACGTCCTGTAACCCCTGCAAGGTGCGGGTGGCGGCAAACCAATCAATCGCCGCGGTGGCGGCCCCGTAATTATCCAAGACAACTTTCTCAAAAATTTGGGCTTTTAATTGGTTACTGGCCATTTCGTCCATGACCGTAAAACTGGGGTTAACCCCCGCTACCGTAAACCAAGCCCGTACAATATTAGCACAAAAACTGTGAAAGGTGCCAATCGTTGCCGCTTGCAATGCCACCGGCGATAATTGGTCGCCCAGTTGCTTTTTTAATTTCTTTCGCATATCCTTGGCGGACTCTTCGGTAAAAGTTAACACCAGTAACTGGTCAATGGTAGTGCGCGGTTGTCCGTGTTCGTCTTTCATCTGCAAAATACGGGCGATGCGTTCAATCATTGTTGTGGTTTTACCACTGCCGGCACTGGCCGAAATGGCGATTTTTTGGTCGTCCGCGTTAATCGCCGCACTTTGGGCGGCAGTTGGTTGTTTAAGCATGTTCACCTCCGTTAAAGTCTTTGAAGGTTACCTTAACTCCTTCGCCACGGCAATGATTACCCGCGTGCGTACATAACCAACGCACAGGACAATAGGTACAAACATTTTCGTCAACCGGATTAGCCTGCACTTCTCCCGCCAATAACCGCGTAACGGCTTGATCAACCAAGTTACGGGCGTGCTGGCACAAACGGTCAATAGTAGTGGCGTCAACGTATTGCCGGGCTTGTAAATTCAGCACCCGTGGTGCAAACAAGTCCACGTAATCTTGGGCAATAAAACCCTTGATCATGGGATTTTTAGCCGCTTGGGCATACCCGCCGACCAACGGCAAATAACCGGCGCCCGCAATGTTGCCCATTGACCGTAACGCTCCCGCGTAAAGCGGTAATTGTAATTTATGACCTAGATAAATGCTTTTTGCAATACTACCCGGTGGGTTACCCGTTTTGTAATCCAACACCAACACCGCCTTACCCCCGTCCGCGGTCGGGGCAACGTCTACGCGGTCAACACGACCGACCAAAGTGTACCCCGTCGCTAACGGTACAGTAATCTTTTTTTCTAAAGCCGCTACGCGGAACTGACCATCGGCAAAGGCCGTTGACAAATTATCAATGATAAACCGCATTTCCTTGGTTAAACTGGCTACCAGTGGCGGACTGTCGTACGCTAATTCCTTAATCCCAGCGGCAATCGCCCGCTCAACTGTCTGGCCACCAAAGTAGAGTTCTAACGCCTTATGAATTGCTGAACCGATCTGATTGGGACGCAATTCGTAAAGTTCCCGTGGTCGCAAGCGCAAGCCATTTTCCAGAAAATTCAAATGCGGACAACTGTAAAATTTTTCTACCATGGTGGTTTTAACCCGTCGCTCTGGCATAAATAACGTTGCGCCTACCGTAATCGGCTGTGGATCGGTGACCAACGTTAACGCGGTAGCGGCGGGTTCGGTAGCCGGCTGAAAGTCTTCGCACGTGCCCGATAGCATTACCCCATCGGTCGCCACCGTGGTTAGTAATTGAGCGTGGCGGTAATTACGTTCACGTTGCAATTTCGGCGTCGGAGTAATGGCAGTTCCGGCTAAATCGGCGGCTTGCAAAATATCGTCATCGGCCTGTCCTTGGGGAAAGTTCTCCGCGGTACAGTTCGCAATAAACAGGTATCGTACTTGACTGGGCACCCAGTCATTAACGGGGGCAATTAAAATTCGGTTCACGTATTGTGGGATATTCGACACCTTGGTCGCCGTACATAACGACCAGAACAGCGTAATTACTTCTCGCAACGATAACCCCGGTAAATTAGGGTACCCCGCCATGCGGACCAACAGGTCTTGCAATTTTTCGTTCGTGGTAAAGGTGGACAACTCTTGGCACAAAGCCACCCAGTCTTTAGTGGCGGTTAATTTTTTAACTTCGGGGACGTAGCGCGCCCGCAAGTTATAGCGCAAGATTTTATTTTCCAGTTCGGGCAATTCAGCAGTTAAACCACTGGCTTGATTATACATAACCGCCAGCGTATTTTCGGCACTATCATTCGCTACCAATTCCAATAAATCCCGCAGGTATTTGGCGTCAGCAGTAGCACTTAATTTTTGCCCCACGTCCAAATTAACGGGTAATTGGTACTTTTCGCTAACCACCGCCCACACGGGAGCCAAAGTCTCAAACTCGGTTAACAAAATCACGATGTCTTGCGGTGCCACGCCTTGTTGCAATAAAGCCACCACTTTTTGGGCCACGACTTCCGCCTCCCCGCGTTCGGTCAGCGTGCGGGCGGTGTAAATTTGGGGGCTAAAAGGAGTCGTGGTCAAAGATTGATGTGGGTACTTGGCCACCTGTTGCAACAGTTCGGCTTCACTGGCGGCAATGGTGACGCTGTGGGCAACGTGACACAACGCGTTCAGCACCTGACAACGAGCAGGCGACAAACTGGCAAAACCACACACGTAGACGGCAGTAGTTTTCAAAACTGCACTTTCGCGCACGTGGGCTATTAAGTATTCCAACATGCCTGACGAATCCGTACGCTCGACCAAATTACGCCGATACTGTTGGTAAATTAAGTTAATATCGTGGTATTTTTTACGAGCCACTACGGTTTGGGCTTGACCGGCCAAAGCGGCGAAATCAACACACGAACTCCGCATTTGGTTTAAGGTATTGTACATTTTGGCAGCAAAGTCGTAATGGTTAACACTTTTTTTGAACCATTGCAGTTCGCCTTGCACCTGTTTGATTGCCGTCCACAAATGCAAAACTGCGGCCGTTTTATCGAGGATTGGTTCACTCGGTGCTCCGTGGTGCAATTCTTCCGCCACAATTTGGTACAACATTGAGAAAGTAATAACCCGCGTATTCAATAACTGTGGCTGGTATTGCAACATGATTTGTTCGGCTTGTAGCGTAAAACGGTCGGGAACCAAAACCAACACCGGCGACAAATCAGTTTTAGTTGCCGCCTGCCGCAGTACCGCCGCGTTGGTTTGTACGAAGTTAGTGCCCTTTTGTACCGTTACGTTCACTGTCCCAGTATAACATACCACCACTAAACCGGCAAAAGATAGTGACGAACACCCCACGCGTGCGGTATACTAAACCGATGAACAAAGTTGAATTGTTGGCCCCCGCCGGCGATTACCAGCGAGCCCTAACCGCCTTTAATTACGGCGCCGACGCGATTTATTTGGCGGGCAAGGATTTCAGTTTACGAGCCCGAGCGGTTAATTTCACGCTCGCTGAAATGCGGCGAGTAGTACAACTGGCGCATGACCAAGGCAAAAAAGTGTACGTCACGGTTAACATATTTGCCCGTGACCATGATTTCAAGCGCTTAACCACGTACGCCCAACAACTGGACCAAATTGGGGTGGACGCGGTGATTGTCGCCGATTTAGGCGTCATCCAAATTTTCCGCGAATACACCCACCTGCCCATTCACGTTTCCACCCAAGCCAATATTACCAACGCCCGTACCGCGCTCGCCTACGTCAAACAAGGAGCCAGTCGGGTTATTTTGGCGCGTGAGTTAGACATCAAAGCCATTAAAACAATTGCTACCGCTCTGCGCGGTCAAGCCGAAGTTGAAGTGTTTGTGCACGGGGCGATGTGCATGGCCTACAGTGGCCGTTGTTTGCTTTCCAACCACCTGACGGGACGCGACGCCAACCGCGGTGACTGTGCCCAACCGTGTCGCTATCAATATGTTTTGCACGAAGTCACCCGTCCCAACGAAGCGTACTCACTTGCCGAAGACCAACATGGTACCTACTTGATGAACAGCCGCGACTTGTGCTTAATCGACCACCTGCCCGAGTTAATCGCTGCGGGAGTCACCAGCCTGAAGATTGAAGGACGCATGAAAAGTGAATATTACGTGGCGGGGGTAGTTCATGCCTACCGCCAAGCGCTAGACGGCGTGGCCAAAGATTATCATCGCGAATTGTTAAAGTTACCGCACCGCCCCTACACTACCGGTTTCACCTTTGACGATGGTAGCAGTAAACAGTACACCGACCGTGCCGCGTCCTTACCCACCTACGCTTTTGTCGGTTTAGTTAAGTCGCCGACCGAACTGATTATCAAAAATAAAATCTGCCCCGGCGATACTTTGGAAATTTTATCGCCCCACGCCTATGACGGGCAGACTTTTGTCTGGACGGCGGACGTCGCTAACGTTCCCGAAAGCGTGGTGGCGTTACCCTGCCCGTTCCCGTTACAACCTAACGATATATTAAGGAAGCCACTGCCTGCGGCACAGTAACCTGTCCCGTTTTGATTTGCCACTCTAAATTTAAGGCATGTTGATAGCAACGGCGTGCCCCCACGGGGTCAGACCCGAAGTCGCGACGGCTATACTTAATGGCGTAAGGGGAGCAACCTAACACCTTGCCCACGACATTGATGTCGCCCGTGGTCGCGGTCGCGTAATAGGCACGCCGTAATTGCGACACGATACCGCCAAAGACTAGGTACTCATTCGTATTACTGTTTTGCAAAAAAGCCCAAATTTGGGCAGCCTTGTCCACCTGCTTTTGCAAAATGGCGGTACCCAGTTCGTAAATTTGGTAATCAATGGTTTTGGCCAAGTGCGGCGCTAAATGTTCGGTAGTAAAAGTTTTCACGTCAGGATAAAACGCCAAGAATTTTTGCAGTTCGTTATCAATTAATCCGTAGTAACCACCCGTCGCGTCAACCAAATACTGGGCGGCGTCGGGCGTAATCGTGTGTGGCGCAATTTGCTTGGCAATCAACGGTCGCAAAATTTCCGCAGGTAACGGGTTACAATTTACGAGTGTTACCCCCGACAGTTTAACGGTCGTCTGTTCACGGTAATCCAACAATAACAATACACTGTCCGCCAACGGATGTCGCAAGTACTCGCGCACCACGGTCAGGTCACCTTTTTCGGGCAAAGTATACACTACTAACCGCCCCGTACTGAAAAAACCCACCGTAGTCAAAGCGGTGATTACGGCGTCGGCGGGGATCGTGGCGTCGAATTTGTCCACCGCGACGTTGGGCAACGCCTGACGCACCAAAGCTACCGCCTTATTGATTAAAAAATAATCGGCACCATACAGTAAATAGGCGGGCTCAATTTTCGTTTTCAAACTGGTTTTCAGTTGGGCAAAATCCATTACTCTATTAAAGCACAATTAGTAAGAAATAACAAGCGAACAGCAACCCCGCCAACGGGTACTTCACTTTCTTGGGTAAAAAGATAAAGCGCGACAGCAATAGCAAAGCCACCAAATACAACACGATAGCAGGTGCCGAACTACTGACCATTAACCTCGCACCGGGTAAATAACTAAGGCGGGTGACCACTTGACGGCACAAAGTCAAAATTGGGTCGACCAACCAAAGCAAGCAGCCCGCAACGTAGGTACAGACCGCCAACATACCCACATAAAACGCGCCAACCAACAATGGTAAGATTACCAAGTTCGCCACGATCCCGTATACCGCCAAGTAACCGAAATAATAAATTACACCTGGTAAACTACCGATGGTTACCGCCAAATACATGGCCAATGACTTGAAGCGTACCACTTTTAATAACCCACGATAAAACAAGATAATACCCAGTACACAAGTAAACGACAACATGAATGACGCTGACCGTATTGAGTACGGAAACAAAATTAAAATAATCACGGCCGCAATACTTAAAGCGGTTAACGGATCCGCCACCCGTTGGTGACGGCGGGTAATTTCGTAAACCAAACACATGATGATGGCGCGTAAGACCGCGTACTGCCAACCACATAAATACGCGTAAAATAGCAATACGGGTGTCAAACAATAAACGCGCGCCCGCCGTGGTACGTGCACAATTTTTAACAGCCACGTCAAAACTCCGGCCAACAGCCCCACGTGCAGACCCGAAACCGCCAGCAAATGCGCCACACCGGCAACGGAAAAGTCTTGCCGTAACAGCCACGGCAAGCCTGACTTATTACCAAACAACATGGAGTACAACAACTCGGCATTAGTGTCGGACAAATAACCGTGCAACACACCGTTGGCGTAAGATAGCACCACGCCACGCAACCCCGCATTGGGGTTATAAGTCCGGTAAACGGGCTCCGGATTAAAAGCGGTATGCAACAAGAAACTGATCACCACTGCGCCATAAATTGCAATAGCCACCACCTTAAACGAAAGGGGTGTTTTAACAAAAGTTAAAAGCAGCCCCAAGCCTAACCCCACCGCCAAGGTAATCCACGGCGAAACAAAACATGCTACACACGTTAGTGTGGCCAGCAGCGCCAGGCTACACAGCGGACGGAAGTTACACAGTTTCATTTACTGGCTACGTTCGTTTTCGTCCGTCGTTACTAATGCGGGAGTGGCAGTAGTGTCCGTCTTTTGGAAAGCATTTTTCAACTTCATTACCGAAGCCGCGACTTGTGCGTTGTGTAGTTTTTGTTGTTGTTGGACGGGCGTCAGGGGCGATGCCACCGTATGGTTTTTATCGTCCACGATAATGGGTGGCACCGGCAACGGCGCCGTGACTTCGGTTTCTTCCTGATGCAAGTAGGGTGACATTTGCGGGGAACGTTCCGTATAGTATTCATTAAACGCTGCCCGCCGCTGCGGGTCAATTTCACCGATGCCTTCCCGCGACGCCGTACCAATGCGTGCCGCAGCGTTTTTCACTTTCGGCAAGTTCAACGGTTGGGTTAACCACTTTTGGTTTTTATCGTTAATTTTGGTATCGTAATCCACGATAATTTTGGCCAAGGTTTCGTCTTCCTTGGCAAATTTAGCGATCATTGCCACTTGGGATTGGTAATAATCTTCCTTGCCCAAACGCACAAACATTTTAGCCGCCTTCACTTCCTCTTGCCATTTTTGCAACAATTCGGCGTTCTTTACTTGCTTATTGATGCGGTTAAGCGTGCTTAACGCAATGCGTTCGCACTCTCGTAATTGACGAGCACGTTGTTTGGCTTTGGCGTCTTTGACCCGTGCCAGATAGGCCAACCCCGCTCCCGTTTCGTCATCGCCCAAGGTAAAATCACCCAAGTTAATTAGCACGCTGTCTTGTACTAAACCACCGACCGAATAAACACTTTCCCGCAAATACAGTTTGCCGTGCTTTTCAACGTAGCGGAAAGCCTTTTGGTCCAGTTTGGGGATGCTGACGTACTCGGTCACCCCCAAATCAACTAACTTGTATTCGTTACTGATTTTAACTTTTTTCAAATTACGAATAATGCGTTTGGCTTCTTCGTCTTCGTAAGTTAACAATTGGGGTAAAAATTTTGCCGCGATGGCCACTTTACACCTCGGTGCGATTGCGCAACGCCGTGCCAATCGTCAATTCATCGGCGTACTCCAAAGCCACACCCATCGCAATCCCCGTCGCCAAACGGGAAACCTTTACTCCACTGGGTTTAATCAAGGCCGCCAAGTAATTTGCAGTGGCTTCCCCTTCTACATCCGGTGACAACGCCAAAATTACTTCCTTAATTTGTCCACCAGCCAAACGGGTCATTAACGATTTGATGTTTAATTGCTCGGGGCCTTTTTTGTTTAAGGGTGACAACACCCCGTGTAACACATGGTAAGTACCATTAAAGGCGTGGCAGCGTTCAATAACCGTAATCTCTTTCGGTTGGGCTACCACGCAAATGGTGTCACCGGTGCGCGTGGTACAAAGGTTGCATTGTTCACCCGTCGTGAAGTTACCGCACGTCCGGCAAAATTTAACTTGGTCTTTGACCGTCAGTAACGCGTTGGCGAACTGCCCCACTTCCTCACGTGACATTTCAATCACGCGGTAAGCATAACGCTCGGCGGTTTTATAGCCCACCCCCGGCAATTTGGTAAAACAGTTGGTCAGTGCATTAAGACAGTCCAAATCTTGCATAGTTCACTATACCATTAAACCCGTTTTCCGCAAATTACATTTTGGTCAGTTTCGCCACCGTCACCGTACAATCGTCTGCCGGATACTTTGCCGAACGTTTTAAGACTTCGCTAATAATTTGGTCGGCTAACTGTTGCGGGTTATTGGCGTTACTGTTGTTAATAAAACCGGCCAAAGCAATGCGCTCGCCACCAAAAGCGTCTAATACACCGTCACTAATTAAAATTACCATTTCGTCCGCCGCCAACACAGCCTTAGTGATTTTGGGCTCAATTTCGTCCAGAATGCCCAACGGCAAAGAGCCTGCTTCCACTACTTCAACTTCACGAGTCCGTTTGATGAAGCCATCCGCCGCCCCAACCTTAATAAAGTCCGTATCCCCCGTTGCCAAATCAAACACGCACATATCCAAAGCCGAAAATACATCTTGCCCCGTAAAAGTTAATAACTGGTTCACCGAATGCATGATAATTTCATCGGGGAAACCCGCCTTATAAAAATTTTCGACTAAAGACAAAGCCAAAGTACTGGCTTTGGCCGCCCGCTCGCCCGCCCCCATGCCGTCGCATATCGCCATTAACGTCTTTTCATTGGTTACCCGCAAAAAGGTATAATTGTCGCCGCTGGTTTGGTTAACACCCTTGGTCACGCCCGCGGTACCAAACAGTAAGTTAAACTTGGGTGCCGAACGTACCGCCACAATGGCAAAACCTTTGGTATCCGCATCCACAATTTCGTCAACAATCATTTTGTGCCCACAAACGCGACTGACCACTTTTTCAATACGTTGGTTGTGGGCATCCGCCCGTGGTACCAAAATTGACACAACATATTCGTTACTGGTGGTTTTGGTGATCAGGCAATCTTCCGCATAAATGTTACGAAACAGCAGTTCTTCCTTGACCAATTCGCCCCGTGTGTTATCGAAAACCACACTGCGACACACGTCGCCCGCAAATTTACTGCACAATTGCGAGATGCCTGCCAACAGATTGGCCATCAAAATTTTACCACTGTCCAACCCCGCCAGAACCTGTTCTTTACTTTGATTATTTGCCACCAATTTATTCATCGCCCCGACCAAAGTGTTTAACCGCGTGCACTTAATCGCCAAAGTGTTAGGTACATCTAACAAACCTACGGTGCCGTGTTGTAAACCTGTGCGCGCCAAAGTAGTAATACCTTCTTCCACGTCACGCGTAGCGTTCGTCGTTTTACGACAAAGCCCCTTGTGCGGACAGTTACCACAAACATTGGTTGTGATCTCGGTGCACAGTAACGTCGCCGTGGCTTGCGGTGGTAAGGCTTCTCGCGTCAAACTGCGGTAAGTGTTTTGCATTTCGTTAAACACCGCCGCCAAGGAACGCATGCGAATGGCGATGCCGGCCGTATTGCGGTTAATGGTGTTTTTCGACACCAAAAAGCCACCTAATCCGTTACTACCGAAAGTGAAATAACGCGCCACCGCGGGCGGAATACAAAGAAATACCGCAATGGCCGCCGCCAAAGGCAACAAACTCCACCAGTTATAGTAACCGTACGCGTTAAAGTAGATACCAATCACCAAATCCGTTAAAATTAACGCCACTATACTAAACACACGGTGCTTACTTTTGAAAATCACGACCGCGCTGCACAGTAGCACCATAATTCCCACGTACACCAAATCAGTGGCAGCAAAGGCGCGCCCCAGACCTAGCGCCGCTGCCAACAAAACAGTCGACTTGGAATTCAAATAATACACGCCCCACAAAATAAACAACAGACTTAAAAATTTATGCACATCAAAATAGGGGTTAGCAAAACCACACCACCCCAAGGCCGCGATCGTAACCACCGTCATCAGGCAAACAATTTGGTCAATCGTCCACGGGAACATAAACCGCTTTTGCGTGATGGCTCGCACGCAGACTAAACACGCGCCTAAAAAAATTACCCCCGCAATCAGGCCAATTAACGCTTTAATCAGTTGCCCCGATTGGTGACCAGCGAAATACACATTAAACCCTTCGGCCAAAAGGTAACCCAACCATAAGCACGGGTAAAACCAACGCTTTTTGCCCTTGCATAAGCGGTGTACGGTGGCGACCACCAAAAATAAAGCACACGCCCACAAGGTGCCCAACATATTTAATTGTTGCGGACAACGCCATAGTTCAACTAATACCAATGCCCCCACCGGCATCAGTTGCCAAATTGGCGCCGCCGACAAAGCGAAAAGAAACGCTACCGCAAACGGTCTAATGCCGTCGGCCAAATTAGCGTAAGCCAACATCGCCATTAGAATACAGACGAAAAACGACAGCAATGTTTTTTTCATCAAGTTATTTTGACAAAAAATTTGGCTGTCGTCGTGGCGATTGTCGTCGCATTAAAGCGTATTTTGTCGGTCGCAGTTCGCAACGGGCTCTTTTTTCAGATCACTGGTCGCAAACGCAACACTCGTATGGGTTAATTTCATGTATTGTGCTAAATTAGCACTTAACAGTAAATCGTTAGCCAGCACATGGTTAAAGTAATGTCCCAGTGCCGTGCGTTGCACGTCAAAAGTACCATTCTTCACCATCTCTGCGAAGTATCGCGCGTTGGCCAAAGGAGCATTCATCAATAAGTTACTGGTTACTAATTGTTTAGTCACTTCGTTAGCAATTAAGTGCACTGGTTCCACTAAATACCAGTCATCACGTTGCTCGTCACGGACGTTAACATAGCAGTTACCTTGGTAAGCATAACACATATCGATCTCGGTTTTCATGGTCGGTTCATGAGCATTACAATGTTCGGGACGGTGATAAGCACCCGCCAAAACCAAGTTTTCAAAACCACCTTTCTGCCGCATTGCGGTTAAAGTAGCCTTTAATTGCGGGGTTACTCGTGTTTGCGGATAAAAAACTGGCCGTCCTTCATTAGTTAAGAACCGCTCCCCCGTAGCCGTGGTACGGGCTTGTAATTTACCCGTGGCGTTTTGCGCCAAACTAAACGCCGCCCCAATCATTCGGTTTTCGGGATAACAATACATCCAATCGGCACCATGTTGCGTTCCGCGGTAAATATCAGCTCCCAAATAACCGCTGTTCGCACCATTGATCCAACAAGCCGCGCACAGGTGCTGGTGTGGGTTACCCTGTGCGTCGTAGATTGTGGTGGTGTAGTGTCCCCCAATCCCGTTATCCGCCGCGTAATCCGTAGCGGGCAAAGACAAACCAGCGACATCGCCATAAGCGGGGATGGTTAAGATAGTAGTACTCGCGATCAAATTATCATCGTAATTAGTCATATTTTCTCCTTATTGTAAGGGACATTATAACTAATTGCTCAACCCAAAGTCAATACCCCGTCCCAAGATATTTATTGTTCTTTACCGTAATCTTGTATATAATGTGATTATGGGTTTATTTGCCAGTGATAACACACGCTCCTTAAAAAAACTACAACGCATTGCCGACATGGTGATGGCGTTAGAAGAAGACTACGCCGCCCTGACTGACCAACAGTTAGTGGCGAAGACCGCCGAGTTCAAACAACGTTTGGTGGATGGCGAAACTTTGGATGACCTGTTACCCGAAGCCTTTGCCACCGTGCGGGAAGCCGCTTACCGTGTGTTGGGACAGAAAGCGTATTATGTGCAAGTATTGGGTGCGATTGCGTTACATCAAGGACGGATTGCCGAAATGAAAACGGGCGAAGGTAAAACTTTGGTATCCACCATGCCGGCGTACCTGAACGCCTTATCGGGCAAGGGTGTCCATATTATTGAAGTCAACGAATATTTGGCCAAACGTAACAGCGAATGGATGGGTAAAGTTCACCGTTTCTTGGGTTTAACCGTGGGTTTAAGTTTATCGCACGCCCCCGCCGGCACCAAAAAAGACGCCTACGCGCAAGACATTACTTACGTCACCAGCAGCGAAGTTGGTTTCGATTACCTGCGGGATAACGTTGCGCACCATAAAGAACAACGGGTTTTACGCGGACTTAACTTCGCGATCATCGACGAGATTGACAGTATCTTAATTGACGAAAGCCGTACCCCGTTAATTATGTCGGCTCCCACCAAAGACAACAGTGAATTATACAAGGTCGCTGACAAATTTGTCTGCACCTTAACCAAAGACGATTACGAAGTCGACCTGAAAGAACGGGCCGTTCGCTTGACCGAAAGCGGAATTACCAAGGCCGAACGGGCGTTTCATATCGAGAATATTAGTGACGCCAACAATATGGAATTAAACCACTTTTTGGATAACGCGTTAAAGGCACACTACTTGTTTTTTATCAATGATAACTACATCATTAACCAAAAAAACGAAATTATTATTATTGACCAAAATACGGGACGAGCGATGGTGGGTCGTCGTTACAGTGATGGCTTGCACCAAGCGATTGAAGCCAAAGAAGGCGTGCCCATTAAAAACGAAGATAAAACCGTGGCCACGATCACCATTCAAAATTTGTTCAAACTGTACCGTAAATTATCGGGGATGACCGGTACCGCCAAAACCGAAGAAGACGAATTCAAAAAGATTTACGGCGTGGACGTAGTGGCAATTCCAACCAATAACCCCGTCCGTCGGGAAGACGCCATCGACGTAATTTTCCCCAATGCGGAAAACAAACTGGCGGCGATTTACGAAGATGTACTCTACCGCTACGAACGCAAGCAACCGGTGTTGATTGGGACCACGACCATTGAGCACAGCGAAGTGATTTCCCAATACCTAAAAAAGAAAAAAATTCCCCACGTCGTATTAAACGCCAAGAACCACGAAAAGGAAGCCGAAATTGTCGCCGATGCGGGACGATTGGGCAGTGTTACCATCGCCACTAACATGGCCGGACGCGGCACGGATATTTTATTGGGCGGTAACCCCGAACATTTGGCGACCCAACAATTAAAGAAAGACGGCTTAACCCCCGAAGAAATTTACGACGCCACCGCTTATTTTGAAACCGACGACCCCCAAATTTTGGCCAACCGTCAAAAGTTCAAAGACTACTTAAATGAATTTAAGAAGCAGACCGAAGCCGAAAAAGAGCAGGTCTTGGCTTTGGGGGGCTTGCACATTATCGGTACCGAACGCCACGACAGTCGTCGCATTGATAACCAGTTACGTGGGCGGGCGGGACGACAAGGTGACCCCGGCAGTTCCATTTTCTACATTTCTTGCGATGACGAAATTATGAAACGTTTCGGGAAAGACGTTATTGGCAATACCATGCGTTTCTTGAATCTGGACGACGTGCAAAGTAAGATCATCGCCAAATTATTTGAACGGGTGCAAAAACGCGTGGAAGGTTACTATTTTGACAGCCGTCGCGCCACCTTTGAATTCGATAACGTTCTGAACGACCAACGGGAATTGATTTATCGCGAACGCAACAAGATTCTTGACGGCGAGAATGTACACGACCAAATTTTGAAATTTTTCCCCGACTTGGTTTATGGCGTAGTCAGCCAAGCCATCGACCAAAGTCAGCACTACTCCGAATGGGACTTGGACAAAGCCAATAAAATTTTGTCCGAGAAATTGTTCGGCACGGATACCGCCTACTTGGATGCCGAAAACACCAACAAAGCCAACTTTAACGACGTTTACGAAATGGTATTAGACGCGGTTAACGAACAATACGCAGCCAAAATAAAAAAACTGCGCGACGATGGTTTTAATTTTGACGCTTTTGAACGCGATGTGTTGTTGTCAGTAGTTGATAAGAAGTGGGTTGAACATATTGATGCCATGGTAAATTTACGTAATGGTATTGGTTTGCGGAGTTACAGTGGTAAAGACCCGTTGGCGGAGTACCGACGCGAAGCCATCGGCATGTTTAACGAGATGATTGAGAGCATTGGCAATGAGAGCGCGTTGTTCTTATTCAAGGTGCATATTGAACGCCAAGCCGTGGCCAAACCCCAACCCGCTGCCCCAACCATGGCTAACGCAAACTTCAAAAAAGTCGGTCGCAACGACCCTTGCCCGTGTGGCAGTGGCAAAAAATACAAACAATGTTGTGGCAAAATCAGTTAAGCCACAACCTAATCGAATAGTGGCTAATTAACGATTAACGTAACGTGCGTAGTATTCGCCTTTTTGTCGCATCAATTCGGCGTGTGTACCCGACTCGACAATACGTCCGCCCTTACAAACATAAATTTTGTCCACGTTTTGGATGGTCATAATTTGCTTGGTAACCAAGATGCGAGTGCGCCCCGTCAATTTTTTAATGATGATGTCGTTATATTTCTTTTCCGAAAAAGTATCAAAATTAGACAACGCGTTATTCAAAATTAAAATATCAGGTGCGTGCAGAATGGTCCGTGACAAATTAACCGCCTGCTGTTCCGAATTGGTTAGGTAGACGGTATTTTCGGTCACACGCGTGTTGTAACTATCGGGCAAAGTGCGAATAAAGTGATCAAAACCGAACAAACTGGTAACTTCAATTACGTTTTCGGGCAAAGTCTTACCCACCCCGTACATAATGTTTTCGGCGATACTGCCGTCGATTAAGAACGGACGGTCGAAGCAGACCCCCACTCGTTCGTAAAAACTTTTACTACGAATCCGCGCCAAGTTTAGGTTGTTAATTTTAATTTGCCCACTTTGTGGCAAGGCCAATTTCGTCATCAGTTCCACAATTTCCGATCCCGTGCCGTTTTCTTCTTCCAAGAACGCCACGGTACTGCCGAACGGAATGGTAAACGACACATCTTTAACCTTGTCATCACCAACTTTATCAAACACGATGTCGCCATTCAGACGTTTAACGGTAGTATCTTCGTCCGCTGTAACGTCATCGGGACAATCCAAAATGCCAAAAAACACTTGGGCGTAACTTTCGGTCGGCTGAATAATGTTGGTCGCAGTCGTAATGATTTTGGCGTTAGTTAAGAAACGGTTCGCGTACAGCAAGAACGCCGGCAAAATCGCGAAATTCACCGACGCCGGATCGTTAATCGCCAAGATTCCAAACACCACGGTGACCGCCAAGTACATAAAGTTAGTAATAAAGTTAATGTAAGTTTCGTTCAACCCCACCACGGTATCCACGCCGACCGCCCCTTTGGTTTGGTTAATTGTCTTAAATTCGTCGGTACCCTTTAACCCATTTTCGTTAAAGAAACCGTGCAGGGTTGAACGCTCTTCGGTAAAGTTATAAATTGCCGCTTCAATATCTTCATTGCGGGTGTAATATTTCTGGGTGCGTTTCATGACCACCCGCGCAATAATCAAGGTTACCGGCAATGACAGTACTACCACGATCGCCAAGGTTACATTCAACGACAGCATCATTACCGTACACAGAATGAAGAAGAACACCGTACGGGCAATATCGTAAAACATAGCCAAACACTGTTGGAATAATTTTCGCCCGACTGACAATTGGTGCGTAGTCTTACCAATTTCCAATTTATCAATAAAAGATAAGGGTACGACATCCAATTTGCGACGGGCGGCGTTCAAAATGTCAACGGTAACTTTAACCTCGTAATTGATAATCAAGGTCTTACAAATCAAATTAAATACTTCCGCAAAAACACATAGTGCCAAGTACAACAAAATGGGCTTCAAGACGGGAACAATACCTGACGCGGCCACGTCGGGAAACGCGTTCAAACTGCTGGTGATAAAGTTAGGGGTAATCGAGTACAACGCGATACCAGCAATTCCGCACAACATTAAAACCAAAATTCGCCACTTCAACGGTTTGAAGTAGGCCATGACGCGCAAGAAAATAGAACGTTTACGTGGTTGCTTCTTCACGCTTGTTTCACCTCCATTTGTTCCGCTTTCATGAAGAATGTCGCGTAATCTTTGTTATTGGCAAATAATTCCGCATGCGTACCTTTTTCGTAAGTATGGTCGTTTTTGGAAAAATATACTTCGTCACTACCCGCGCAAACTTTGGCATTAAAGGTAGTAAAAATACACGACTTGTTATCGCGACGTAACTTTTGGATGGTGTTTTGCACAATCTCGTTCGGTAGTTGCGAGAAACTACGGTCAAAGATGTAAAACTGGGCGGGTTTCAAAAGACAACGCACAATGTTAATCATGTTCTTCATGTATTGTGGCATCTTGGAACGCACCGCAACGGGCGTATCCAAGAAAGACGGCATCGTCGCCATAGCAGTCGCACCAATCTCGTTAAAGGTGGCTAAAATTTGTTCGTCCGTGACATCGGGATTCAATAACTTAATATTTTGCCGCACCGTGCCGGGGACAAATTCGGGATACGTCGGGCAGTACGACACCATTTGCGAACGGTAATAACGTTTATTAACTTCCTTAATGTTGACCCCGTTTAATAAAATTACCCCTTCCGTTGGGTCGATATAGCGCAACAACATTTTAACCAAAGTCGTTTTGCCGTCCCCCGCTTCCCCACAAACGGCAATAATTTTACCGGGAGTTAATTCTAGCGATAAATTGGTAATGGTTTTGCGGCCGTTCCAAAAACGGTGGTTAACTCGGTATAAAACCAACGTCGATCCAAAATCGGTGTTGATGTGGTCGGTGCCACTGTCCATATCTTCTTCCGGCAAGTTCATGAATTCGTCAATACGCGCGTACGCCACTTTCCCGCGCGTCAGCGGGTTGATAATATCTTTGAAAATATCGGTCAGTGCCTTGGTAACCAAGGTAATGTATTGGATGATCGTATTGATAATAACTAACTGCTCGGCGAGATGGTTATTATCTAGCACCAAGGCGGCAAATAACACTACGCCGAAAGTTACCACCGCAAACACCATATTATTGACGGTTTCAAACGAATGCTTGGCGTGGTCAATTGCGAATACCTCCTCGGTCAGCAACGGGTTTTGTTTGGCGGCCGCCGTAGTACGCTCTGATAATTTCCCTAAAATTCGAATGTCGCGCGCCCCCGCGATGCTTTCCCGTGTGGACATGAACGATTTATCCAAAGCGTCCACCGCCACCGACATTTTGCGGTAAACGTGGCGGTAATATAACGCCAAAATACCAATTTCAATAATTACTGCCCCCAAAATGAACAGTACGTAAATCGGCGACAACGTCATAATCATTACGCAACTACCCAAGACCGTAACCACAAAATAGACGCCCGCCCGCAAGTATTGTTCGTTACGGTACTTGACCAAAGTCGTATCCGTGGACATAATAGACAGAAATTTACCGGTACCGAACTCGTACAATACGTTAGTCGGCACATGGTTCATTTTTTGGTACAAACAGTCACGAGCGTTGGCGCGACACCCCGCACCGAAAACACTGACCCGATTACGCGCGAACAGTGACACAAAAAACATTACTAACAGAAACAATAACACAATGCCCGCACTGATTAAAAATTGGCTCATGGACGGCAAGGTACCATTATCGTTTTGGATCATATCGGTTGTGTTTTTTAAGACCAACGGATACACAATCGACAAAATTTCTTGCAGCGCAAAAAAGATAACCGCCACGGCAAATGCCTTACCCAGCCCACGATGAAAATTGTAATTACGTATCTTACGCATGCAATTTTAATATACATAGCAATGCGCTATTTGGCAATTAGTTTGTGTTTATTGGCGGTCAGTTTAGCGATTTTTTGCGATTTTAACGCCACACCAGCCGTTACCGCACCGACCCAATTCCACGTCGTGTTGGACGCGGGACACGGCGGACACGATAACGGAGCCACTGTCGCGGGCGTCAGTGAAGCCCAAATTAACCTGCAAATTGTTAAAGTATTGGCACGGGAACTAACCGCCCAAGGAATTAAAGTTTCCTTTACTCGGGTCGACGAAGAAAGTCTTAATTCACCGTACGCCAGCAATAAAAAAGTGGACGACATGAACAAACGCCGTGCCAAAATTCGTGAACTTGACCCCGACTTGGTCATCGCCATCCACCAAAATACTTACCCACTAACTTCGGTCAGTGGCCTGCAATGTTTCTACGCCAACGAGACCGCGGGCAGTCGCGAATACGCCACCGCCATCCAAGACCAATTTAACCACAGCGGGTTACCAATGTACAAAACGGTTAAACCAACCGACTTTAACTTGGTCGAACATTCGCCCTGCCCTGCCGTCTTAATTGAGTGCGGCTTCTTAACCAACCCCCGCGAACGCAAGTTGTTGCAAACGTCCGCTTACCAACAAGTTTTGGCTTTTCACATTTCTACCGCGGTGGTGCGTATGATGAAACAGGGAGGTAACGAAAGATGTGTAACAAATGTCCAACCATCGGCGATGTGTTCTGTGCTTTCTTAAATTGTTTCCACTGCGAACCACGTTGCGAACGCAAATGCGAACCAAAGTGCGAACCTAAATGCGAACCAAAGTGTGAACCCAAGTGCGAACGCCCTTGCGATCACAAGCCTGAACCACGCTGCGAACAACGTTTTGAATGTGTTTGCCGCATGTCGGAAGATAAAAAACCTGACAACTGCGATAAACCGGAACGTCCGTGTGGCTGCCAAACTTGCGAAATTAAGTAAGGCAACTGGTATATTTTGCCACTAACCCACGCATAATACGTTCGTTAGGAGGCAAACATGCAAAACTTTACAACGCAAGAACACCCACGTAATCATTCCACAGTGGTCGAAAACCCCGGCAAAACCATTGCCAACTTACGGGAAAAACAACGTAATCGTAACTTGGTTAACGGCGTAATTATTTCCGCAATGGCTTTGGGTATTGTCGTCACCGGCAGTATACTGGGGTCCACTGTGGCACATAACCAACAATTAAAAGGTCAATTAGGTGAGTTAACCACCCAAAACCAAACGCTTAACCGCCAACTGACCGAAATGTCAGCGGCGGACACCCCCGCAACGCCTGACGAAATCCCCACGGCGTCCTATTACGACCGTCCCGCCACCCGCATTATTGATCAAGGCGATTTCGTGCCGACCTTTACCAGAGATAACCCTACTACCATTCGTCCCAACTTAACGGTTAATGACCGCGCAACCGACTGTCCAGACTGTCCGCCAACGACCGAACAGAACACGACGGCCCCTGTTGCCGGTCGTGACCGTGCCGACCCGACGCTTAACCCGCCCGTGATGGCCGAACCGACCACCATGGTCGCCGCGCCAACCGACCAGCCTGATGAACATCCCGCTCCCTTAACGCAGCAACAGCGCTTAAATACGCCCAACACCGACGAAGCCACACCGTTGCCCCGTGTGCCCAGTGGGCGTCACGCTCGCTTTTGGTAATTATCAAATAAACTTGTCGGTCATACTGTGCTCACGAAGATCAATAATGCGCGTCGCCACCGTATTGATAATTTCTTCATCGCTGGTATAAAACAGCATTACGGCTTTGCTCTTAATCATGCCCTGGTTAAGGGCCGTAATGCTTTCCAAATCAAGATGGTTGGTTGGTTCGTTCAAGATTAACAGGTTACCTTGCTCTAACATTGTTTTGGCGAACATACAACGCACCCGTTCGCCACCGGACAGCACGCTGGCTTTTTTCAAAGCTTCTTCGCCGGAAAACAACATCCGCCCCAACCAACTGCGAATAAACGTTTCGTTGGTGTCGGTTGCATATTGTTTCAGCCAATCTAACAAGTTCAAATCTACCCCTTCAAAATAGGTGCGGTAGTCGGCCGGCAGATAAGACGGCGTAATGGTCTTGCCCATTTGTACCTGTCCGTTGTCCGCTTTTTCCAATCCCATAATCACGTTAAACAACTTATCAATGCGCACGCTTTTATCGGTTAAAAACGCAATTTTTTCCCCTTTGTTCACGCGGAAAGAAACATTGGCAAAATAGCCTTTAACCGTCAAATTTTCTACGGCCAAAATTTCGTTGCCCGGTTCACGGGCGCATTCAAAATTGATGTACGGGTATTTGCGCGACGATGGTTTCAAGTCTTCAATGGTCAGTTTTTCTAATTCTTTTTTACGACTGGTGGCTTGACGGGATTTACTGGCATTGGCCGAGAAGCGTGCAATAAAGTCTTTCAGTTCTTGGGCGCGGGCTTCCGCTTTTTTGTTGGCTTCTTTTTGTTGCTTTAACAGCAACTGGCTGGTTTCGTACCAGAAATCATAATTGCCGACAAACATGTTAATTTGATTATAATCGACGTCGCAAATGTGGGTACAGACTTGGTTCAAAAAATGGCGATTGTGCGATACGATGATGGTAATATTTTTGAAGTTTAATAAAAATTCTTCTAACCAACGGGTACCCGCCAAATCCAAATTATTGGTCGGTTCGTCCAAAATTAAGATGTCGGGATTGCCAAACAACGCCCGCGCCAACAATACCTTAACTTTAATTTTGGCGTCCAAGTCCCGCATCAGTTGATCGTGGTAAACTTCATCTACACCCAATCCGGCCAACATAATGCGGGCGTTACTGTCGGCGTCCCAGCCGTCTAACTCGGCGAACTCGGCTTCCAAATCACCTAACTCGTTGCCTTGTTGTTCGGTTAGTTCCGGCAACGCGTAATATTTTTCCTTCAATGCCATAATCTCCGCTAAACGTTGGTGTCCACCGATAACAGTGTTAATAGCGGTTAGGTCATCAAAGGCATTTTGGTTCTGTGCCAAAGTAGAAATGCGCTCGTTTTTACCGACAATGACTTCGCCTTTGTTGGGGGTAATTTCCCCCGCTAAAATTTTCAAAAACGTGGACTTGCCCGCTCCGTTGGCGCCGATAATGCCATAGCATTCGTTCGGCAGGAACTTCAAGTTCACGTCTTTGAACAAAACTCTTTTACCAAATTGTAAGGAAACGTTAACGACTTGTAACATAATGGTTATATTGTACCATTGGTTATTGTCAACACCAAACTTTAATTACGCGTTTGATTGTTCTTTTTTATCGCGACGGGCTTTGGCGACCACCGCAATGATAACCAAGATTACCCCGATGACGCCCAAGACACAGATAATGATAAAGAACACTTTCATCATGTCATCAGTAAACCAACCACCTTTGTTGCCTTCGTCACCATTATAATTGCGTAAATTCAAGTGAACTGCAGGACGAACACCATGCGCTTGGTTAATCGCGTCGGAGAAAAGCGATTGTGTACCCGTCACTCCTTCTATTTCCATAGCCGCACTATAACCAACCAAACTGGCTTTGTAACTATCTGCCGTATCGGGGGTACGCAACCAAGCGAGTTTTGCCACTGTGGTTCTGTCCCAATGACGTTGTGTATCGGTTAAACCCCATAAACCACCATCACGAATTTCCGCAACCGAAGGTACCCACAAGCGATCGTCGGCCCCCAAAGCTTCTTCCGCAATCATATTCTGCTTGGGTGTAGTAATTCGATCAAGGGAAGTCAGGTTTTCCTTGGCACAGTAAACATTAGCAATGGTGTTTTTGCCGTCGGCAAAACTGCCGTCCGCATCGCCGTTGGCGTTAGAGCCACTAACCATGCCACTGACTACTCGGTCTTTATAATTTTTATAACTGGCACCATCAATAATTTGCTTGGCAATTTCGCGCAACGAAGCCCGTAATTGACTTTCGCCTAAATTCTTGTTGTTCCAAACCGTGTTCGTGTAACCGTTACGCCAAATGGTCGCCCCGCTTTCAAACAGTTCGCCTTCGGTTTTACCCGATTCGGCCGGACGGTCAAAAATATAAGTTTGGTTGCCGTACGGTTCTACCATCCAGAAAGTCGCTACTTCGCTTTCGTCGTTAACGTTGACCAAGTACCAGTCCTGACCAAAGAAATTAAACACTTGTCCTTTGCTGTTGTTCAAGGTGTTGCGTTCGACCGCAAAGTTGCCCTTGTCGTCAAACAGTTTAGTTGCACCATCGGTCGCCGCCACCGCTAGCGCCAAATCTTGGGCTTGGACAAAAGTGGTGAACATACTGCCGACCGCGACCATCACGGCCAAGGCGACAAAGACCAAAGTCAAAAATAAATTTCCTTTTTTCATAAATACTCCCCTCGCGACCAATTTATTGTGTCGCTTTTTTCGAGTATTATGTTAGCCTATTTACCGCAAAAAGTCAAGACTCCCGCTTAATTTTCTTTAACATTTTTTGTTCAGCCTTGGAAAGCCCCGTTTTGTCGGTGGCCGTTTTCGTCTTAACGGGTAATACACCATTACCCTTGGCCACCGCTTTCGTGGTCACCGGCTGGGCAAAAGCCGATTGCTCCGCGGTAATCATTTCTGTATCTTTGGGATCACCAAAAACCTTTGCCACCATTGTTTCTAACAACTCAGCAGAATTCAAAACCGACATCGCTTCCTTAAATTCGGGAGGAACTTGGCCATCAGCCCGCGGCGAACGCGGCGTCAGCAAAAATTCTTTGGCGGCCTGTTTGCGTTCAAAATTTTCTTCTTCGCCGGCAATCCGTTCCGCCAAGGCTTGGCTGGCGATTCGTCGTTCGTCATCACGGTTTTTGATATTGGTCACTAATTTTTCAATACTGCGGATCAGTAGCCATAACGCCCCCAACCCCAACAGGGATACCAATAACCACACCCATTCCATACATCATTACCATAACCCGAAACCAATTTTTTGGCAACTTAAATTATTTAGTAGTTAAATTTGTTTTTTTACTGTTAACCATTTTCTTGGTCTTAGGTTTTGGTGTATCGCCATGCGTTGTTCCCGCTTGGTCAACCGGTGTGGTGTCAATCGGTGCCGCAACCGTTTCCGTTACCGGCGTCGCCGTCGTAGGCACCAGGTCCCCTTGCACGGTAGCGGGAGTGGTTTTATTCTTTTTATCGTGGCAGAAAATGGCGTAGAAAGCCGGTACTACCAACAGGGTCGTTACTGTACCGAACAACAAACCACCGATGGAAACCACCGCTAACGGTTGCATCAACGCCGCACTGCTACTGGTGTTAAAGATCGACCAACCAAACGCCATGGGCACCATAGCCAACACGGTCGTCAAGGCGGTCATAAAAATCGGACGCATACGGGTGTGCATCGCAGCCACCAAGGCTTCCTTAACGCTCAAACCATCGCGACGGGCTTGGTTAGTGTAATCTACCGCCAAAATACCGTTGTTGATAACAACCCCCATCAAAATTAAGAAACCGATTAACGCGGGCATGGACAGTGGCATACCGCACATGGCCAACAGTAGGAACGCACCAGTGAAACCCAAGGGTACGCAAATTAAGATAATAAACGGCATCAAGAACGATTGGAAAATCGCCACCATTACCAAATAGATTAACAAGAAGCCAACAATTAAAGCGATGCCCATCGAGGTATATGTGTCATTCATTTGTTGCGCTAAACCGCTATCCAAAATTGCCAGGTCTTGGTCCTTAAATTCGTCACTATGCAATAATTCGTCTACCAACGCGTCCAATTTACTTTGAATTTTATTGGTGTCCGCGTCGGCAAAGGCCTTAATTGTGAAGTCCATAGTGAATTTGTTGTTGTATTTAACAATTTTTTGCCCTGCGTTTTGTTCAAAAATAATACTCTTAATTTTCAGTTCATCACGCAAAGCGTCATCGAACTTGGCGGTCAAAGCCACGCCAAAATCGTCCAACACCTTACCCGCCACGGCGGAATCTTCTTCGCCGATGGTTAAGGAAACCGAAACATCACTGGCCACCAAACCTTGGGTCATCGAGGATGACGCCACCTCCATGTCGGCATAATAAGGGTTACCATCCTTATCGGTAGTACGTTTTTGGTAATCAAGCAGAGCCTTGTAAACCTTATCCGCCGCCTCGGCCGTCGATAATTTACGTTGGTCCTTTAATTGAACTTCGACTTCAATGGCCTCCCCCGTACCGGTAAACATGGCCATTGCCCCTGTACCTGAATTATAAGAAACCACACATTGGTCAAAATCATCACCCAACAATTCGGCAATAGCGTTGTATAATGGCTCCGCCAAAACAGTTTTTTTGTTACTATCAGCAACCGCGATGCCCGCACTATCCAAAGTAGCAGTTATGGTAAAATTCCCCGCGTCGGTAGCCGGTAAAATAATGAAACCGTTCACCAACAACAAACAGGCTGAACCGACAAACAACACCAACGCCAAAGTCACCGTCAGCCATTTTTTGTTAATACAGAACCGCAAAGTTTGGTCAAAAACACGATTAGCCCCCGCCGTAAAGCGTTGCCACCACGTTGGCTTTTGGTTGGCGGCGACAGCCTTGGGCTTTTTCGCGTCAATTTTGAAAGTCGCCACAATCGCGGGCAAAAACATTACCGCCACGACAAACGAACACAGCAACGACAAAATTACTACCCATACTAAATCGGTAAAGACTTCCATAATCATGCCTTCCAAGAAAAACATCGGGAAAAACACGCAGATGGTGGTTAACGATGACGCCAACATCGCCAACATAATCTGCGAAGCCCCCTTGATGCACGCGGCCTTAATGGGCAAGCCCTTGCTGCGTAAACGGTAAATATTTTCCAAAACTACGACCGAGTTATCAACCAACATCCCGACCGCCAAGGCCAACCCCGACATCGAAATAATGTTCAAACCGATACCCATAAAGTACATAATGACAAAAGTACCAACCAGGGCTAACGGAATCGAAATACCAATCGCCAAAGTCATCCTCACCGAACGCAAGAACAAAAACAAAATAACTAACGCCAGCAAGCCACCGATAATTAAGTTCTCACCAACCGAGCCAATACTTTCGTTAATGTATTCGGCTTGACTGCTGGTAACGTGGTAATCAAATTGCACCTGACCATCCGCCGACAAGTTATCTTGCTTAATTTTTTCCAAGGTTTTAATAACGTTCGCCGCCACATCGGTCGTAACCGCGTTGCTATTTTTTTGAATGGACAGACTGTACGTTTCGACCAACGACCCTTTGTTGCTTTCCCACGCTTGGTCGCGGTTGGTATCGGTGTCGGAAGACGCGATATTGGTCGATACCGAGCCAACCCCCACCGTAGTTTGAATTTTTGACACTACGTTTTTATTAAACCAATCATCGTCTTTACCCGCATACGATACAGTGACACTCATAATCGGCAACAAAGACGGGTCAATTTGCATAATCGTCTTATCAAATTGCAAGCCGTACGCTACCGCATTGTCGAGACCTACCGCATCCATGGCCATCAGCAAATCGGCGCGGTCCACCGTCGCGTCACTGTTGTATTCCAAAGTAATCATTACCAAACCCGAAGACAACATGGTCACACTCTGGGTGCGGTTAATACCACTCACCCGCGATAACGATGACAAAATGGTATCGGTTAAGGTTTCCATTTGCGCGCGCGTCGGCAAACAAGCAAACAACACGCGTTGTTGCAACGCTTGCGCGGCGGCCGGATTTAATAATTTACCGTCAGCATCAGTCATCATCGCCTGCATTAAAGGCATATAACTAATAACAACTTGATTTCCCTTATTGGCTTCGTTCGTTAAAACGTCTTTAAGTTCTGCCTGTGGCTTTTTCAAGGCTTCGCGTAAAGCGGCTTCATCATCTGACAACCTTGTTAAATCATACCCGTCCACACCCTTGGCGTCACTTATCGCCAAATCAATCATTTTGTCGCTAAAATTATCTTGCATATATTTGGTCAAGTAACTGGTATTCGGGTTAACCACCACCATCGCGTAAGGCATATTCATTGACGGAAACAAGTCAACCTGCATTGACGAAAAAGCAAACACGCCCAAAATAATTATCGCAACAATACACACAAAAACCGTGTACGGCTTTTGCACACCAATTCGCGAAAACCAACTTTCTTTAATATTTTGGTCCAACTGTTCCTGTTCGTTAGTCATAATAAACTTTATTATGAACTTTTGACGGAATTTGTCAAGAGGTAGTTTTTTATGCATTACCGCGTATACTAAATTATGAACCATGAAATTTTAACTCCCGAACAAGAAGCCTACTTGCGCGCCGAGACCGCACCTGCCGAATTGAACCACGAAGCACAACGCGCTGAAAAATTGGGCGTATTGGCAATTGACACCACCAACACTGCCGTACTAAAAGAAGCCTTGGATTGCCTTGAAGCATTGCAACCATGGGTTGACGAACAGATTACCAAGTTAAAAGCCAAACAAAGCGAAAACGGACGCTAATCCACGTCCGCTTTTAATTACTGCTACTGGTAACCACTTTTATTTTTGGGCTGTGGTGTTTTTTCCTTTAACTGGTTTCTCCCCAGCCAAAGTTTCTTTCATCGCGCTAAACAAAGTCGCCACGTTTGCCAAATCATTCGGTACAATCAATTTGGTGGCATTACCATTCGCCATGGCTTTCAAGGCTTCGTAACCTTGCAAGGTTAAATACGCGGCGTCGGGTTTAGCCGCCATAATTTTTTGAATCGCTTGGGCTTGCCCTTCGGCTTCGGTCAACAAAGCCATCTTTTTGGCTTCGGCCTGCAAAATTTCGGCTTCCTTTTCCCCTTCCGCGACCAAAATTTTACTACGTTTTTCACCTTCGGCCAATAAGATGTTTTCGCGACGTTCACGTTCCGCACGCATTTGCTTTTCCATACTTTCCTGAATCGCGGCCGGCGGTAAAATGTTTTTCAATTCTACACGGTTAACTTTAATCCCCCACGGGTCAGTAGCCGAATCAATAATTTCGCGCATTTTACTGTTTACCGTATCACGGCTGCTTAACGTTTCGTCTAATTCCAATTCACCGACAATGTTACGCAAAGTAGTAGCAGTTAAATTTTCAATCGCCGATAACGGGCGTTCAATACCATAGGTGTACAGTTTCGGATCCAAAATTTGGAAGAAGACCACGCTATCAATTTGCATCGTGACGTTATCCTTGGTGATAACCGGTTGCGGTTTGAAGTCCGCCACTTGTTCTTTCAAACTGATGGCTGGCAAAGCCCGATCCAACAACGGAATAATGAATTTCAAACCCGTATCCAAAGTCTTGTGATACTTACCCAAACGTTCAACGATAACAGCCGTTCCCTGTTTAACGATGCGAATCGATAACGCAACGATTAATAAAACCACTACGCCAATAACAATTACTGCAATTAACCACGGTACCATATTTTATTTTGCTCCTTTTACGACCAGTTTATTACCGACTGGTTTTTCAATCGTTACGGTGTCGCCCGTTTTCAAGTTTTCTTCGCACACCGCCGTCCAAACCACATCGTTAATTTTCACGGTTGACTTACCATCGACCACGTCCGACAACAATTTCGTTGTCGTCCCCAGGTATTGGTCAAAATTGGTAGGTATGGTTTTCTTTAAGAAAAACTTTTTCAAGAACGGACGTGCCCCGAACAACGCCACCAAAGTAATCACAATAAAGACCGGTATTTGCCAGTATAAGTTGGCGCCACATGCCGCCAAGATTAACGCCACAATACCACCTAACGAAAAACAGCAAGCAAAGAAGTCAGTGGTTAAAAATTCGAATAATAAAGTTGCGGCCACCAACACCGCCCAAACAATAATCATCGTCGTTTGCATCATACATAATATATATGTTCTTTAGCGTTTTTGTCTACTATTTTTTTTGTTGATTCGTTCCCGATATTGGATGGCCAATTCAAAATTCAACTGTTGACTGGCGGCGTTCATCAATTCGGTCAATTCCGCCACCGACAAGTCGGCATCTTTAGTGTCAGGTTTGGCTTTTTGCGTAATGTACAACGAGTTCTTAATCGCACTGTACACTGTACGTGGCGTAATGTGGTGTTCTTGATTGTACTGCAATTGGATCTGACGCCGACGCGCGGTTTCGTCCATCGCCGCCCGCATACTGGGCGTGATGGTGTTGGCGTACAAAATTACTCGGGCTTTGGCGTTACGCGCAGCCCGCCCAATAGTTTGGATCAACGAACGAGTCGAACGGAACAAGCCTTCCTTATCCGCATCCAAAATTGCCACCAATTCCACTTCGGGCAAATCCAAACCTTCGCGCAGTAAGTTAATTCCGACGATGACGTCAAACACGTCTTGGCGAAAAGCGGTCAAAATTTCGGTGCGTTCCAAAGTATCAATTTCGCTGTGCAAGTAGCGCACCCGCACGTTGTTTTCGGTGAGAAACGCCGTCAAATCTTCCGCCATTTTTTTGGTTAGCGTGGTAATCAAGATTTTCCCCTTCCCCGCAACCACTTGCCGAATTTCGTTAAGCACATCGGGTACTTGGTGGTCTTTGCCCCGCACGATGACCTCGGGGTCCAGCAATCCGGTAGGGCGGATAATTTGTTCCACAACCTGCCCACCCGCTTTTTCCAATTCATATTGTTCGGGCGTGGCCGACACGTAAATGCACTGCCCCAACCGTTGGTTAAATTCGGCGAAGTTCAAGGGGCGGTTATCGTAGGCTGACGGCAAACGGAAACCAAAATCAACCAACACTTTTTTGCGTGCGCGGTCACCATTATACATACCGCGAATCTGCGGTACCGTAATGTGGGATTCGTCAATAAAAACTAAGTAGTCCTTCGGAAAATACGACATTAAAGTATAAGGTGGCTCGCCCGGCTGCCGACCATCAAAGTAACGCGAATAATTTTCGATGCCCTTGACAAAGCCCAGTTCCGCCAACATTTCTAAATCGTAATTGGTGCGTTGAGTAATACGATGGCTTTCGATAATCATGTTGTGGTCGTCAAAGAATTTTTTTTGTACCGCCAAATCCGCCCGAATTTTGGCAATGGCTTCCTGTAAGCGTGCCGAACCCACCGCGAAGTGTGACGCCGGAAAGATGGCGATGTGGGCCAAGGAGGACAATTTAGCCCCCGTTAAAGCGTCGATTTCAAAAATGCCTTCTACTTCGTCGCCCCAAAACTGCACCCGCACCGCCACGTTAGACGCGTAAGACGGAATAATATCGACCACGTCCCCGTTAACGCGAAAACTGCCCCGCACAAAGTCGACTTCCGCCCGTTTGTATTGACTGTCTACCAAACGGGTTACCAAATCGCGCCGTTTAAGTGCCATGCCCGGGCGTAAAGAAATTGCCATACTGGCGTACTCTTTGGGTTCACCCAAACCATAGATGCAGGATACCGACGCCACAATAATGGTGTCATTACGCTCGCACAACGACGAAGTCGCCGAGTGACGTAATTTATCAATTTCGTCGTTAATTGCCATGTCTTTTTCGATGTAGGTATCGGTCGCCGGCAAGTAGGCTTCGGGTTGGTAATAATCGTAATAACTGACAAAGTATTCTACACGATTTTCGGGGAAAAATTCCCGAAACTCGTTACACAATTGCGCCGCCAACGTTTTGTTGTGGGCAATTACCAAGGTTGGACGCCCCACGTTTTTAATCACGTTCGCCATGGTAAAGGTTTTACCACTGCCCGTAACGCCCAACAATACTTGGTGGCGACGCCCGTCTTTAATGCCTTGGGTCAGGCGTTCAATCGCGGCCGGTTGGTCGCCCGTAGGTTGGTAAGGTGCTACTAACTTAAATTCCATAGTTTAATTATTTACCGACTAAACGATTCAACATCAAGCCAATTAAAAAGGCCAACACTGCCCCGCCGACGGTTAACGCCACTTTCCACAAAACCGATTGCAGCCGCGATTTTTTTTGTGATTGACGTTCGCGGTCAAAGGCCGCACCACGCATCGTTAAGGACACCACAAAGTATACTTTGCCGTCCTTGTCGCCCTTTTCCATCTCAATGTAGTCGTCCAAGACTAAATTACTCATAATTACATCTAATTGTTTGGCGGTAATTTCGATTTTCGGCATTAACGAGGTCAGCAATTCCTTGGGGGTCAACAACACTTTGCCTTCGCCTTTGCACTTCGTAAAAATGTAAGACATCACTTTGGTTTCGGTCTTATTTAACATCTTCTTTTTGGTCCTTTACTGGTTCCTGATTACTCGGCTTTGTTTTTTTGTCTTTTTTTGCTTTCGGAGCCTTCGGATTATCCAAGAAACGGGTCTCACGCGCGGTCTTAACGAAGTAGAAAATAACCCCCGCTAACAAGCCTACCGACAAGATTACCAAAATAATGCCCCAAACCGTACTTAAATTAACGTTCTTGTTGGTCGCGGTTACGTCGATGGTAAAATCAAACGATTCCGTCACCATCTGGTTAACGTACGGATTAAACAGACTGACGTTAACGGTGTAGGTACCACTGTCGCTTAAATTGAAACGGTAGGTCATGGCGTCATTGTCCTTTTTATCATCCCAATCGCCGGTGCTGACCAAAGTTACGCCTTCGTAAGTAACACTGACATTAACGTTGCGCCACAGGTAGGCCGCCGTTTGGTCTTCGTCCACAATTTCGTTATCCCCAGCGTCCGGCCCTTTGGCCATGGCTTGCAATAAAGTATTGTTACCCAAGTATTTTAATTTTTGCAAGTTAATGGTTACGTAACGCTTACCGTCACTATCTTTGTCGATAACGGGAGTCGTACCACGGTCAATGGTCTTTTTGCCATTGTCATAAGTCAGGAAACCATCGTCAAAGGTTAATTTACCCTTGACCGGATCACCGATCGTAACGTTAAAGGTCAAACTGGTCGAAGGCGTTTTGTAAGTAATTACGTAAACGGCACTGGCGCTGTCACCGGCATTGACCAAGAAGTCGGCATCGTTATTTTTGAATTTACCTTCAGGGCGGAACACAAAGTAATCGCCCATCATGGGGATAACACTGTTTTTGCCATTGGGCAAAGTTTTCTTGCTGGAAACCAACAGATCACTGTAACCAGATTTCTGCACGGTGATTTCAAAATCTTCGGCGGTGCCGTTACTGATTAAGTTAGGCATCGGGATAGCGATAGCAGGATACAGGTATTGGTAAGTAGCATCGTCGCCCGCATCCGCAATTGTTTCCAAATTTTGACGCAAGGTTTCCCGATCTACGATAAAGTCGGTAGTGCCACCCAAGTTGGCGGTCATAAATTGTGACAAGGTAATCGCGTACTTCGGCGAATCGGCAGTACCGGCGCCACTATCGTTTTTAATACCCTTTACTACTTTACCGTCATCGTTAGTAAATTGCAAATCACCGTAAGCCGTATCCAATTTAATAGCACTGGTGGTGTTGTTACCATCGGCGGTGACTTCAACCACGTAATTGACGGTACTCAACCAATTTTTACTACTGTCATAGTAGTCAATCGCAAAAGTATAGGTTCCGGCTTGGTTCGGCACAAAGCGTTCACCAGTTAAGCAATTCGGGTCATTAACACCCTGCACGGTAATCGTATAGTCGCCATTGACGTTACCATCCGCACCGTATAGTTTACGGTCCTTGGCACGATAGGTTGGCGTCGTGGCACCATTTTTACCCAAGTTCGGCACAACCACCCGCCCCGCGGTACCCATCGTCAAAGTGGCGTCGGGCGCACCCGAAGTTGTACTCATTGCCGTCGGTAACGGTACCCACTCGCCGTTGGGGTCCACGGTCAAAGTTTGCACATTGGCAATCACCACGTTGCTGGCGTTATTTTTGGCGGTAACCACAACTTGATAAGTTCCCGCGTTGCGCGGTGTAAAGTACCAATTTTCGATAGCGTAACTGCTACGACGGAAAGCCACTGCGGACACATTTTCGTTTTGGTTCGCATCTTTTTGGTTATCGTCGACCACGCTAACCGCCACGCGACTGCCGTCGTCTTTTAATTGGTAAGCCGCCACGCTGATTCGGCCGTCAATTTCGGAACTCCAATTAACACTGGCGTTTTTAATGCGCACTGCCTCGCCCGCCTTGAAAGTCGTATTGCTGTCAGTACCATTATCCACCGCTACCGACAAGGTGCCGGCAGTACTGGTCGCCACGGAGTGCATGGTAAAGGGAACTTGGGCTACCGTTAAACCATTGCCCAATTTGCCGGCCGTTGGTAAGTCGCCGATTTTATCACCTTGGTAAAGCGTAAGATCGGCGTATTTGTTAGCCGTAACCGCTTCGTTCCATTCGTATTGCAGGTAGGTAAAGTTACGCGCTACCGCGTAAATGCTGACGTCCGAAGTATCGTTCTTAAACGCAGCCCATTCCCCATCGTCCATTAGGTCCATTAAGTCAACATGCATACGTCCTGCCGAAATGTCATCGTTGTCCAAACGGAAAACTTGTTTGCTTTTTTTATTTACCAAATAGTAATCCATGGCGATGTTGGCGGTCGGCGTGTAAAGATCACTGTACGTCGGCACCGCGAAATCAAAAGTTTTACCTTCCCATAAGTAAACGTCACTAACTTGGAATGCATCAATCGTTGGCGAATAACTGTCAGCACTCATATCCAAGGTGTTTTTACCTAATTGGAAATATAAATACTTTTGTGCACGACGCGGGCTGTTGCTGCTGGTCGCGTCGCCATTACCATATTTAGGTGCTGTATCTTCAATGTTCAACGTAATTAAATACAACCCGGCATCGTTAGTTAAGTGGATAAAATTATCACCACTGGTCGCAGTACTGTTGGCGAAATCGATTTTCAATACCTTACCGGGGTTATAAGTATCATCATGGTAAGCGTTATTATAATAAACGGCTGCGGTATTAGGGTCGGTAACCTTATTACCGTCAACGTCCTTGACTTGCGCCACGGTTACCGTCATTTTTAATTGGTCAAGGGCGGTATTATTATCCACGGCGAAAATCGCCGGTAAGGTCAAAGTTGTTTTTTGGTCAACCAAAATTTTCTGTGCGTCACTGGCCGGTTCGGAACTGCTGCTACTAAAAGGATAGCGGTCACTGTATTCGTCCACCAAGTCGGCGAAGGCTACCTCCTTCAAAGTTTTGTCGGCCACACTAACGTCGTCTGTACCATAGGCGTCAACAAATTTAAATTCGGGACTACGGCTGTCGCTCTTGATATTGACGGCATCACTCCAATATTCGCCATCCGTTTCGTTTTCGTTGTCCGATTTATTGCCAAACAAAGTATCGGTGCGGAACAAGAATTTGTACCAACCCAACTGTTTAGTAGTAACTTGCAAACCATCAATTTTCACCGCGTCATCATCAATATAACCGCTGGCACAGTTAACCGTACCGATTTTATCCCAATTACTGGGCTGCGTAGCACCGTTATAGAACTTGTAACCGATAATTTTCGTCGTGGCTTCCACATTAAAGGTGGTATTATCGTATTTGGCACTGCTGGCGGTCGGCGCCGTTAAAGTAATTTCTTGCCATAAGGCCAAACTTTGAACGCTGGGCGCCGCGGGGTTACTGCTGAACGTAACCTGATCTTTATTGCAGTCTTTAATTTCAATATCGGTCAAGACTTTGGCGGTCAAATCTTGGCCATGGGTATCGCGCAAGATATAAGTTACTTTCAGGGTACCAAAACGTTCGTCGGTAGATAAACCGGACAAATCAACCACCACATTCTTTTGGTCGTCGGTGTTATTAACGGTTACTTTGTCCGACAAATCGATAATGCCTTTGAACGCCTTAACTACTAACTTATAATCATCACCCAAGGTTATTTCCTCATCATCCTTGGTCAATTTTTCCGGCAACGGTAATGCCAACTTGCCGTCCGTTAAATCTTTCGGTGCCACGGTCGGTACCACACTGGGCATCGTAATCACGTATTCGGGTTGTGTTACGTAAACAGTGTGGGTGGTAATCAGTTGTTTTTTGGTGGCGTCAGTATAGAACCGCCATTCGTACTGCCCCGCTTCGCGGTATTGATCACCATTGTTAACGGTCATTTCGCGGTTGGCGTGCCACAGGACCACGGTCCCCGCAGTCAGTGCGGGTTGTTGGATTTCGTCACCGACTTCGGCATAACGCGCCGGTAAATTAGTAATGGTAAAATTATCGCTGCTGACACTGGCTGCGTTAACACGCAGAGCCCCCATTAAAGATGTCATCGGAGCGGCAATCATCATCACCACGGCCAAAGACAACACGGCCAATGGCGTTAATAAACTAAGAAATTTGCTCTTGAACTTATTCATAATGTCTTATTATAAAGCCAATTTTTGAACTTGGCAATAAATATATTATTTGTCACAGTGATTGACTTTATTTACTAAACGGGTGTACCATCAAGGTATGACCAACGTATTGTTGCAACGTGATGGTAAGTACGTCAAAGATGACAGTTTAAGTCTGTTGCATTTGCCAACTGACCAACGCGTTTGGGTGCAACTGACCAACCCCAACGAAATTGAAGTCAAACGGGTCATTGACGAATTAAGTATTCCCGAAGACTTTGTGCGTTCGGCGTTGGACGACGAAGAAGGCCCGCGTTTAGATTTGGACGACGATACCGGCTACCGCTTAATTGTTTTTGACATACCCGTTACCCAGAGCCAAACCGAAGATAGCGACGCTCCCTACACCACCATGCCTTTATCCATTATTCAAAAGGGAAATTTAACCGTTTCTGTCTGCTTAAATGACAGCAGTAAATTTAACGATATTAAGCACGGCACGCTACGCTCAAACGTTTTGTTGGACAGCCCGAAAATTTTGTACCAATTTTTATTAGCCTTCCACAGTCTTTACGAGATTTATTTGCGGGCGATTGACAAGGCCAGTACCAACATTGAAAGTAAACTGTTACGCAACAGCAATACGGACAACATCTTGGTTGAATTTATGAAACTGAAAAATGCATTGATTTATTTTGCCTCGTCTTTGCGGCAAAACATTTTAGTCGTGGACAAGTTGTTGGCGCAACGCACGAATCTAACCGAAGACGACATTGAAACCTTGGAAAATATTCAAGTGGAAATTAAACAAGCGTTTGCTACCTGTACTCTGCAGCGCGAATTGATGAACGAAACCATGGACACTTACGCCAATATCGTTAATAATCGTTTAGCCGAGCGCATGCGTTTTTTAACCATTGTCACCATCATCTTGGCCATCCCAACCTTGATTGCCGGTATTTACGGCATGAATTTAGATAATCTACCCTTGGCGCGTATGGGTGGTTTTTGGTCGTTTATTGTCATTTGCGCCATCATCGTGGTGGTTTGTGTTTTAGTTCTGCTGTGGTTAGTCCCCAGCCACCGTAAGTACTGCAACCAAAAAAAGCCTAAACGGCGCAAACACAAGTAACTTTATTGACGGCCATTCAGCAACGCTGTCGCATGTGCCACCGCCGTGATGCCGCCACCGATAATGCGCGCAATTTCTTGGATACGGTCAGCCGCACTTAACGGATAAACGTTGGTCACGGTCTTGTCATGAGCAATGTTTTTTTGAATCAAAAAATGCTGATCGGCCGCGGCCGCAATCGCCGCCAGGTGCGTTACCACGATAATTTGGGAATGCTGTGCCAGTGCGGTTAACTTGTCCGCCACTGCCAAGCCCATGTTCCCCGACAGTCCCGTATCAATTTCGTCAAAAATCAAAGTTTTGCCCAGTTCGGTATTGGCTACCGTCTTGATGGCCAACATCACGCGACTCATTTCCCCGCCCGAAATGATTTGCGCCAAGGGGCGTAACGCTTCGCCCAAGTTGGCCGAGAAATAAAATTCGACGTCGTCAGCACCGTGGGTGTTCGGGGTCACCGTGGTAAAATGTACGTCAAATTGCGCGTGGGGCATCCCTAAATCCGCCAAGTGTTTGCCAAGTTGCGCAGTCAATGCTTGCGCTGCCACGTGGCGACTGGCGGTCACTTGGGCCGCCGCTTGTTTAACCCGTTCGGTTTGGGCGGTAATTTGTGCGTTAAGTTGGGCAATCGTATCACCTGCGTTCAATAGACGTTGGTATTCGCTTTGAGTTTTGGCCAAGAAGTCCAAAATGTCCGCCACCGTAGCCCCGTACTTGCGTTTCAGGTTCTTAATTAGGTCTAACCGATCGTAAATGGTTTCCAAACTACTCGCGCTAAAATCGGCACGGTCGACATAGTCCCGCAATTCCAACAAGATGTCGGTCAGTTCACTGCTAACCCCACTCAAACGATCAGCCAATGGCTTTAACTGTGCGTCACAGTTCACCAAGCCCAGCAATTTCTTAACCGCCCGCCCCGCCGCCGTATCCGCGGTATCCAACTGTTCAATAATTTCGTCCAAGCCTGTGGTCAGTTTTTCTGCGTTACGCAACACCACGGCTTTATTGTTCAGTTCGTCCTCTTCGTCAACACTTAAATGAGCGTTCGTAATTTCGTTAATTTGGTATTGGTACAAATCCAACAATCGCTCACGTTCGGCGGGATTGTCACCGTAACTGGCTAACGTTTTTTGTAAAGTTTGTAATTGATGATACTCGGCTTGGTAAGCGGTTAAGTCGGTATGTCCGAAACTATCCAAAATCGCCAAGTGATTTTTCGGCGTCAATAACTTTTCCGTATCGTGTTGCCCGTGAATAGCCAACAGTTCACTGGCCACCGCTCGCAAGCCCTTTATGGTCAGTGGTTCGTCGTTAACCCGAATTTCACTTTTGCCGTCCACGTGTAGCGTGCGCGTAATAATGGTCTCGTCAAACACGGCCGTTACCCGCGCGAAATCGGCGCCGTCGCGAATCACATTGGTGGACAGTTTATCACCAAAAATAAAGTTCAAACTACCAATAATAATCGACTTTCCCGCACCGGTTTCCCCGGTCAACACGTTAAACGCCGGACCAAAATTGATTTCCACCGCGGGAATTAACGCCATGTTTTGAATGCGTAAGGTTGATAGCATTTATTCCTCCCACAGTTTTTCGACGCCGTCGATGACTTCGTACACCTGCCCTTCCTTTTCGTCCAATTCGCCTAAAATTTTTTTGACCAGTTGGGCACCGTTGATAAAATTGTCGAGCGCCACGTCAATGTTCTTTTCCTGCTCGATCGTTTGGGTTAAAGTTGCTAACTGTTTAATTTCGTTATCCATCTACGGTTACTCCTATTCTACCATCACTGAAACAAATTTGCAATTTATCCTTGGCGTGTAATTGTTTAGCGCTTTTTACCACTTGCCCGTTTTTGGCCACCGCGACGAAATCCTTGGGGAAAATGTGTAGAAAGTTTTGCGCAGAGTTGCGCACGGCCGTCAAGCGACTGGTTATTACGTAGCGCAAGCGTGACCATAATTGTCGTACTTGGTCTTGTCGCGACACTAATTCGGGCACCACCAATTCCGCCGCTGCCGACGGGGTAGCCGCCCGCACATCGGCCACGTAGTCCACCAAAGTAACGTCCGTTTCGTGTCCCACCGCCGTTACCACGGGTAAGCGACAACTTGCCACTGCCCGCGCCACACTTTCGGTGTTAAAGACGGATAAATCTTCACTGCTACCGCCGCCGCGTGCCAAAATCACCACATCGACCGTAGATTGGTTACTAAAATAGTCTAACCCCGCTACCAACTCCCGCGCCGCGTTTTCCCCCTGCACCGCCGCCGGATACAGCACAATGTCGACCGTCGGATTACGCCGTTTAGTAACCGTCATGATGTCGTGGATTACCGCCCCGTAGCGCGAAGACACCACCCCAATCCGTTTAACTTTGCTCGGCAGGGCTCGCTTGCGGTCAAAAAGACCTTCCGCTTTCAATTTCTCGGTTAACGCCTTTAATTCGGCTAACAAATCGCCCGCACCCGTTTTCACCAAAGCGTGAACATTAAAGTTCAGTTTGCCTGCTTTCTGCCAATAATCGACCGAACCCCGTACCGTTACTTGTTCACCATCCTTAACGGGGCAACGCGCTGCCTCCCAACAGACACACGGCACTGCTGCATCACGGTCCCGCATGGTAAACCACACGCCGTTGCCGCGTACCGCTACGCCCGTAACTTCGCCGGTCAATAACACGTTGTGCAACATTTCTTCCGCGCCAAACACCGACTTAATGTAGTTATTTAATTGCGTTACCGACAGTTCCATCGTTACTCCGTAATTTTCGCTAAAATCCCGTTAACGAATGCACCACTGCTTTGGTCGCCGTATTTTTTTGCTAACTGTACCGCTTCGTTAATGATGACCGGCAACGGGACCGTACCTTGCGTGATTTCCCCCAACGCCAAACGTAACGCGGCCAAGTCAGTACGACGTAAACGGTCCATGGTCCACCCCTGTAAATGGGCACTAATTTGTTGATCAATGACCACCAAATTCTGTTGGACGGCTTTCACTACCCCCAATAGGTAATTCAGTTCCGGCGCGGGCGCTACTTTACCACCCAAGGCTAACACCAACGCATCGTCGCCACTTTCGCCCGCAAAAATTAAACGGTAAGCGACTTCGCGGGCTTCACTTCTGCTTAACGCTTGCCCCATATTTTGCCCCCCGCACGTAAACATTAACGCGGTCAATTTTGTTAGTCGTCAGTTGGGCGGCACTGTTGATCACGGCTTCTTGCACTCGGTAGGCTACATCCGGCACCGCGTACCCATTCAAGACCACCAAACCAATATCGATAATCAAGTCCTTGCTATCTTTACAACGGTGAATTTGAATACCTTTTTTGTGATCAAGGTTGGCCACGCCTCGCACTTCGCGCACGCCCAGAGCCAAAGATTCTTCTAACAAACTGGGGGCAAATTTAGTTTGTCCTAAATATTTTCCGTCTTCAATATGCACAATTGTATCCATTAGTTATAGTTTAATATATTTTAACATACTGTCAATGGTTTGTTCCAAGGTCAACCCCGTGTTATCAATCAGAATCGCGTCGTCGGCCTGTTTCAACGGCGCTACTACACGGTTGGCGTCGGCTTCGTCACGTTGTTTAACTTGCGCCATCACTTCCAATAACGGCACATCCTCCCCCTTGCGCGCCAAGTCTAACTTCCGGCGTTTAGCCCGTTCAACCAAGTCGGCGGTAAGGAAAAACTTATACTGGGCGTGGGGTAAAACTGTGGTACCAATGTCCCGCCCTTCCAAAATGTAGTTTCCCGTACTGGCCACCACCGCAATTTGGCGGTTAACGTAATCGCGCACGCCCGAGTAGGCCGCGACCGTGGGCGTCGCCAAACTGATAGCGTTATCGCGCAGGCGGGCCGATACGTCGTGGTTACGCACGAACACACGCATAATACTGTTGTCAGACATAAACACCCGTAAATCAGTCTTATTTAACGCGAACAGGACCGCTTTTTCGTCGTGAATATCCACGTTACGGTCTAACAGATCCACCGTTACCGCCCGATACATTGCCCCCGTATCCAACGCGGGGATGCCTAAACGCGCCGACAAAGCCTTGGTGACCGTCCCTTTGCCACTGGCCACAGGTCCATCAATCGCAATGTTGATAAATTCACTCATAACTTAATCCCCGCTTTCTGCAAGGCCGTTACCGCTTCGCCCTTTAATAAGTCTAACTTTAATGGCGTTACCGTAATGTAACCCTGCTTTAACCAGTACAAATCCCCTTGTTGCCCATAAGCCTCCAAACCAAATTCCCTTAACGGACTTTTTAGCCACGCGTAAGTCGAACCAAACGGGTTAACTTCAATCTCGTAATCGTTATCCAATAAACCATCCGTTAATTGCGTAGGCATAATTTTTTGGGGTTTAAATTTTGTTGGAAAGTTTACGTTTAACGCCCCGAAATCCGGCGTACAATTTACTAAGTAGCGTAATTTACGTGCCACCCATTTTGCCACCGGACGGTACAACTTTTCTTTTTTGTCGTCGGCAATAGGAGCACTGATGGCAATGCTTTTAATGCCCTGAATTGCACCTTCCAAAGCGGCCGAGACCACTCCGCTGGTGTAAATCATATTACCACGATTATTAACCGGATCAATCCCCGCGATAATTAAGTCGGGTTTATCCAACAATAATTTGTCTAACGCCAACGCCACACAGTCGCAAGGCGTGCCGTCTACTGACCACATTTTAACACTGTCCAACACGAACCACTGTTGCGCGTGCAACGGTCGTTGGTCGGTAGTTAACGCGTGCCCCGCTCCGCTTAACCGGTTTAACGGTGCCACCACGCAAACTCGATGGTCCTTACTTAATTCTTTGGCTAACGCGACAATGCCGGGGTGAAAACAGCCCGCTTCGTTAGTAAGCAAAATTTTCATAGCCTTTCCCCCTTTTGTAACGCGGATAAACGGGTGTAATCGGTACAATCATAGGTTAACGGCGACATAATGATGTAATGCTTTTGGAAATACGACATACCGGCGGTCGGTGACAATGGTGCGTTCTCCGCACTTTCGCGGGTCACCATTTCCGCCCAGTAGTAGGTGTTACCCTTGCAGTCGACCTTTTCCACATAACGGGTCATCTTGGTTAAGTTATCCATGGACGAGATACCCACCCCTTGGTAGTCTTCGTATTTTTTAACCAACGGGAAAGAAATGTTTAAGAAAGTATCGGTCGGTAATTGCATTTTGGCCAGTTTCTCAATGTTTTTCGCAATAAATTGCGCCACCGGCAACAACTCGGCTTCGCTGTGTCCCCCGACCCGCATCGGCATGCCTACCGCAATACACGGTACGTTAGCAAACGCGGCCTGCATCGCCATTCCTACGTTTGACGAACAAAATACATCGGTGCCCAAAGAAATACCATTACTGATCCCGCAGATGACAATTTGCGGTTGACGGTGACGCATGATGTTACCCAGCATAATCGACATCATGTCCGCGGGTGTGCCTTGGAATTTATAGGCGGGAATTTTTTCCCCGTTAATTTGGTAACTACTAAGCTGTTTGAACTTAATGGGAAAACCGCTGTACGAAAAAGCGTTACCCTTTTGCCGACTGGGCAAATCCATGGAGCAAACCGTCACGCGGTGCTTCTTGGCCAGTTCCCCCGCCAACACCCGCGTTTCGGGGGCTTCCAAATTACGTACGTTAGCAATTAGGATATTCATCATTTCTATGATATACTTTTTTCGTATGCGAGTAAACAAATATCTTGCCCAATGCGGACTCGGCAGTCGCCGTCATGTAGAAAACTTGGTGGTGACCGGTCGGGTCAAAATCAACGGCCAAGTCATCACTAACCTGGCGACCACGGTTACCCCCGACACTACCGTGATGGTGGATGATCGTCCGGTAACCCCACCAACCGACCTAGTGTACATTTTACTAAACAAACCCGACGGCGTGGTTTCCACCACCGCCGATCCGCAAGGCCGGCGCACGGTGTTAGACGTGTTGCGCGACAACCCCAAGCAATATGGTAACTTAATTAACCGACTGCGTTTATACCCCGTGGGGCGGTTAGATTACCATACCACGGGACTGTTATTACTAACCAACGATGGTGCTTTAACTAAAAAGTTAACCCACCCGTCCACTCATGTCGACAAGGTTTATTGGGCGACCGTCGACCGCCCCGTTACCCAACAGGAGCTGGTCACCCTGTCCCGCGGGGTCAACATTGACGGCGTTAGGACGGCGCCTGCCCAATTTAGTTACCTTAACCACGAACGCACTCGTATTCAAGTAACCATTCACGAAGGCCGTAACCGCCAAATCCGTAAAATGTTTGCCACCCAAAACCTGAACGTACTCACTCTTACCCGCGTCGCGGAAGGCAAGTTACGACTGGGCAACTTGGCGGTTGGCGATTGGCGATTGGTTCGCAAAAACCAAATTATTTGAACACCGCTTTGCGGAATAGTTCAGCCGGCACCATGGACAGGGCCAGTACCCCCGCAAAAGCAATATAAATAAAGTCCAGTGGTATGGTACGGAATACTCCCCCACCCCAATAGATAATCGCAAACTGGGCCACCACGATTAACCCCATGATAATGATAAACGCTTTGTTTTTGAATAACCCCGCGAAAATATTAACCCCGTCCGCCCGCGCATTGAACGCGTTACAAAGATTAAGGAACATAAAGAAAGTAAAGAACACGGTCGCGAAAGTGGCTTGGTCGCCAACAATGCGTTGCACGTAAGGCGATAACAGGAACCACAAACAAATCAGTGTGCCAAAGATACTGCCCCAAATAATCTGCCCCCACATCGCCCGCGTAATTAAACTTTCGTCCCGCCGCTTGGGTGGTTGGCGCAGGTACTTGGCACGCGGTTTTTCACCGCCAAACGCCAACCCCGCCAAAGTATCCATCACCAAGTTAATCCATAGCATTTGCATAACGGTAATCGGCGACGCGATACCGAACAACGGCGCCATAATACAAATTGCCATCGCTACAAAGTTAATCGTCAGTTTGAAAACCAAGAATTTACGGATACTTTCAAATAAGGTACGCCCAAAAGAAACTGCTTTGGTAATCGACTTGATATTATCGTCAACAATAATAATATCGCCCGCGGCTTTGGCTACTTCGGTACCACTGCCCATAGCAAAACCCAATTCGGCACGTTTCAAGGCAGGAGCATCGTTAACCCCGTCACCCGTCATACCCACCACCAGATTAAGCGACTGCGCTACCTTAACCAGACGGCTTTTATCTTGCGGGTACGCCCGCGACACTACCCGTAAACGTGGCAACACCGCCGCCAACGCCTTATCGTCCAGTTGGTTAAGTTCATCACTGGTTAGCACCACGCCGTCAGTGTCCAAAATGCCCACTTCTTTGGCAACTGCCACCGCCGTTTCACGGGCGTCACCCGTTACCAAGACCACTTGCATTTGGGCGGTATGCAAAGTATCAATACTGGCTTTGGCTTCCGGCCGTACCGCGTCGCGCAAGGCGATAAAGCCAAGTAATACGTCACCTTCGGTCACGCAAATTACGCGAATGGCTTGTTCGTTCAAGGCCACCACTTGCTGTTGCAGTTTAATCCGCTCATCGGGGGTTAATTGGCAACGCGGCAACAACACTTCGGTGGCTCCTTTGTAATATAAGGAACCATCCGCGGTTTCCGTAGCCATGTATTTAGTTGCGGAAGAAAAAGGCACACTGTTCACCTTGGTTACCGTAGGTACTACTCCGCCAAGTAACTTGTAACCGAATTCTGCCAGTACCCGATCGGTAATATTGCCCCCAATAAAACCATGAGCCGTGTGTTCGGCTTCGTTGTTCACCACTAACGCGGTACCTAACAGTTGCCCGAAACCACCCAACTGCTGGGTAAAGTGATCGGTCACATATTGCCCGTTCGGCAACAACACCCCACACACGGATAACTGCCCCGCCGTGATCGTCCCCGTCTTATCGGTAAATAAAATGTTAAGGCTACCCGCTGTTTCCACGGCGCTTAATTTACGTACCAACAGATTATCTTTCATCATTGCTCGCATGTTGGACGACAACACCACGGTAATCATCATGGGTAAACCTTCGGGCACCGCCATTACGATAACGGACACCACCAAAGTTACCGCGTTCAAAATTTCGTTAAAAGTGAACCCGTCGCGACCAACACTGATTAAATAAGTAATGGCCGCGATAAACGCACCAAGGTAACCGATTAAGGACACCAAGCCGGCCAACTTGGATAACTTGACCTTTAACGGACTGGTCGGGGCCTCTTCGGTTAAACCTTTGGCAATTTTTCCGTATTCGGTTTGGTCACCCACCGCCGTGACGCGGAACAGGCCATTGCCCCCCGTAACAATGGTCCCCGAAAAAACTTGCACGGGCGACAAAAAGTCGGCATGATCGGGAACAGCACCACCCGCCCGCTTGTGACATTCCGCACTCTCGCCATTTAAGATACTTTGGTCAATGGTAATTTCGCCACTGACCATGACCCCGTCGGCCGGTACCTTGTCCCCACTGCCGAGTAACACTAAATCGCCGACGACCAAATCCACCGCGGGCACCAATACCGTCTGCCCAGTTCGCTTAACCCGCGACTGCAGGGTGGCGGTCATTTTTTCCAGTTTCTTAAACGCACTTTCGCTACCCAGTTCGCTTAACGTACTGACAGTTACGGCAATCACAATGGACACCACGATGCCGAAGGTTTCCAAAAAATTGCGCGAATAAAACAAAAACGCCAAGTTAATCGCGGTGACGAACATAAGAATTTTCATAATCGGATCACCAAGATTACCAAGTAAAATCGTCCAAAAACTACGCGACTTCGGGGGCGTTAAAACATTACGTCCGTACTGCCGACGGGCAGCGTCCACTTCCCGCGCATTAAGTCCAGTAAGGTCAGGCATAAACTATATATATAAGGACGGCGGGCAAAATTTGCTTGCAAATCGCGGTACCCCACGCTATCCTTAAATAGATGTTGGCGGATACTTTGCAGTTAATCAATCAGGCCGAAACCAAGGCGGATAATTTAATCGCCAAGGCTAACCAAACCGCCCAAGAAATTGAACAACGTACTTACCAACAGATTGAGACTTTGCACGCCCAAACCGAACAAGCGATTGCCACCGCGATTGCTAACTTACCCAGCCCACCCCCCGAGCCCGTGCCCGCGGTCGAATATAATGTACCCGAACAGACCATGGCCACAGTCGTAGCAAGCATTGTTCAGGCGTTTTACGGAGACTGACCACTATGCTTGCCAAAATGCAAAAAGTTACTTTGGTCGGCGAACGCACCAACTTGAAAAAGGTTATTAATGCCTTAAAGGCTACCGGTAATTTCCAAATTACCTTTTACAAGTCAACCGGCAATCAATTACCCCCCGACGAAGCCATCCGCAAAACCCAACTGACCCAAGATTTGAACACGGTCAGTGGCCTGCTGACTTACCTGAAAGCCGACACCAAACCGCTAACAATGACCTACGCCGAATTGCAACGGGTGACCAAGCAACAAAAGAAAATTGACCAGTTAATCACCAAACTTACCGCGACCAAAAACGCGGTGGCGGACCTTAACCATCAAGTTCAAAGCGCACAAACTACTATTGAACAACTGCAACCATTTGCTGAACTACCGATTGCGGCATCACTTTTGCACCATACGCGCAGTGCATTTGTGTTAGCCGGCAGTATGGCGCCGACCGATTTTATCCGTTTCCAAAATGACCTTGGCACAAATGACTTCTTGTGTGAAACTTACCCAACCCGCCACAAAAAATTACTGGTGGTGTTAACGGGTGAGCAAACCAACTTACCTTTGGCCACCGCCATTTACGATTACGGTTGGACTCCTTTCCCCGAACAGTACACTTTTAACCGCACTCCCGCCGCCCAAATTGCCCAACTGACCCGAATCCAGCAAGAACTGGCAGAGCAAATTAAGACTTTACAAACCAAAAACCAACCCACCACCACACAAATCAATTTGCTAAAAACTTACCACGATTACCTGCTGAATGAATTGGATACTTTGTCCATTTTAACCGCTACCATTCAAACCAAAACCTGTTTTGTCGTACACGGTTGGTTACCGGCCAAGATGGCAACCACTTTTACCGAACTACTGCACCATACCGACCGCCACGTCGTGGTAGAATTAAAAGACGCCACCGCTACCGATAACCCACCCGCGTTAATGAGAAATACGCCCCTTGTGGCGCCGTATCAAAGCATTACCGCCATGTATGGTCTACCGGGACGTACCGACCTAGACCCCAACCCGTTCGTGGCATTGTTCTACTTCTTATTTTTTGGCATGATGTTTGGTGACGTAGCATACGGCATTTTATTGTCGTTGGTAACAGCAGGTATTTTAATTTTTAAGCGTCCACGGGGTGGTATGCGCCAAATGCTGGCCTTATTTTTAATGGGCGGCTTTTCCGCTGCGTTGTGGGGTTTAGTCTTTAACAGTTGGTTTGGCCTGCAATTACCCAGTATCATGATGCCCCGCACCATCATCAGTCCCATCGGCAACGACGCCATTTTATTTTTCGCCCTGTCGCTGTATTTGGGCGTGATGCAGTTAACGGTCGGTGCGTTACTGAACGTCATCAACTTACTGCGCCAAAAACAGTGGCTGGACGGTCTGTGTCGTGGTCTCCCGCCGCTTGTGTTTTTTGTCGGCTTGACCTTGGCGTTCCCAACTTTAATCAGTTTAATTATCACTTTGGACTACCCGTTTATGGCGTGGTTTCAACCGTTAATGTTGCCGGGCGTGATTACCTTGGCGGTTGGTTTCGCGGGCTTGGTTTTACTGAACGGCGTTGGTAAAAAAATCAGTGGTTATTTGGTCGGTATGTTCACGGGGGCGTACAAAGTGATTAATTATTTCAGTGACATTTTGTCTTACGCCCGTTTGTTCGGGGTGGGCTTGGTCGGCTGCGTCATCGCCTATGTTGCTAACTACCTGTTCGGGATGTTCACGGGAATCGGGTGGTTCGGCTACATCTTGGGCGCGGTAGTCGCGGTTATTTTCCACGCGTTAAACATTGCGTTGGGACTGCTGTCAACCTACATTCACAACGCCCGCCTGCAATTCGTTGAGTTCTTCGGTAAGTTCTACGTCGGCGACGGGGTCGCGTTTACCCCGCTCGGCAGTCAATTACGCTATATCCGCCTGCAAGGTCAAGGTGTGATATAAATAAAAGGAGGAAAGAATTATGGGAGGAAATGCTTTTGCTTTAATCGGTGCCGCGTTAGCCGTCGGCTTATGCTGTACAGGATCGGCCTTTGGCATGTTGGCGGTGCAAAAAGCCAGCTGTGGGGTTATTGCCGAAAAACCCGAAAAGTACAGTAAAACTTTGGTACTGCAACTGATTCCGTCGTCCAGTGCGCTGTACGGCTTCATTGTAGCGTTCTTGGTTTTAACCAAAGTAGTTTTGAATAATAGCGCGTCATACACCTTGAACCAAGGGCTGATGGTGATGGGTGGTTGTTTGGCCGTAGCAATTGCGGGCTGTACCGCAGCGATTGCCCAAGGCAAAGTTTGTGCCGCCGCGACCGTGATGGTCGGTAAACGGGACGACGCGTTAGGTCGGGCGATTACGATGTCGGTTTTCAGCGAATTGTTCGCCTTGTTCGGTTTAATCATTTCAATTTTGTGCGTGTTGTTAATCCCCGCCGGAGCGTAAGGAGTAAACCATGACCGAACAACAACTAACCAACCAGATTATCAAAAACGCCAAGCAACAGGCGGCGGCTTTGGTAGCGGCGGCAGAAAGCCAAGCCCGCACCCAACTGGCGGACGCCACCCAACAAGCCTCCGTACGCAAGGAACAGGCACTGACGGACGCCAAGGCTAGGCAAGCCCAACAGCAAACCGAACAAAGTCGTGCCAACGCAGTAACTTTAATTAAGCGGCGCGCTGACGCCCAACAACAAGTATTAGCTACCGCGTTTGCCCGGGCGCGGGAACAGATTATAAACGCACCGGCTGAACGCACACAAAAAATGGTTAACGGATGGATTAAACAATACGCTCATGACGGCGACAGCATCAAGGTTGCCCGCCAATGGGCCGCGCTGTTTCCTAACTACCCCACTACCGACGCTATCGTCTACGGGATTATTATTACCAACCCAATTTACCGCATTGAATTAACGGTTGACGAATTACTGCACGAATTACGGGAACGCCTGGCCTTACCATTGGCCCAGCAACTGGGAGTACTCTAATGGCGGATTTGGTCTACGGCAACGCCAACATTATCATGCAAAGTGCGTCACGTCTGCTGACCCGCCGCCGCATTCGCGAAATGGTGGCGGCTCCCGATCGTGCGGGAGTATTGGCCGTCTTGGCCGAATGTGGCTACCAAACGGACTTACTTGACGACACTGCCTTACTGCACGCAGAACGGGTTAAAACCTTGAACACTTTTCTTGAACTGTGCTCTGACCCGTATTTAGCCACTGCGGTTACCGCCTTGGACCAAATGACGGAAAGCAACGCGCTTGCCCAATTTGCTACCATTGCCAACGCCGTACCGCACCTGAAAAACGCCGCGATACGCAAATACTTTACCACGTTGGCGGATTTAACTAACGTGCGTACTTATTACAAAGGCGGCCAGACCATGGTGGCGGGCGGCACGCGGACGGGTAAAGATTTGAACCTATTCCCCGACCTAACCGTGGACGCCATACAAAGCGCAATTGACGCACGCTTGGACGCGTTGGCAGCGGTCGACAAAGACGACATTTTCCAGCCCAACCCACTCTTTTGGTGGTACCACCAAAAGCAAAAAGAATTTACCGTCGTCAAAACAATACTGGCGGGGAAACGCTTTGGCTACGACGCCGCGACCCTGCGCACCAGTTTAAGGGGGTTATATGAGCAATTTGTCTAACGCCACCGTGGCCGTCATCGGCGAAGCCACGATTGCCAAAATTTTTCGTGCGCTGGGCTTTGACTGCTTTTATGACACCGAACGCGATGCTTTACTGGCCCGTTGCGACCAACTAACGGCCGATGGGTACCGCATTATTTTAATTTTGGAACACGAAGCCGCCAAAATTGACGATTATCTCGACGCCCACGCGGCCGACGTGTACCCAATCATCCTACCAATCCCCGACACACTGGCAGGCAGTCAGTACGGGATGACCCGCTTACGCGCAAACTTGGCCAAAGCGATTGGCCGTCAAGTAGAAGGAGAAAATATATGAGTCAAGGGAAAATCAGTAAAGTCAGCGGTCCGTTAATCGTTGCCACCGGCATGGCCGACGCCAACCTGTACGACGTAGTTTACGTTGGCGAGCAACACTTGGTTGGCGAGATTATTGAATTACGTGGCGACCAAGTCAGCGTCCAAGTTTACGAGGAAACCAGTGGTCTGCAAATCGGTGCCCCCGTCATTAACACGAACGCCCCCCTATCTATGGAATTGGCCCCTGGTATAATGTCGGGAATTTTCGACGGTATTGGTCGTCCGTTGTTAAAAATTCGCGAACAGGCTGGTGACCGCATTACCACCGGCCTAAAAGTGGAACAACTGGACCATACTCAATTATGGGACTTCGTTGCCACGAAAAAGGTTGGTGACACCGTACAAACGGGTGACGTACTGGGCACAGTGCAAGAAACCCCCGTTATTGAACACCGCATTTTGGTGCCCCACGGCCTGCACGGCAAAATTACCAAAATTGCGTCGGGTCAATTTAACATCGTCACGCCCATTGCCGAAATTGACGGACACCCCGTCACCATGTTACAAAAATGGCCAGTGCGTCGCCCCCGCCCTTACGTTAAGAAACTGACGTCGTCAGTGCCCTTAATTACGGGACAACGCAACATCGATACTTTTTTCCCGATTGCCAAAGGTGGGGTGGCGGCGATTCCGGGACCTTTTGGTTCGGGCAAGACGGTTTGCCAACATCAAATTGCCAAATGGTCGGACGCCCAAGTGGTGGTTTACATTGGCTGCGGCGAGCGCGGTAACGAAATGACCGACGTTCTTAACGAATTTCCCGCCCTGCACGATACACGCACGGGACAACCACTGATGAAACGCACCGTGTTAATCGCCAACACCAGCGATATGCCCGTGGCCGCCCGCGAAGCCAGTATCTACACCGGCATTACCATTGCCGAATACTTCCGCGACATGGGTTACGACGTCGCCATTATGGCGGACAGTACCAGCCGTTGGGCAGAAGCCTTGCGCGAAATGAGTGGGCGTTTGGAAGAACTACCCGGCGAAGAAGGCTACCCCGCCTATTTAAGCAGCCGTATCGCCGAATTTTACGAACGCGCGGGGCGGGTGCAAGTATTAGGTAGTCAAAGCCAAATTGGTTCGGTCACCGCGATTGGTGCCGTTTCGCCGCCGGGTGGCGATTTAAGCGAACCCGTTGCCCAAGCCACCTTGCGCATCGTCAAAGTGTTCTGGGGCTTATCCGCGGCCTTGGCCTACCGCCGTCACTTCCCCGCGATTGATTGGTTAGTTTCTTATTCTTTATACGCCGACAACTTGGCACCGTGGTACCAAGAACACGTTAATCCCGCCTACCCGCGATACCGCGCCACCGCCATGAAGTTATTACAAATGGCCGCCAATTTGGAAGAAGTCGTGCGCTTGGTCGGTGAAGAATCCCTGTCCGACAGCGACCGACTGGTACTGTACACTGCTCATTCGTTGCAAGAAAATTACCTAATGCAAGATGCGTTCAGCGAAACCGACACCTACGCATCCCCCCAGAAGCAATTTTTAATGTTGCAGGCCATTATGACTTACCACGACCAAGCCGACGCGGCATTGCGACGTGGTGCACGTTTTAACGACATAATGTTGCCGACTATCCACGAAGCCATTACGCATTTCCGTTACTTAACCAACGACCAAACGGAACAAATTACGGCGCTAACCAGTCGCATTAAATACGAACTAGGGGGAAAATAAGATGAACAAATACTACCAAACAATTACCAGTGCCGTCGGACCGTTACTGGTCGTGACCAACACCACCGGCGTCGCCTATAACGAGTTTGTCGAAATCAAATCGCAAAACGGCGAGGTGCGTTACGGCAAAGTTTTGGAAGTGGCGGGTGATAACGCCATCGTGCAAATGTTCACCTCGGGGCAAGGTCTGGGTCTGCACGACAGCGCGGTCAAGTTTACTGGACACGGTTTAGCGGTTGCCGTTTCCCCCGCCATTTTGGGGCGAGTACTGGACGGACTGGGTAACCCTGCCGACGGTGCCGCCCCGCTGATCCCTACCGCACGTCTTGACATTAACGGCACCCCTATTAACCCGACCGCACGCGACTACCCACAAGACTTTATTCAAACGGGTATTTCCGCCATTGACGGACTGAACACCTTGGTGCGCGGTCAAAAATTACCCATCTTCTCCATGTCGGGCATGCCCCACGCCGAATTAGCCGCGCAGATTGCCCGCCAAGCCACGGTACCCGCGAACGACGCGAAGTTCGCGATTGTCTTCGCCGCGATTGGCATTACCCACGACGAAGCCGAATACTTCCGCCAAGCGTTTGCCGCCACAGGAGCCTTGGCGCGCTCGGTAATGTTACTTAATTTAGCAAACGATCCAGCGTTGGAACGCATTGCTACGCCACGGGTGGCCTTAACCATTGCCGAGTACTTGGCCTTTACCTTGGATTACCACGTGTTGGTGATTATGACCGACATGACGAATTACGCCGAAGCGTTACGCGAAGTATCTGCCGCCCGCAAGGAGATTCCGGGGCGTCGCGGTTATCCGGGTTACCTGTATACTGACTTGGCGTCGTTGTACGAACGGGCGGGTTGCCTGAAGGGCAAAACTGGCTCTATTACCCAAATTCCGATTTTAACTATGCCCGAAGACGACAAAACCCACCCCATTCCCGACTTGACGGGCTACATCACCGAAGGGGAAATTATCATTTCCCGCGAACTTTATAAACGCGGTATTACCCCACCAATCGACGTGTTACCATCCTTGTCGCGTTTGAAAGATAAAGGCATTGGGGCCGGCAAGACTCGTGCTGACCACAAAGGCGTACTAAATCAACTGTTCGCTTGCTACGCCAAAGGCAAGGACGCCAAAGAACTGGCGCAAATTTTGGGAGAATCCGCCCTGTCCCCTACCGACCGCCTGTACAGCCAGTTCGCTACCGAATTTGAAAATCGTTTCCTAAACCAGGGCTTTAACACTAACCGTACCATTGCCGAAACTTTGGATTTGGGTTGGGAACTGCTGCGCCGGCTACCAAAAGTCGAATTGACCCGCGTTAACCAAAAGATTTTGGACGAATATTATGACCAGCAGTAATCTGACCCCGACCCGTATGGAACGTTTGCGTCAACGGGGACGCTTACAAACCGCCACCCACGCACACAAGTTGTTGAAAGACAAATCCGACGAAATGTTGCGCACCTTTAACCAACTGATTAAGCAGAACCGAACGTTACGGGAACGCGTGGCCAAAGATTTAACCGCCGCCCTGCATCTTTACATGACCGCCAGCGCTCGCCTGTCAACCGCCGCCATTGACGACGCGTTAACTGGCGCGCAACGCACCGTGACCATTACCTGCGACACCCGCAACATCATGGGCTTAGTGGTACCGCACGTCGAAGTGCAACCTAATCCGCAAGCCACGGCGCCCGTTCTGCTGACCACGCCCATAGCCTTTGACCAAGCGTTAACCCAGTTGCAAAACTTGACCGCCACCCTGTTGGAACTGGCGAACATCGAAAAAACTTGTAGCATGTTAGCCGACGAAATTCAAAAAGTCCGCCGGCGCATTAACAGTTTAGAGTACAAAATGATTCCCGAAATTGAAGATAACATTAAATTCATTACCATGAAACTGGACGAAACCCAACGCGAAGCCCAAGTGCGCGCGATGAAAGTCAAAGACTTACAAAACGCCGACCATTGACCCCGCAACGCAATCAAATGGCCCCGTAGCATCACGGGATCTTTTTTATTATATGGTTAACGTGGTTTAGGCAACTTTTTTGCGGTGTTTAACATTAACGACAATAATCGTCGTTACGCCTACCACCATCACGGCGGCGGCACCCAAGATAATCAAGCCAATCAGATTACTGTTATTGCTGTCGGCTTTGGGTTCGGCATCCTTAACCGGTTCGGTCGGAGCGGTAATCGGTTCATCACTACCCTTGGTCACCGCTTGGTAATACAAGATACTACCATCGTCGCCATATTGTGGTTTTAATTCGATGTTTTCGCTAATGGTAACTTTGGCATCGGCAGGAATATCGTCTAAACCGAATATCACACCAGTATCTTCTTCCTTGGTTATATCAATAGTGAATATTTTACCGTAAATGTTACCACCATTAATTTCAGTTTTGCCATTGTTAGCACACGAGAACGTTACGTTACTACCTATCTTGTCGTTCGTAAATTGCAAATTACCACCGTTGATGATAAGTTTGGCGGTAAAGCCATCTTCCGCATAGACTTGCAAAGCGGCACTGTTACCCAAAAAGGTACCACCGTCAATAGTTATTGTAACATCCTTACTACTCCCATGACCAACAATCATAGAAACATTAGCATTTAAATCAGTTGGCACTTTATCTTTAAGAGCAATTACACCCCCTTGAACCACCGACCCCGTATACCCAATTTTATTGCTAGTTACCAATTGATAATCCTCGCCCGTATAAGTACAATAACGAATAACTTCCGGACAACTATCAATAATGTGGAAATCAGTATCATCTAACATTAAAAAAATACCATCGGCTGACCAAACATAGCCATTAAGGTCAAGAATAAAATTCTTATTTTGTACAAAACCTGACGCAGGTTGAACTGCTCCCGAAGTAACATTACTTAATAACTTTATCGTTAGTGGTTTACCCGCAGTAGTTTCCGTCGCTTCAAGCACCGACAATACCGTGTTCATATTATGATAAATGGTTGTTTCGCCGTCAAACATCACCGCAATATCACCTTCAAATACATCTTCCGCGGCCTTACTGGGGATAATTACCCCTAAACAAATGCCCGCGATGATAAAGGTTAACGCCACCGCCCAGCAGGCTATGATGGTGCCCCATTGTTTACTAATTTTTGCCATTTTACTTTTGCTCCTTTTACGGTTATTAACCCTTTGGCGTTAATTAGCCGTTAAGAGAGTATACCCCCCC